>JAFVSR010000018.1 GCA_017503645.1 Bacteroidaceae bacterium | reverse complement strand
GGAAATAGCGCGAGGATGTCTGAGTGTAGTTGAAAAACGAATAGCATAGCATCACTTGTAAACAGTTATGCTATGCCGTTTTTCAACAAGCGAGTTTCGCAGCGCCCGCAGGCAAAGGCTGTAACCCTGCGTGACGAAGTTGGCGCACCAAGCGAGAACTAACAGTTTGCTGTTACCGCAGCGACTGCGACAACGAATAATTGCACCCGGTGCAGAGTTTTTGCTCCTTTTGTCGGTACAAAAGGAGAGAAAGAAATATAGTTAAAGAGAGAACAACCGATAATCAGCACCAAAAACTAAAAAGCAAGACAAATCACCAATAGGATGTTGCACCAGTGTAACAAGCGCAACATCATTTATTAGGGCACACACAAAACCTCCTCAGTCTTGCGAAGAACGCAAGCCTGCTCCTCCTAATGAGGAGCAATTTAATACCCCTACAACAGGCGACCGCGCAATGAACCCTATTGCCGCAGTTCTCACAAGCAGGGAGTAATTCTAAAAAGGGAACCGGCAGCATTGCGACGATGCTCGTCTGCTTTTTTTGATGTATGGTCGAGGTAATAAGAAGTATGCCAAACACGCCAATCTGCAGTGAAAATATTATATCCAACTGAGGTTAATATAAAAAATCATCGGCAACCAAACGGTTGCCGATGATTTTTTATAGAACTTCTGTGTGTAAGTTATTTACTTTATGCTTTCGGGTGTTACACCAACCAATTTACCATTTATAATATAGTAACCGGGTGCTGTAATCTCATTGACCTTGCGGCCTTGCAAGTCGTAAATAGCAGTTGCGGCCTCGCCTTCTGCCTCAACGCCTTCGATGTCGGTGGTGCCACCCCAGTCGAAGCTGAAGCTGTAGCCTGCAGTCTGTAAAGCACCTTCTACAACCATATATGCCTTGTGGCCTGCATTGTAGAATTTGTTGGCATCGTCACCATTTACGGGGTTATACATACCTACAACATTGTCAACCACACCAAGGATGTAGTATGCATTGTTGTTCTCCTTGGTAATGAGTGCTCTTTCGATGGTACCTGTGAGCATATTGTTCTCAATGCTTTCGGCTGTGCCATTGTGGTCGATTGCAAGGTTGTATGTGCCTTCGCCCTTGAAAATAACTCCTGTTCCTGCGGGGATAATACCATCTTCGATGAGGGTGAGCTTTGTGCTTGTACCTTCAATTTCACTTGCATAATACGCCTCTGCATTGTCGGGGATAGTGGTTTCAACAGGCGCATAGAATGTGGCATATCCTGCTGCTGTCACTGTTACGGGCAGCTCGGTTACTTCTTCTATTGTCCATTCGCAGTTATTTGCTGCGTAGGCTCCGTTGCGGTCGATATATCCGTTGCCGCCGTTGTCGTAGATGTATTTTGAACCGCTGTAGTTGGTTTTGAGTGTGAAGTAGCCTGCGTTGCCGCTCTCCGACGGGTTGAAGTAGATAGCGTTACCATTTTCTATGGTGCCACCAATGCCGAATGTGTTTACAAGGGTGGTACCTGTGTAGTAGCTGAGCAGTTTATTGCCCTCGGTGAGGTAGAATACCACGCCGGCGGGGTTGCACTCGCCTGCTGATTTCATATTGATTTTGCCGCTTGTAACGCCGCTTGCATCTATGTACTTGCCGCTTACTTTTCCCTTCAGCTTGTAGTAGTGGCCTGCTTGGGGTGTGTTGAACACAACTGCTTCGTTGCCTGCGCGTAGCTCGGTGTAGGCCTGCTTGTAGTCGCTCTCGCCTGCGTATTCGCTTGCAAGGGTGGCCACTGCTGCCGCCTTAGCTGCGGTGTATGCTGCGCCGTTGCTGTAGTATCCGAGTGCGTCGCCCTCAGGGTAGCTTTCGACTGTTGCATAGTTGTTATATGCCACAAGGGTGTTGTACCATATACCGCCATCGAGGTTTATGCGGGTGAAGGTGAAGAGTGAGCCTGTGTCGGTGTCTGAGTTGCCGCTCCAGAATCCCATCTTGTTGCTTGTACCACCGTTGTTGCTGAAGTAGTTGCTGTCGTCACCGGCCTTTATGTTGTATGTGCCGTTGTCGCTGTTTACAACTGTTATCTTCCACTCCTCGTGGTCCTCGGTGCCTTTTACTGCCGACCACACTGCTGCGGCTGCGTTGCTTGTGCTGCTTGCTGCAAGAACGTCGCCACCGCCAATGTAGGGGTGAATGAATATCTTACCGTCGGCGCTGCCCGCGGTGAAGTACCAACCCTGTGCGTTGTTGCCCTCGCTGTAGTTGGTTACGGCCACCATCTTCGATGCAAGGTCGTACTGCAATACCGAAACATCGCTGCGCTTGATACCTATTTTATATACAATGGGGTTGTTGGCGTCGGTGGTGAGTAATACGGGGCTGCTGCCGCTTGCAATGGCTGCTACCAATTCGTCATATGCTGTTTGCAATGCCTTCAACGATGCCTCGTACTCGGTGGCGCTCTGTGTAGCCGCAAGTGCCTCGTTAGCTGTTGCTACGGCTGCTTGTGCATTTGCTGCTGCGGTGGGTACGTTTACTGCATCGGGGTAGTTGTTCACGGGCTCTGCGGTGCGGGGCATAAGGTCGAACTCCATCATACCGAAGAAGTACTGGCCACCGTAGTTGTTGTTACCGGGACCTTTTGAGTTTGTTACGCTGAAGCGTATGTAACGGTATTCGTTCTCGGCTGTTATGGGGCTCGATGTGTATTTGATACCCGAGTTGTGTGCAGGCAACCCGCTGTTGATGGTGGCAATTACGTCGGTAAATGTGCTGCCATCGTTGCTACCGTAGATAGTCATAGCTGTGGGGGCAGGTGAGCCGTTACGCGGTGTGTAGCTGAAACGGAATGACGATGTTGCATTACCGTCGCCTAAGTCTACTTGTATGTGGTGAGGCTCGCTTACTTCAGTACCTCCCCAACGTGTGTGGAAGTATGTGCCTGTGTTGTTATCAACAAGCGCTGCTATACCGCCACCATCGTTGGCACCGCCACCGGTGTTTTGGTCGGCGTTGGTCGATACGTAGTAGTCGTTGCCCTCGGTGGTTGCGAGGGCTACCTCGGTTGCGTAGTAGTCGAAGCACTCGTTTACGAGGTTCTCGGTCTGTGCAATAAGTGCCTCAAGGGCGCTCTTATCGACCTGTGTGGCATTTGAGAGGTCTATAACAATCTCGTCACCGGCTGCCGATGCTATCTGGTAGCACTCGAGGCCGTTCACGGTCTTTGTCTCGCCAATGGCTGTGGCTGCACCGTTCACTGTTACTGTTGCCTTATCCAATCCGTTGCACTTAACGTAGCAGGGCTGGCCTTGGTTGTTGGTGATGGTTACCAAGCGTGCTTGGTTGCCTTCCCACTTGATGCTTACGGTGAAGTCGCCCACGGCTTTAAGGCCTGTTACATATCCTTTGCTCCACTCGGTGGGGAGTGCGGGGAGAATGTCGATAACGTCGGTGTGGCTCTGCAACAACATCTCGTTGATACCCGAGCAGGCACCAAAGTTACCATCAATCTGGAAGGGTGCGTGTGAGTCGTAGAGGTTGTAGTAGATACCACCCTGCGACTGGTCGGTGCCGTAGCTTGTTGAGTGCTTCAATGCCTTGCGCAGAATAGCGTGTGAACGGTCGCCCATAAGAGCGCGTGCCCACAGGTTAATCTTCCAACCCATTGACCAACCGGTAGATTCGTCGCCACGCAACTTCATTGAGTTGATTGCGGGCTCGAAGAATTCACTTGCAGGTGTCAATTGACCGAAGGGGTAGAGGGCCATCAAGTGAGACATGTGGCGGTGGCCCTTCTCAATGCCTGCGCCTGTGGCAAATGTACTTGTGTATTTCCACTCACGCAGAATCTCGCTGCCGGTTGCAACGCCGTTGTATGTGTCGCCCCAGCTACCATCGTATTCCTCTGTTGCAAGTCCTTTGTCCATCTTCTCCAAGCGGTCTTTCAAGAGGTTGTAATCATCTTCTGTGATGATGCCGGCAGAAACACCGCCAAGAATATCGGCAGCCTTAATGGTGTTGTCGAGACACTCCCAAGCAATCTGCTGTGCGTGGGCTACGGCATTCTCGCTACCGGGGCCGTGCTCGGGCGAGTACTCGTTGGGGCACTCGTATGTGCCGTCCTCGGCAGGGACCATACGGTCGGCCCAGAAGAGTGATGCTCCCTTCATTGCAGGGAATGCCTTTGCAAGATAGGTCTTGTCGAGTGTGTAGCGGTAGTGTTGCCACAGGTGGGTTACATACCAAGCGTTGGCAATTACATAGTTGGGTGCAAAACCGCTGATACCACCGAAGATGTTGTTCTCGGTGAGGCATGTCCAGCCGCGAGTTTGCCCGGCGATAGTGGCTCTGTTCTGCCACTCGGGCTGTGCAGCCTCGTTGATGATGTAGTTGAGGAAGGGCTCATACATCTCGTTGAGGTTACCTGCTGAAACGGGCCAGTAGTTCATCTGCACATTGATGTTGGCGTGGATATCGCTGTGCCAAGGTGGCGTGCAGGTGTTGTTCCAAATACCTTGCAGGTTGTTGGGGAGGTCCACTCCACGTGACGATGCTATAGAGAGGTAGCGGCCGTAGTTATAATACAGCTGCTCGAGCATATGGTTACGTGTGCCGCTCGCAGCGTTGTAGGCTGTAATGAGCTCGTTAGTGGGCAGGTTGTTCTGCACGCCGTCAAGTTCCAGTGTCACGCGATTGAAGTATTTTTGGTGGTCGGCTACGTGGTCGGCATATACGGCATCCCAGCCTCTCTGGGCCACTGCATCGGCCTGTGCCATATTGTCGGCGGGGAGGTTGTCGGCATTGCCGTTTACGTGCGATGCGATGTTGCCCACAAAGTCGGTGCTACCAACAAGAACAAGGAGTACCTCGTCGGCCTCTTCAACGGTGATACCGTCGGCACCGCTCGATGTGATACCGCCCTTGGCAACAACCTTGAGTGTGGCATTGTAGCTCACTGTCTGCAATTTGCCTGTGAACTGTGCATAGCCGTTTGCATAGGTCGTTTTGGCATTTACTGTGGGTTTGCCGCTTACCATTGTGATGCGGAACGACAGTTTGCCTGCCTCCGATGCGGTAATCTTGGTTACGACAGCCTTGTCGGGGTTGCTTGCAATGTACTGGCGGGTGTATTTGACACCGTCGTTGTCCTCGTATGTAACGGTTCCGGTTGCAGTGGCAAGGTTGAGGTCGCGGTAGTAGTTCTTCACCTGCTTGCTGTCGTTGGTGGTGAACTTGCCGCTGATATCGTCGATATATACAGAACCGAAGGGTAGGTAGTAACCATAGCTGTCGGGGCCACCACTCCACAGTGTCTTGTCGTTGAAGAGGATTTCGTCGCGTGCCACGCCACCAAAGAGTGAACCACCGAACTGGCCGTTACCAATGGGGAGTGAGTACTCCATCCAAGTGTTTGAAACGCCTGTTGATGTGGCGGGTTGTGTGTACCACAGTGTGAGCTTCTCGGCAGGGGCTGCTGCGCTTGATGCTGCTATGCTGAACTCTGCGGGTATCACAGCGTCTTTTTCGGGAACCACAAACATAACAGGGTTGTTAACGTCGCCCTTGTTCCACACACCAAGTTCTTTGCCTGCGCCTGCACCACCGTTTTGGTTCATATATGTGCTGCCGCTGAGCTGTATCTCGTAGCAACCGGCGTTGCTGTTGTTGTGCAAGATGAGTGTGGCTGCATCATCGGCCGATGCCGATGTGGCGAAACGGCTGCCGTTCCAAGAGAGGTAGTTGCCGCTCTTGCTCTTCATCTTGAACTCACCGGCGCCACCTATGAGGGCCCACAGCTTGCTGTCGGTGTAGCTCTTTGTAGCTGTCATAGCATTGTTGCCTGCGCCTTTGTCCTCCAACAGGGCATTGCCGGTGAAGAACTCAACCCACCAGTATGAGGGGGCCTCCTCGGTTGAGAAGAATGCGGGTGTTTCTACAAACTGTAAGGGGTTGCCACCATCGCCTTTATCCCAGTCGCTGATTTTGTGCCCGGCTGCTGCACCCTGGAACATATTCATACATTTGCTTGCGCCTACACGCTGTATTTCGTAAGAACCTGTGTAGCTGCTGTTTGAGGTTTTGAATAGGCTCAACTCAACTTTGTTGGCCTCGGTTGTGGAGTAGTAGAACGTTGTGCTTGTGCTGTATCCAAGCCAGTAGCCGTTCTTGCTCTTCATATAGAAGCTCTCAGGGGTACCGATGAACTGCCATTTTTGGGTGTCGGCATCGCTGTCGCTTGCTGCGGTGAGGGCATTTTGCTCGGAACCTTGGTCGGTGAGGGCCCATTTGCCGTTTTGGAAAATAACCTGATACCACACGGGCTCGGCCTCGGTTGAGAAGATTGCGGGGTCGTAAACCTCGGGTGTGAGGTCGAGGAATGCAATTTGGTTGGCATCGCCAAGAATGTCGGCATCGGCAACCTCGCCTGTGATTGAGCGTGTGGCTGCTATGCGGCTCATAGATTTGCTTGCGCCTTTACGCATAATCTCCCAGCTGCCTTTGATGTTCTCTTTGAGTGTGAGAATCACCTTCTCGCTCTTGGTGGCTGTTGTTTTGTAACGGTTGCTTGCAGCGTCGTATGCAAGGTAGTTACCAAGCTTGCTCACAAGGTAGAAACCTTCTTTTGTTCCCACAATGTTCCACATACAAGCATCGGTCTCCTCGGCTGTTGCAGTTGCAGCGTTGTTGCCTGCGCCTTGGTCGCTGAGTACATCGCCACTGGCGCTGAACTTGATGTTGTGCCATACGGGGCTTGCCTCGCTTGCGTATGTGGGGGGGAGTGCAGAAATTGCGTCGTAAACATCGGCGAGGAGTATCTCCTTTAATTTAAGGGGCAGATATACCATTGAGTAACCGCCGGGGGCCTCCTCGTAGTAGATGGCAAGTGTCTCGTTGTCGGGGAGAAGTGCCATTGATGAGTAGGCCGAAGATTCGTCTGAGATTTCAATCTCGGTCCAACCACTTGACAGTTTGGTGGGTGTATAGTCTGCTGCGTCGTTGCTCAATACCTTGTAGAATATTGACACATCGCTTCTGTCGCTGCCTGTGGGGGCCGACTGGAAGAGTACATTGCCCACACGCAAAGGCTCACCATTGGTGTCGTTGCTGCCCCATTTTAGGTCGCCAACAGCATCGGTAGCTACAACGCCGTCCCAGGTACCTTCGCCTGTCTCAACGTTGGTGTAGTGGAATACGTTGAAGTAACGGCCATATCCTTTGCGGCTGCTAAGGAGCACGCTGCCATCGGGCAACTCCTCGCACTTAGGCTCGTTGCCATAGGGGGCAGGGCTGTCATTGTAGTCGTTGCCAAGCTCGCCAAGGAGATTCCAAGTCTTTCCAAAGTCGTCGGAATAGATGGCGTAGTTGTGGTGACGGCCGCTGCCTGTAGCAACTGCCCACACTGCGCAGTAAATACGGTAGTGGGTGCCCACTTTAATCTTGCTGCTCTGTGCTATGCGGCCTGCGCCAATGAAGAGCGAGCCTACGTGGTGGTTGCCTTCTTCGTCGTCAAAGAGGGGGTAGATACTGTATGTAACCTCTTCGGGCTCGCCCACCTCCCACTGCTGTGTGCTCTCGTTGAATGTGATGTAGAGACGAGAAACGCGGTTGGGGTTTTCGGGGTTCTCGTCTGTGCCTGCACCGTAGTTACCCTTCCAGCAGGTGCGGTTACCGCATACGCTCATTACAAGCACTTGATTGCTCTCGCGGTCGGCTACTATTGCGGGGTCGCCGAAACCGAGTTTCCATATACCCTCGTTGGTGTGTCCCAAACCGTCGGCTATGGTTACGGGTTCTGTCCAGCTGTGGCCGTCCCACTCGCTGCCGGCAGCGGTGCTGTGGCGCATTACGAGGTCTACCTCGCCGAAACCTATGTCGTTACCGCAGGGGCGGTAGTCGTTTATTGCAAATACATAGCCATTGGCTGTGGTTGTAATGGCGGGAATACGGTAAGGCTTGCCGTTGGGGCCGGGTGAGTAGTAGAGGTACTGATATTTGTTGTCGGTATCCACTGCTATGTTTACATTAACTGTGAGGCCGCCCTCGGGCAGTGCCTGCTCGGCTATGGCCTCGCTGCCGTTGATGTCCATTGTCCAGCCGTGGCACATAAAGCCTGTAGATATGCCAAATACTGCGCCCTCGGGCAGGTACATAGCATCTGACGATGCGGGGATAGTTGTCTTTTCGAGCATCGAGGTGCTTTTGTTGCCATCGACGTTAATGGCGAGCTCGCCTATCTTGTAGTTCTGCTCGTAACCACCCTCGGTTTGTGCGTTGTAGTTAATCTTTAGAGCTTTGCTTGTATCAATCTTTTTGATGAGCCATTTTGAACCGCCGTCGGTTGAGGCATATAATTTTATGTTGTTGCCTTTACCGCCGTGCATATTAAAGCTTTGATCTTTGTTGGCTACGGGGCATATTGCAAATGAACCGTCGGCCTGTGATACCAAGCACAAATCGGTGCCGGTGGTTGTGAGGGTGGCTGCAGAACCGCTTGTAGTGCCTGCAAGGGTTACTGCAAGGTCGGTACCTGCTGTGCGGCTGTACATCTTGAACGATTCGGCATTACCTACGAGGTACCAAATCTCGTTCTCGCCGTATGTGCCGTTGCCACTGTTCACCGCATTGCTTGTGTAGCTTGCCGCTGTGTTCATCTTTATGGCATAGTCCTTGTCGCGGCTGTTGTAAAGGCGCACGGGAACGGGGTTGCTGAGGTCGGCCGAGAATACGTCGAGGCTATAACGTGCCTCAATGCTCAGGTTAGCATCGAGGGCCTCGATGGTGTATTCCTTGCCCAAGTTCTCTTCGCCATTGAAGAAGCCCAAGAATGTGTAGGGGCTGTTGGCTGTTGCCGTGATGGTGATTGGGATAGCTACTGTATTTTCCCATTTGTTATAGGGGAGCGTTGCAACCTCGCCCGCTACACGGAATTCGCCTGCACCGGGATAGTTGGCTGTGATTGTCAGCTGGTTGCCACTGGGCTCTACATACTCAACAAACACATAATCGGTGCAATAGTCGCTGCTTGCTTGGTTGTATGTGCCGGTTGCTTGGTCGAATGTGCTACCGTCGTTCTTTGTTACAAAATAACGGCTTGCTCCGTCGGACCAGATGGTGGTACCGGCGTGGCTTGCTGCTGTTTTGCCAAGTGTGAAGTTGTAAGCAGCATCGGCGAGTGCTTTGTGTGCCAGATACTTGGTGTTGTCGCCTACGTTCTGGAAGGTGTACTTGCCGTTGGCATCTACTGTACAGGTCCACACGTAGTTGTTGTTACTCTCGTCGGCAGCAGTGCTCAATGCCAATGTACCGCCGTTGTTGTAGAAGAAGCGGGGTACATACTTGCCGTTCTGATAGGTGTCGGCATAGATGTAGTACTTCTTGCCGTTCTCGGGCGTGCCGGTGGAGGTGATACCCAGTGCCGGAGCTCCTGCCCAAAGAATTGTAATGCTCGCGACTAACGCAAACATATACAAAAACAATTTTTTGGTTTTCATAAAATAATTAAATTAAAGTTATATATAAAATTAAATTTTGCGCAGATTTTGTTCCAAAATGCAAATAAACAAAAATAAATGCAAATAGCATCGTGTTTTTCTGTTTATTTTATAATGTATATGCGCGCAATGGTTTTATTTTCATAAAAAGCATTTTTGTTTCGGTGTATTTGTATTTGATTCTGCTTTGTGCTATCTTCGCATTATCAACTAATACTTGTGAATTATGAGCCAGATTATATCCCCCTCGTTGCTGTCGGCCGATTTTGGTTGCCTGCATAAGGATTTGGAGATGATAAACCGCAGCGATGCCGATTGGTTGCACATTGATATTATGGATGGCGTGTTTGTGCCTAACATATCATTTGGCCCTCCCGTGCTTAAATATGTGGCTGAACTTTGCAGCAAGCCGCTCGATGTGCATTTGATGGTGGTGAATCCTATGAACTACCTCGATGCGGTAAAGGCATTGAATGCCCGTGTGATGAATATCCATTACGAGGCTTGCGTGCATCTGCATCGCGCAATTATGCAGATTAAAGACGCCGGTATGATGGCGGGTGTTACATTGAATCCCTCCACTCCCGTGTGTATGCTCAAGGATGTTATTGCCGACCTCGACCTGGTACTGCTAATGAGTGTGAACCCCGGCTTCGGCGGACAAAAGTTTATTCCGCACACAGTGGAGAAGGTGCGCGAATTGCGTGAACTCATTGAGAAAACGGGCTCAAAGGCTGTGATAGAGGTAGATGGCGGTGTGAATGTGGAGACGGGGGCCTTGTTGGCTGCCGCGGGCTCCGATGTGCTTGTGGCGGGTAATGCCGTGTTCAAGGCAGAAGACCCCGAGGCGGTAATTACCGCACTGCGTGCCTTGTAGTAGATTGTGCTTGAATTTGATATAAAGAACTATCCTCTGCTTAAATTGGCGTTGCCGCTGATTGGCGGAATTGTAATAGGGTGGCTGTGCAATGTTGATTTGTTGCACACGGCCACCTTGTTTGCTTTGTCGCTTCTTGCAGTGGCGGCGGGCTTTTCGTCGCGCCTGCCTGCGTGGCTTTTCGGCGTAGGTGCTACGGGTGCGATGCTGGCTATAGGGCTCTTTGTGATTACTTGCGACAAGGCGGTTGAGACTCCTCGGTGGAGTGGCCGCAAGGTGGCTTGTGAGGCGCAGTTGCTTGAGGTTCCTTATATGGGCGGCGTTGCCACAAGGGCGCTTGCCTATGTTGTGGCAGATGATGGCTCGGCTGCCGATGAACGCAGTGAAGGGCGTGTGAATATCTTTTTTGCCAACAGCGTGGAGGCCGAAGCATTGCGTGTGGGCGAAAAGGTTCGTTTTGAGGCTGTGATTGAGAACCCTCGCAATGCGGGTAATCCCGCAGAGTTCGACGTGGAGCGCTATATGCGTTTGAAGGGCGTGAGCGGCTCTGTATTTCTGCCTGTTGGCGGATGGCAGAGTGTGGGTATGGGTAATGTGTCGCTCCAAATGCGTGCGTTGGCCCTGCGTGACGATATCGTGAAAATGTATGAGCGGCAGGGGTTCGAGGGGAATGCTCTCTCATTGCTTGCAGCCTTTTCGGTAGGTGAAAAGCGGGGCTTTTCACAGGAACTCAAGGAGGTCTATTCCGATGCGGGTGTGAGCCACTTGTTGGCTCTTTCGGGCCTGCATTTGGGCCTCTTTTATATGGTGGTGGTCACTTTGCTGGGGCTTGCAGGCGGCAGCCGCAAGTGGTATATTGCCCGCGAACTGTTAGCCTTGTTGCTCTTGTGGGTTTTTGCCTTTGTGGCAGGGCTCACTCCGTCGATTGTACGTGCCGCAGTGCTCTTTTCGCTTGTGTCGGTGGGGCGCTGCCTGCGTAGGGATAGTTCGTCGCTCAACTCCTTGGCCTTTGCGGCAATGGTTATGCTGCTCTTCTCGCCACGTTTGTTGTTCGATATTAGTTTTCAGCTATCCTTTTCGGCGGTGCTTGCCATTATATTGCTCACGCCGTGGTTGAGGGAACTGTTTGGTTGCAACAAGCACGGCAGGCTCTATCGCTCGGCGGTGTCGCTGCTTGCGGTCTCCTTTTCGGCACAGGTGGGTGTGTTGCCCTTTGTGTGGTACTATTTTGGCACGTTTCCACTATATTTCCTTTTTGCCAACCTGTTGCTGGTGCCGCTTGCCACGGTGCTTATGACGCTTGTTGTTCAGCTGTGGGTAACGGTGCCTGTTCCCCTTGTGCAGCAGTGCGTTGCGTGGCTGTTGTCGTGGTTGCTCGCTTTTATGAATGGGGTGGTGGAGTTTGTGGCATCGCTGCCTGCTGCGTCGGTTATGCTGCCGCAGGTGGGTGTTGCAGGGGCCTGTTTCACGGCATTTATGCTTGTTGCGTTTTTCTATTGTGTTATGCGCCGCAGATATCTGTTTGCTGCCTTAATATCTATGGCTGCCGTGGTAACTGTGATGTTAAATATTTTTACAGATAAAGGCGCCGATTATTCCGATTCTGTTTTGCTGTTTAATAACAATAAATCGGGTGCTGCGCTTGTGTTGCCACAGGGCGGTGAGGGGTATGTGGTATCTTCTGTTCCCAAATTCGATTCCGATGCCGATAGGGTGCTTGTTCCCTTTATGGAGAGGGAGGGCATAACCTCTGTGCGGTGGTTGGAGTCGCCATACACTGATAGCTGTGTGAGCTACTCTGACGGCCTGCTTTCATTTGCCGGTGTGCGTATGCAGTTGCTTGCGGATGATTGCTGGCTGAGCGACAGCTTGCAACATCCCGTGGATGTGCTTTGGCTGTGCAGGGGGTTCTTGGGGCCTGTGGAGAGGCTGCTCGAGGTCTATCCTGCATCGTGCATTGTGCTCGACGGCTCACTCTATGCGGGCAGCCGCCGCAGACTGTTGCGGGAGTGTGGTGCAGCGGGCGTTGGTTGTATAGATATTTCGCAACTTGGCGCGGTGAAATTAAAGGCTGCCGACGGCAGTTTCTCGGTGGAGACTATGCGCGGTAAATAATGTTTTTCTCTTTTCCCTTGTAGGTGAGGGGGCTTTTTGCTATCTTCGCATTAATAAAAAAATATCTATGATGCTTGAATGGCTGATACCGCAAGAGCAGATGGATGCTCTGCGCACTATTATAAACGAGAATGAAAAATTTGTGGTGGTGGCCCACAAAAACCCCGATGGCGATGCGGTGGGCTCCTCGCTTGCTATGATGCTCTATCTGCGCAGCATCGGCAAGACTGCCAATGTGGTGTTGCCCAACAGCTATCCCGAATTTCTTGCCTGGCTGCCTGCTGCAAGTGAAATGGTTGTTTACGAGACTGCCGAAGAGCACGCGCGTGAGCTTGTGGCTGCTGCCGATGTTATCTTTTGCCTCGATTTCAATTCCATACCCCGCCTGGGTGTGCTGGGTGATGCCGTGGCTGCGGCATCGGCACCTAAAGTGCTTATAGACCACCATCTACATCCCGAGGATGCGTTTCTGCTCTCGCTGTCGGCTCCCGAGGCTTGCTCTACATCGGAACTTGTGTTCCGTGTCATCTATCGCCTTTCGGGCGCGGGCGCTCTGTCGCAGCATATGGCACAGGCAATTTACACGGGTATGATGACCGACACGGGCTCGTTTGCCTATGCTTCGAACCGTAAGGATATATATCTTATTGTGGCCGAACTTATAGCAACCGGCATAGACAAGGACTTGATTTATAGAAAGGTCTTCTACAACTACTCCACATCGCGTTTGAGACTGATGGGTTATGTACTCTATTCGAAACTAAAATTCTATCCCAAATCGAACGCCGCGCTCATAACCCTCACCCACGATGAGTTGATGCGCTTTAATGTCTCCAAAGGCGACACCGAGGGGCTTGTGAATATGCCGTTGCAAAAGAAGGGTGTGCGCTTCTCCTGCTTCTTGCGCGAGGAGTTACCAGGCAAGATAAATGTGTCGCTGCGCAGTGTGGGCGATTTCCCCTGCAATACGCTTGCGGCAGAGTTCTTTGGTGGCGGCGGGCACAAGAATGCATCGGGCGGCGAGGTGCACGACACTATGGAGGTGGCTGTGGATAAATTCTTGAAGGCACTGAATGCCTATAGAAAAGAACTCACTGCCGAATGATGGCGGCTGCAGGTGGGTTTTGTGCATTATTTTGAATAATTGTTTACAATACGGGCAAAAATTTTTATATTTGTTTTTGCTTTTTCGTGGCAAAATAGTATTTTTGAATGATTTTGAGTATTAGAGTTTATATTTAAGACTGTTATGAGTAAAAACCGTTGGATTTTTGTGCTGTTGATGCCACTGCTTGCTATGCTTTTTGTGGCGTGTGACGATGGTGTGTCGTATTCGGAAATGAAGGATAAGGAGCGTGCAGCCATAAACAATTTCATAATCTCTGAGGGTATCTCCGTGATATCTAAAAGTGAATTTCTGGAACAGGATTCCATTACCAATGTGGATAATAACGAGTATGTCTTGCTCGATAATGTGTATGTGCAGTTTGTAAAGAATCCCAACCCGCGTCGCCCCGAGTATGAGAATGTGGCTGCAAAAAAGGTTGCCGATGGTGCATCGATGAACCTTTTGGTAAAATATACCGAGTATGCGATAATGGATGAAGAGACTTTCTCTTCAAATTTGGACAAATCTGCTCCCGACGAAATGACGGTGGTGAACGATGGCGGCAATTATTCGGCTTCGTTTGCATTTGGTGTGATGTATGACACATACGGTACAACTGCCGTGCCCACAGGCTGGCTGGTGGCAATGCCATATCTCTATTTTACACGCAGCCAGGCCAACCTTGCCGAGATAAATATAATAGTTCCGCACAGCGAGGGTACATCTATGGCGGCAACATACGTCTATCCCTGCTTTTACAACATAAAATTTCAACCCGAATAATCAATAAACTACTAATCATAAATTTGTATGACACTTATTAAATCTATTTCAGGTATCAGAGGTACTATCGGTGGTAGAGCCGATGAGGGTTTGACTCCTCTGGATGTAGTGAAATTGACTTCGGCGTATGCAGCGCTGATTCGTAAGACAACAACCAAGACAAGCAACAAGATTGTTGTGGGCCGCGATGCCCGTTTGTCGGGTAGTATGGTGAACAAAATCGTTTGCGGTACCCTTATGGGTATGGGCTTCGATGTTGTTGACATAGGTCTTGCTTCAACCCCCACAACCGAGGTTGCCGTTACTATGGAAGATGCTTGTGGCGGTATCATCCTCACTGCAAGCCATAACCCCCGCCAGTGGAACGCTCTCAAACTGTTGAACGAGAAGGGCGAGTTCCTCAATGCAGCCGAGGGCCAGGAGGTTCTTCGCATTGCTGCAGCCGAGGAGTTCGACTATGCCGACGTTGAGACACTTGGCAAGTACCGCCTCGATGAGACATATGACGAGAAACACATTGATGCAGTTCTCTCTCTTCCCCTTGTGGATGTTGAGGCTATAAAGGCTGCAGGCTTCAAGGTGGCTATCGACTGCGTGAACTCTGTAGGTGGTGTTATCCTTCCCCGCCTGTTCGAGAAACTCGGTATCACAAAGGTAGATAAACTCTATTGCGAGCCCACAGGCGACTTCCAGCACAATCCCGAGCCTCTTGCAAAGAACTTGGGTGACATTATGGGCCTTATGGCAAAGGGTGGCAACGATGTTGCTTTCGTTGTGGACCCCGATGTTGACCGCTTGGCTATCATCTGCGAGAACGGCGAAATGTATGGCGAGGAGTACACCCTTGTAACCGTTGCCGACTATGTATTGAAACACACCCCCGGCAACACCGTTTCGAACTTGAGCTCCACACGCGCTTTGCGTGATGTTACCAATGCTCACGGCTGCCAGTACTCGGCTTCGGCTGTGGGTGAGGTGAACGTGGTTACCAAGATGCGCGAGACCAACGCCGTTATCGGTGGCGAGGGTAATGGCGGTGTTATCTATCCCGCTTGCCACGCAGGCCGCGACGCTTTGGTTGGTATCTGCTTGTTCCTCAGCCACCTTGCACACGAGAAAAAGACCGTGAGCGAGTTGCGCGCCACATATCCCGCATACTTTATGGGTAAGAACCGCATAGATTTGAAACCCGGTTGCGATGTTGATGCCATCCTGGAGAAGATTAAGGCTACATACGCAGGCAAGGCCGAGATTAACACCGTGGATGGTGTGAAGCTCGACTTCCCCGACAAATGGGTACACTTGCGTAAGAGCAACACCGAACCCATTGTTCGCATCTATTCAGAGGGTCCCACACAGGAGGCTGCCGATGCTATCGGTGAGGAGATTCTTGCACTTGCCAACAGCTTGATGTAATAATCATTTGCATAATTAAAAAGTATCAGCATAGCCGTGGCTATGCTGATACTTTTTAATTTGTATAGAATATTGTTTTTTCAAATAATTTATGTAAACTTTGCGACAGGCATAATGATAAACGCGAGGTTATAATAATATATGGACTTGTCTTATGCCAATATTTCTCAAAGGGAATATACTTTGGATTTAACCACTTTTACCATAATAAAATAGTATGATGAAATTAAAAATGTCGTTCTTTACCATTTTTATGATGGTTGCTGTTGTTGCTTTTTCTCAAACTTACGGTAATATGAATTATCGCACAGAAAAACGGAACAACAGTGATGGTACTGTAACCTATACCCGATATTCAGATTGTTGGTCTTGCAGGGGTAGTAAGAGTTGTAGTATGTGCCGTGGGCAAGGTGGAATGATGTCCGGTTATGGTATGTATGCGCGTTATAATGTGTGTCCCATTTGCCACGGTAATGGAAAATGTTCTAAATGTTATGGTTCGGGCGGACAAGTTGTAAGCAGTTATACAACACTCCCCGATGACAAGTTCGATAATGTCAATTATATAAAACTTCATAATGGCTATTCCGAAGTGGCTTATAGCAAGAACCATATAACGAGAATTACTTATACCCAATGTGCTACGTGTCATGGTACTCAAAAATGCACTATGTGCCACGGACAAGGAGGTAAGAATTATGGGGGATATTCCAGCCCTCATTATATAACTTGCAGTATGTGTAATGGTACTACGCTGTGCAGCAGGTGCGATTATAGAGGAATGGTGAAGGTGATAACAACGATTGATTTTGAAACGGGGGCTGTAACTTATCACAATGAAACTACCGGTTTTTGCAGTGTGGATTATATTGATGTAAGTTCTTTTTCCAATGGCTATAATGATGCCTTTAGCTTCTCTGCCGATGATGAATATCGTGGCAAACTTTCTCCCGAACAGTATAGGGAGCATTATGCAAGGTGGGAAAATCAAGCAAGGTCGTGCTATGAAGATTTGGTGGATATTGTGAAATCCGGCAATGGTAGTGATTTGCATATAAATAAGCACAAAGCAGACGAATCGGTTGTTTATCAATCGGGTATGAGGACACTTTTGATTCGTATTCAAGGGGAAATGCGCAAGGTGCGTAGCGAGGCTGCATCTTATGGAGTAATAATCGGGCAATCGCAATGGGAAACCTGCTCGCCACCCTCCCGCTATTAATCCTTATCTTATATTATGTATAAAAGGTTGCTCAAGAGCAACCTTTTATACATAAATGAACTCCCTTATCACTGCATCGCTCACAAATATGCCTTTGGGGGTGAGTGTGAAGCGCCCGTCGGGCGTTTGGCACAGGTTGCCGGCGGCTATCTCTTTGCGGGCTGCCTGCATCATATAATTATATAAGGTGTGCCCGAACTTCTCTTTTACCCACTCTGCGGGCAGGCCGTCGGCTGTGCGTAGGCGGGTGAGCACGGCGTCGTTGTAATGTTCTTCGTTGCTTAGTTGCTCCACCTCGAAAACAGGGCAGCTGTTCTTTATTCCTTTTATATATAATTGTACGTCGGCGATGTTCCAACCGCGCGATGTGCCGTCGTAGGAGTGGGCACCTGCTCCGCAGCCTATGTAGGGAATGTCGTGCCAATAGCTGCTGTTGTGGCGGCTTTCGTGGCCGGGGCGGGCGAAATTGGATATTTCGTAGTGGCGGTAACCTGCTGCCTTCATCTGCTCTATGAGCATATTGAACTGCGTGAGGTTCTCCTCCTCGCTCAACTCTGCTATTTCTCCCTTTTGCAGGGCGCGGTAGAGTGGTGTGTTCTCTTCGTATGTGAGGTTATATGCCGAAATGTGTTCGGGCCGCAACTCAATGGCGCTGCGCAGGTCGGCCGCCCATTGTGCGGGGGTGGAGCCGGGGAGGGCAAACATAAGGTCGATGCTTATGTTGCGGAACCCCGCAGCCCGAGCGTTGTGCACAGCCTCGCGTGCTCCCTCGGCTGTGTGGCGGCGGCCCAAGCGGCGCAATTGCTCGTCGCAAAAACTCTGCACGCCCATACTTATGCGGTTGAACCCTAAACGGGCGAGCATTGCCGCGTAGGCGGGTGTGAGGTCGTCGGGGTTGCACTCGATGGTTACTTCGGGGTTGGGGGCGATGCGGTAGTTGCCGTTTATGGCTTTTAGAATATTTGCAAGGTGCTCCTCGGTGAGCAGCGACGGGGTGCCGCCCCCCAGGTATATGGTTTCGACAGGCTCGCCGCCGGCATACTCCTTGCGCTGCTCTATCTCGCGGCAAAGAGCCGCTGTGTAGCTGTCGTGCAGTGCGTGCAGTGTGGTGGAGTAGAAGGCGCAGTATCGGCACCTCTGTTTGCAAAACGGTATGTGTATGTATATGCCTGCCATTGGTTTCCCTTTTGCCCGCGAAGATAATTTTTTTATCTCTTTTTTGAAAAACCTTTCAAATCTATTTGCTTATCTACCCAAAATTTCCTACATTGCTACCGCTTTTATAACAAACTAACCAAAATAGCAAAAACAATATGAAAACTTATCAAACTAACGAAATCAAGAACATTGCAATCGTAGGATGTTCAGGCTCTGGAAAAACCACTCTCACAGAGGCTATGCTCTATGAGGGTGGTATCATAAAACGTAGAGGTACGGTAGAGGCAAAGAATACCGTAAGCGACTATTTCCCTGTGGAGCAGGAGTATGGCTACTCTGTATTTACCACCGTATTCCAGGTGGAGCAGGCGAATAAAAAGCTGAACCTCATAGATTGCCCGGGTTCAGACGACTTTGCAGGAGGTATGGTGTGCGCCCTCGAGGTTTGTAACCTTGCGATGGTTGTCATCAATGGCCAGTATGGTGTTGAGGTGGGTACACAGAACTGCTTCCGTTATATTCAGAAGATGAAGAAGCCCGCTATGTTCGTGGTGAACCAGGTGGATAACGAAAAGTGCGATTACGACAACGTAATCGAGCAGTTGCAGTCGATATATGGCTCAAAGGTGGTGCCCGTGCAGTATCCCGTTGCCGCAGGCCCCGGCTTCAATTCTATCATCGACGTGCTCTTGATGAAGAAACTCACTTGGACAGCCGAAGGTCAGCCCCCTATGGTTGAGGATATCCCTGCCGACCAGGTTGAAAGAGCAAAATCTCTGCACACCGAGCTTGTTGAGAAGGCTGCCGAGAACGAGGAGGAGTTGATGAACAAATTCTTCGATTCAGATGACCTCTCTACCGACGATATCCGTATGGGTGCACGTTTGGGCCTCTCTACAGGCAGCGTATATCCCGTACTCTGCTGCTCTGCTGCCACCGATGTTGCAGTAAGCCGTTTGCTCGAGTTCCTTGCCAACGTGGCTCCCGAGGTTGATGATATGCCTCAGCCCGTTAATGTGGATGGTGTTACCGTTCCTTACGACAGCAATGCTCCCACATCGTTGTTCTTCTACAAGACATCGGTTGAGCCCCACATCGGTGAGGTTAACTATTTCAAGGTAATCAGCGGTACATTGAAGCCCGGTATGGATTTTGTGAATGCCGACAGAGGCTCAAAGGAGCGTATCGCACAGATATATTGCAGCGCAGGTGCCAACCGCACTGCTGTAGATGAGTTGAAGGCCGGTGACCTTGGCTGTACCGTTAAGTTGAAGGATGTGCGCATCGGTAACACACTTAACGACAAGGACGCCAACAACAGATTCTCTCTTGTAAAATATCCCGCATCAAAATATTCACGTGCCATCAAGCCTGTTAACGAAAGCGAGATGGAGAAACTTATGCAGGCGCTCAACCGTATGCACGAGGAGGACCCCACTTGGCGTGTAGAGCAGTCCAAGGAGTTGCGCCAGACAATCGTTTCGGGCCAGGGTGAGTTCCACTTGCGTACATTGAAATGGCGTTTGGAGAATGTGGAGAAGATTCAGGTTGTTTATGAGGAGCCCAAGATTCCTTATCGCGAAACCATTACAAAGGCTGCGCGTGCCGACTATCGTCACAAGAAACAGAGTGGTGGTGCAGGCCAGTTCGGCGAGGTTCATATGATTGTGGAGCCTTACGAGGAGGGCCAGCCATTGCAGGAGGTTTACCGCTTCAACGGCCAGGAGTTCAAAATCAACGCCAAGGCTACCGAGGAGGTTACTCTGGAGTGGGGTGGTAAGTTGGTATTTGTAAACAGTATCGTGGGTGGTTCTATCGATGCCCGCTTTATGCCCGCTATCCTCAAGGGTGTTATGGAGCGTATGGAGCGCGGCCCGCTCACCGGTTCTTATGCCCGTGATGTTCGCGTTATCGTTTACGATGGTAAGATGCACCCCGTGGATTCAAACGAAATTTCGTTTATGCTTGCAGGCCGCAACGCCTTCAGCGAGGCATTCCGCAATGCAGGTCCCAAAATCCTTGAGCCCGTTTACGATGTAGAGGTGTTCGTTCCCTCCGACAAGATGGGTGATGTGATGAGTGATATTCAGGGCCGCAGAGGTATGATTATGGGTATGGAGAGCGAGAACGGTTACGAGAAACTCTCGGCCAAGGTGCCTTTGAAGGAGATGTCCTCTTATTCAACATCGCTCAGTTCGCTCACAGGTGGTCGCGCATCGTTCATAATGTCGCCCGCTTCGTACGAACTTGTTCCCACCGATGTGCAGGATAAACTTGTTAAGGAGCTTGCTGCAAAAGAGGAGGAGTAAACATAATTTTATATACAACAAAAAAAGGCAAGCCCGCGGGCTTGCCTTTTTTGTTAAATTGCGAGCAGTTTTTGCTAAAACAATCTTTATTGTTATGTTTTGGTTGCTGTTTTGATAAGCTTAATATTTTTATTTGTTAATTAAAAGAAAAATAGATATAATTTCGCTTAATAAACGATACAACCTTTGTTGCTTCTCATTATATTTGCGATATGAAGAAGTTGACGATATTGATAGTGGGGCTTGTAATGGGCGTTTGTTGTCTGGGGTTGTTGTACCTGCAGGTGACATACATTGAGGCTATGGTGGATATGCGCCGCGAACACTTTGAAGAGGGCGTGAGGCGCAGCCTTTACCAGGCGGCATATAGCCTGGAACTCGACGAGATGCGCACCTACCTTGCCAAGGATATTCAAAAGGATATTCACAGGGGGCAGATAAAGGATGGCTTTTTGAAGCTCGAGCACTCCTACCTGGCATCTACCGAGGGTGGTAATGTGCTGTCGGCATTTGAGTTAAAGACGGTGGTGAAGAACCCGTCGCAGTCGTTGTCGCAGTTTAAGATAAACTCCAATCGAGGTAACCTGTCGATGCGCGATGCACAGCGCCTGTCGCTTGAAATCCTGAGCAAGCGCTATAAATACCAGCGTGCGGTGCTCGACGAGGTGCTCTACAATATGCTGTACCAGGCAAGCGAAAAGCCTTTGCAGGGGCGCATAAACTTTGGTAAGCTCGACCAATATCTAAAATCGGAGCTCGCAAGCAACGGCATCCTCATTCCTTACCACTTCAGGGTGCTGCGTGGCGATGGCGAGGAGGTGTATCGCTGTTCCGACTACTCGTACACCGATGGTGATAATAAATATAAGGAGTTGATTTTTAAGAACGACCCTCCCTCGCATATGGCGGTGCTCGAGGTTAATTTCCCCACCTCGCTTTTGAACAATTATATTTATAGTTCGGTTAAATTTATGATTCCTTCCATACTGTTCACTTTTGTTTTGTTAATAACATTCGTGATAACACTGTATATGGCATTCAGGCATAAAAAGATAACCGAAATGAAGAACGACTTCATAAATAATATGACGCACGAGTTCAAAACTCCTATATCCACAATATCGCTGGCGGCGCAGATGTTGCAGGACAGCTCCATTGCAAAGTCGCCCGAGATGTTCTCCAAGCTATCGGGTGCCATAGCGAGCGAAACCAAGCGCCTGCGTTTTCAGGTGGACAAGGTGTTGCAGATGTCGATGTTCGACAATAAGAACAACGCTTCGCTCAAAATGAAGGAACTCGATGCCAATGAACTTATTTCGGGCATTGTGAACACCTTCACGGTGAAGGTGGAGCAGAATGGTGGCAAGCTCACCTGGCAACTCGATGCCGACGATCCCTTTATCTATGTCGATGAGATGCATTTCACCAACGTGGTGTTCAACCTTATGGACAATGCCGTGAAGTATCGCAAGCAGGATGTGCCACTTGAACTGGAGGTGCGCACCTGGAATAGCAATGACAACTTTATGCTGTCGGTCAAGGATAATGGTATAGGTATCCGCAAGGAGGACCTTAAAAAGATATTTGACAAGTTCTATCGCGTGCACACGGGAAACCTGCACGATGTCAAAGGCTTCGGTCTGGGCCTTGCCTATGTGAAGCAGATTGTTCAGGCACACAAAGGAACCATACGGGCCGAGAGCGAGATAGGCGTTGGAACAACATTTGTAATTGTATTACCTTTAAAATAAAAAATTATGGAAGAGAAACAGAGAATTTTGTTATGCGAGGACGATGAGAACCTGGGTATGCTCCTTCGTGAGTATTTGCAGGCCAAAGGCTATTATGCCGAGCTCTGCCCCGATGGCGATGTAGGTTACAAAACCTTCTTGAAGGGAAAATTCGATATTTGCGTGCTCGATGTTATGATGCCTGTGAAGGATGGTTTCACCCTGGCACAGGAGATACGTGCGGCAAATTCCGAGATACCTATCATATTCCTCACTGCAAAAACACTTAACGAGGATATATTGGAGGGTTTCAAGATTGGTGCCGACGACTATATTACAAAACCCTTCAGTATGGAGGTTCTTGTATCGCGCATAGAGGCTATCTTGCGTCGCGTGTGCGGTAAAAAGAGCAAGGAGAATACCTTGTACAAGATTGGCCGCTTCCAGTTCGATACACAGAAACAGCTGCTCACAATAGACGACCAGCAGACCAAGCTCACCACCAAGGAGTCGGAACTGTTGAGCCTCTTGTGCGCCCACACCAACGAGATTTTGCAGCGCGATTTCGCACTCAAAACCGTGTGGACCGACGATAACTATTTCAATGCCCGCAGTATGGACGTTTACATCACCAAGCTGCGCAAGCACTTGAAGGCCGACGATTCTATCGAGATTATCAATATCCACGGCAAGGGTTATAAACTCATTGCGCCGGAGGTTGAGGCTTAATTATTCAAATACTATAAATGAAGGAGTCCGCAGTTGCGGACTCCTTCATTTATAATTATTATTTTGGTTATACTATTTCTCTTCATTGAAAAAATCGCAGTTTGCCTCTATTGAACTAAAAGAACTGCCAAGGTCGGCGATGCGGTCAAAAAGACGAGTGCGGGCATTGCTTACTCTTGCACCCATAACTGCGGTACCTTCGCCGGTGGCCTCAAACTTCAGTGTATTGGTAATGGATATTGTGGCAGCGACAGCCTCTACATCCTGGTTGGCTCCGATGTAGGCAAATACCCACCCCTTTTCCTTGAGTTCGTCAACAAGAGCTTTGATGGCCACGCCGCTGTACTCCTTGGATGAATTCTCGTATCCGTCGGTAACAACGGTAACGAGCACCTTGTCGTCTTTGGCAACCGTTTTGCGTAGGGCATTCAGTGAAATGCCCATGGCGTCGTATAGTGCGGTACAGCAGGCGGGTTGGTATGTCTCTGCAGTGAGTTCTTTTACATCGTCTGCAGGCACACACTCGTAAACGCTCTTTACGTCGTCATTAAAAGTTACAAGGCTCACATAGTGTTCTTGGCTCTCGTGTCTCTTTTGGGCGGAATGAATGGACTGGATGGTTTCGTTCACACTGTCAATCGCTGCCTTCTTAATGCTATGCATAGAGCCGCTTTCATCAATAATGATAAGATTGAAAATTTTTGTCTTCATAGTTTGTGATTCAATTTTTCTTGTTTGCTACTATAGAGAGGCATTAACACGTCAATCTATCATTTGTCGGTTAACAATAAAAAAGGTTGCCAAAAACTTGGCAACCTTTTTTTATTGGGGTTAATCTCCTTTTTTATTCCTCCAAAGCCTTTTTGCCGGCAATGATGTATGCTACAAGGCCCACAACCATAGCTACATATGCGCTGACGTTCAGTGCGTTGATGTTGTTCCAACCACAGAAGTGGCTCAAAATAAGAGTTAATGCTCCAAGAAGAATTATAGCAAGTGCTACATACTTGATTTTAGTTGCCATATCTATATTATTTTATTGTTTTTATTGTCTTTTGCCGTGTGCGTGCACCCTGCACTGCACATTATGTTGCAAAGAAACATATAAATATTTAGAGAAAGAAATTTTTTTTGCTTAAAATTACCTCTTGGTTGCAAATTATGGTTAAAAATGCCACAGCGGTGTGTGGTGCAGCCGCGTTCGCAGTGTCTTATATCGGTGGTTTTGAAAAAGGTTGTCGTAAAACTTTGGTAATTGAAAATTTATGTCTATCTTTGCACCCGCGTTTTAGATAAACGAATGTTTAACCAATTTATTAATTAAAAATGAATCAATACGAAACCGTTTTCATTTTAACTCCCGTTTTGTCTGATGCTCAGATGAAGGAAGCGGTAGAGAAGTTCAAAGGCATTCTCACTGCTGAAGGTGCGGAGATTGTCAATGAAGAGAACTGGGGCTTGAAGAAACTTGCTTACCCCATCGAGAAGAAGACAACTGGTTTTTATGTAATGTTTGAGTTCAACGCTGAGCCCAAAGTTATATCTAAGCTCGAGTTGCAGTATCGTCGCGACGAGCGTGTTATCCGCTCATTGGTAGTGAAATTGGACAAGTATGCTGCTGAGTATGCTGCCAAGAGAAGAAATCTTAAAGGTAATAAGGAGGAATAATTATGGCACAGACACCTTCAGAAATCAGATATTTGACACCTCCCACAGTTGATGTCAAAAAGAAAAAGTATTGCCGTTTCAAAAAGAACGGTATCAAGTATATCGATTACAAGGATCCCGAATTCTTGAAGAAATTCTTGAACGAGCAGGGTAAGTTGCTTCCCCGTCGCATCACAGGTACTTCTTTGAAGTTCCAGCGTCGCATTGCTCAGGCTGTTAAGCGCGCACGCCACTTGGCTTTGCTGCCTTTTGTAACTGATATGATGAAATAAAAAAGGAGGAATAATTATGGAGCTTATATTGAAAGAAGATGTAATCAACCTTGGTTACAAAGACGATATCGTTAAGGTAAAAGACGGTTATGGCCGTAATTATTTGATTCCTACAGGCAAGGCTGTTGTCGCTACAGAGTCTGCAAAGAAAGTTCTCGCCGAGAACCTTCGTCAGCGTGCTCACAAGCTCGCCCAGATTAAGGCCGATGCCGAGGCTGTTGCACAGAAGTTGCAGGGTGTATCTCTCACTATCGCCGTTAAGGTTAGCGAGACAGGTACTGTTTTCGGTTCTGTAACTGCTGCTCAGATTGCCGACGAGCTTGCTAAACTTGGCCACGAGGTTGACCGCAAGGTTATCTCGGTTGAGGCTGCTAAAGAGGTTGGTGAGTACAATGCTACAATCCGCTTGCACAAGGAGGTTACCGTTAAGGTTCCCTACAATGTGGTAGCCGAGGCTGCTGAATAATTAAGGATTATTTGGTAAATATATACGAGCGGGGCTGTGTCAACGACACAGCCCCGTTTTTTTTATAAAAAAATTGTGTTTTCTACAAACTTTTCTCTTTTTGCTGTGTTATAGTAATAGACAGTAGCAAAGCAACGAGAAAATTAGTAGAACTTTTTCTTAATCATTCAATTCCCCCCAGGCAACCCTCCGTAGTGATTACGCGGGGTTGCCCTCTTTTTTTGGGGTGTCATTAAACCCGGCCGCAATATTCCCAAACAACTCGCGGGTTACCGGGGGTAAAAGAAAATTTGCAACAAAAATTCTCATAAATTGTTGCATAAGATTTTCAATAGCTATATCTTCGCACTCGGATAAAGGTGTAACAGCCACCCCTTTCGGTGGTGTTAGTAAAAGGGAATCCGGTTGAAATCCGGAGCTATACCCGTAGCTGTAAGTCCATTTATGCCTCGGTAATCTATTGCCACTGCCCCCGGTGGGGTGGGAAGGTAACCGCAAGGGCGGACAAGCCAGAAAACCTGCCTCTTATCTATTATGTGAGTATTAACAATGCCTCGGGTGAAGGCTTGCTAACCCTTGTTTATATGCAACGATTTTTTGGGGCTGCGGCCCTTTGTACCATTTGTATGTGGTTGTGCGGTGCGCATATATGCCGCGCGCAACAGGTAGATACGCTTTCGTCGGTGCGCAACCTTGCAGAGATAGAGGTTGTGGGCGATGCTGTGGATGTTGTTTTGTCATCGGCCACCCCTGTACAGGAAGTGCGCAGCGGTGACATTGAGCGCTTTGGCTATACCACGGCAGCCGATGCTCTAAAGCGTATGGCCGGTGTGCAGGTGCAGGACTATGGCGGTATAGGCGGCCTTAAAACAGTGTCGGTGCGCGGGCTTGGTGCCAAACACACGGCGGTGAGCTACGATGGAGTGGCGGTGTCCGATGCTTATAGCGGCCAGATAGACATAGGGCGTTATGCTCTCGACAATGTGGAACTTCTCTCGCTCACGGTGGGGCAGGGGAACGATATATTCCGCACCGCACGCAGTTTTGCATCGGCAGGCTTTTTGGAAATTAGGAGCCGCAGGCCTCTTGCAACCCGCACCGTGGCGAAGGCTCGTGTCGGCTCGTTTGGGCTTTTGGGGGCTGTGTTGCTGCGCGAAAGGATTTTCGGCCGCCATTGGAGCTATTCGGCCCACTTGAATGTGCAGCGTGCCGACGGCGATTACCCCTTCACTCTTGTAAACGGCTCACAGAGCAGCAGGCTGCATCGCGCCGATGGTGACACAAAGAGCATTGCAGCGGAAGGTAATCTGTTTGGCGATTTCGGCAACCGTGGCAATGTGCAGATGAAGGTTGCGTATTACGACTCGGAGCGTGGCTTGCCGGGCAGTGTAAGGCTATATAACAAGGACAACAGCGAACGTTTGTGGGATAATAATTTTTATGTTCAGGCCACGGGCGAGCTTGCGCTGTCGGCTAAATGGCGGGCACGTGTGGTTGCAAAATACAACTATCTCTTTTCGCGCTATAAGCAGGTGAACAAGAACTTTGCGGCCGGCTATCAAACCGATGCAAACACGCAGAACGAGTATTATGCATCCGTGGGCACTCACTATACTATGGGCGGCGGTTTCTCCTTTTCTTTGACGAGCGATTTGTCGTTTGCCACCGTGAGAAACAATTTTCTTGCAGGCCGGGAACCGCAAAGAATAAATTCACAAACGGCGTTGGCTGCATCGTATGAAAGGGGCTCTGTTACAGCAACGGCAAGTCTGTTGGGTACACTGCTTGCCGACGATGCCGGCGGTTCATCGAAAACCGACAGCAAAAAGCGCCTTTCGCCCGCGGTGTCGTTTGCTTGGCAGCCATTGGAAAACGTGCCGTTGCGCCTGCGTGCTTCGTATAATGATATCTTTCGCACTCCCACACTTGCCGACCTCTACTACCAGCGTATGGGCAATGTGGGGCTCAAGCCCGAGCGTGCCACGCAGTACAACGTGGGTGCCACCTACAGCGGCAGTTTGGGCCGCAAACTGTCTGTGGCTCTCTCCATCGACGGCTATTACAACAGGGTGAAGGATAAAATAGTGGCGCTGCCCACAATGTATATATGGCGTATGCAAAACTATGGCAGGGTATATGTCAAGGGGGTGGATGCAACCTTGTCGGTCACCTGTTCACCTGCCCGCAATGTAGAGCTTATTGCAGATGCATCGTACAGCTACAGCCACACGGTTGATAAAACCAACCGCAGTTCAAAAAATTACGGCCATCAGATACCATATACCCCGCGCCACGCGGCAAACGGTTCGCTCACGCTCAACAACAAATGGGTAAACATCTCCTATCTTGTGACATTTGTGGGCGAGCGATATATGCTGCCGCAGAATATTGCCGAAAACAGGCTGCCCGCATACACCGAACACTCCGTGTCGCTTAACCGCGAGTTTGCATTGCGTGGTAACAGGTTGTTGCGCTTGCAGGGCGAGCTGTTGAACTTCACCGATAAAAGCTACGAGATAATTGGCTACTATCCTATGCCCGGGCGGCAGTGGAGGCTTACTGCCTGTATAACCTTTTAATACATATAAATATGAAAAAGAATCTGTTTCTTCTTTTTGCCTTTGTGGCAATCTCATTTGTGGCTTGTAGCGACAGCGATGATGCACCTTCGTTCGTTCCTCCTGCAAGCGGTGTGAATATGACTGAGTTGTGCCAAAAAGATGGCGTGCTGTATGGTTTCCTCTCGGAGTACGATGCCAATTGGAACCAAACAATCGTTCACAGCAGTTACAACACGGCAACAGGTGCCGTGGCAAAGCCCTGGCTTGCCGACGGGGTGTCGTCGCCCTATAAGCTATTTGCAGCGGGCGATTATATATGCATCACCACATCGGACTATGTGAACGATGGCGATGTGAACCTTTTTACCACCGATGGCCGCCTCCTTACAAATTTCACCGCGGGAGTAGGGCCCCGTCGCGGAGTGATTGTGGGCAATGATATGTATGTTCTTTGCGAGGGGTTGTGGGGGTACAACAATGCGGTTCTCACAAAATATAACCTTAACGACCATTCTGTGGTGCGCGACTGTTTTATGCAGCAGAACGGCGTGGGCCTGGGCGACACGGCCAACGATATATGTGTCTATGGCAGTAAAATGTATATTACCGTGGCCAACGACAATGTTATTTGGGTAACCGACAAGGAGGCACGCGTGATAGAGAAAATAGAGACTGCCGCACAGCCCCGCTACCTTGCAAGCGCAGGCGGCAAGGTGTATGCCACCTATTATAATGGCAATGTGGCCCGCATAGATACCACGGCTTGCGCTGTGGAAGCCACCGTGGCAGTGGGGCGCAACCCCGAGCAGCTGTGCGTGGCCGATAATAAATTGTTTGTGGCCAATTCAGGCGGCCTTGACTATCCCAACTACGACAAGACCGTTTCGGTTATAGATATCCCGTCGTTCACCGAGGTGAAAAAGATTGAGGTTGCCACTAACCCCGCAAATATCCTCACCGCCGACAATGGTTTTGTATATCTTGTTTCGCTTGGCAACTATGCCGATGTTCCCAACACTTTACAGTGTATAAACCCATATACCTATGAGGTAACCAACCTGACCGAAAGTAACTGAAAAGTGAATTTTTATCTGTGCGGCCTGCTAATTTTATTCGGCGGGCCGCATATTTTTTAATAGAAATTCATATCTTCGCTCATAATTATGCGCAAGATGCTATGTAACATATTTGCCGCTCTGTTGCTGTTGCTTGTGGCGGCTTGCAGCAGCGGTTCGCACGACGTTGCTATGGAGCAGCGTGCAACCCTGCTGTGTGGCATCATAGACGAATGCCGCTACAAGGATATTGCCCGTGTGGATAGCGCCGCATCGCAGTTGCTTGCAATGGATGCGGGCAACGAACAGAATATGATAGCCCGCAATGCGCTTGCCTATGCCGCAATGATGCAGATGGACTACAGGCGTGCGCAGGAACTCTACAAGGGGGTGCTTGTATCGTCGCAGTGCGAGATAGAGCGCCTTGCCGCCGACGTGGGGCTTATGACCATATGTTACCGCACATCGGCCAACAGGGAGTTTTTCGATTACCGCGCAAGCGCATTGGCCAATATGCGTCGTATATCGGAGGAACAGGCCACGCTTGTGGCGGGCGACAGGGAACGTTTTGCCCGTGCGATGGTTGAATTCGGCGTGGTGTCGGTATGCTATTTCTCAAATATTGGCTTGCAAGAGGAGCGCGATGCCGCTGCCGAATATCTTGCAAAAGCGTTGGAGCAATGCGACGATGTGTCGTTGCGTGTTTATGCCCGTATGATTCTTGCGGGCAGCGAACCCAATATCGCAAAGCGTGTTGAGGCTTATATCCGTGGCCTTGATTTTGCGACAGGCCGGGGGCTTGTGTGGCTGTCGGCCAATTACAGGCTGCTGCTTGCCATTGCTCTGCGCAGCGAGGCGTTGCAACAGCAAATAGCCACCGAAACCCCACAACTGCTTGGCAGGTTAGGCTATGGTGCCACAAATGAGTTGCCACTTGCCCTTGCCACCGATGCCGTGAACGGCTTTGTCCTTTATGGCGACGGCTATATGAAGATAGAGGCCCTCTCCGTTGCCGCATCGTGCAACACCCAGCAGGGGCGATACTATGAGGCGCTCTCATTGCTCGATGAGGCCCTTGCCGATATAAACGGCTACTACCACAAATATTACCCTGCGGCCGACTCGCTCGAATGGAACATAGTTACATATGCCGATGATGCCGAGGAACTCCTCTCCGCCACGGACAGCCTTGTGATAAATATCCCCGAATGCCTGTTGAGCGTGCGCCGCGAGGCCAGTTGTGCCTATGCGGGTGTGGGCGATAAGGAGCTGTCCGACATCAACCGCGAGGCGTACCTCGACCTCCTGCGCACTACCCGTATGAACAAACAGATGGAGAGCCGCGCGCAGGCTGCCGCCGATAATGCGGCCCGTCTCTATTGGTGGGCATTGGCCGCGGTGCTTGCGCTTTTGTCGGTGGGTGCGTTGCTCTATATAACCAACCGCCGTTGGCGGCATTACAACAACGCATATTCCCAAAACCTTAAACGCCTGCTTAAGATATGCCGCAATCTGCTTGCCTCCCTGCCGCGCGAAATGAGCAGCGAGGAGGAGGTGTGCAATGCCGTATGCTCCATTCTGCACGACGGCTTCAATGGATTTGCTGGCGATATGCGTTTTTCGTTGTTGGCACCCTTTGAGGCTTGCGACGAATATCCGTTTGTCTATCGTTTGCAGTTGCCACCCGTTGATGATAACCGCATATATACGCTGTATATTGCAACCGAAGCGGAACTTGCAGCGGGAAAGAGAGCCATCATAGAACTATCGCTGCCATACATTGCCGTGGCGGTGGAGGAGGGGCTGCGCATAGCCAATATAAGCGACGAACAGCTGCGCATCGAGGAGCAGCGCCTCTCACACGCACTATACCTTGCCGAGCACAAGCGCGAGAATCTGCTCAAGCGCGTGTCGGTGTCGGTGTTAGGGGGTATGCGCCCATATATGGACCGTATGCTCAACGAACTGCGCAACCTGTCGCGCGGCGAGGATAAAGAGACCGCCAAACGCCGCCTGCAGTACATTGCCGAGCTCACCGAAAAACTCGACGACTATAATGTTATTCTGGAGCGCTGGATAAAAATGCGCCGTGGCGATTTGAGCCTGCAGATAGAGCGCTTTTCGGTGCGCGAACTGTTTGATATCATTGCCAAGAGCAGGCAGTTCTTCGATGCACGCGGCATAACACTCGATGTGAAGATGAGCGATGCCGTGGTAAAGGCTGACCGTGCCCTCACACTTTTTATGATAAACACCCTCGTAGATAACGCGGGTAAGTTCACCCCGTCGGGCGGCACCATAACCGTGGAGGCTGCCGAGGGCGACGGCTATGTGGAGCTGTCGGTTACCGACAGCGGCATAGGGCTTTCGCAGGCCGATATTGCGCGCATACTCAACGAAAAGGTTTATGATGCCTCGCTCATAGGCGATGCTACCGGCAAACTCAGCAAGAACAAGGGCGGTGGATTCGGGCTTATGAATTGCAAGGGAATTATTGAAAAATATCGCAAGACCGATGAAATATTCTCGGTATGCTCGCTCGATATAAGCAGCCGTCAAGGCAAGGGCAGCCGTTTCTCGTTCCGCCTGCCGCGTGTGGTGGTGCGTTGCGTGGTGGCAATGCTGTTGCTCCTCCCCTGTGGCGTGGCAGCCTCCGATGCGCTGTTTGATAGTATTGCCCTGCGTGCCGACTCGGCCTTCCTCTCCAATGTGAACGGCAATTACGAAAAGACCTTTGTGTATGCTGCGCAGGTAATCGACGGGCTCAACAGCTACTATCGCAGCACCGTGGGTGGCAGTGACACGCTCTCCCTTTTTAGTGGCTCGGCAGCCGAGCTTTCGTGGTGGCGCAACGGGCTTTTCCCCCTTTCGCTCAAGGAGGATATCTTCTTCAACATATTGGATATACGCAACGAGGTTGCGGTGGCTGCGCTTGCCACACAGCGTTGGCAGGAGTATCGCTACAACAATAACATATATGCATCGCTCTACCGTTTGGTGCACGAGGACAAGGGGCTTGAACAGCACTACGAGGATATGCAGCGGCTTGCCAACCACAGGCAGGCGGCCATTGCGTTGCTGCTGTTTCTGTTGATACTGTTGCTGCTTGCCTTTGCCGTGTCGTATGTGCGCAAGGGTGTAATAGAGCGTATGAACAGCCGTATGGTCTTGGGGCTTAACAGCCGCCTGCTTGCCGTTACGGGTGGCGAGGAACCGCTTGCCACAAGCGAACTTGCACAGCGGGTGGCAAGCGAGATTCTGGCAGCCACGGGCGATGCAATGTGCATTGAGCGTGTGTCGTTGCTGCTCAAATATGGCGGCGACGAGGCGGTGGTGGCGGTTGCCCCTTCGGGTGCATCGGCTGCTGCCATATATTTGCACAGCGTGTTCGAGAGCGGCACAGCCTATGTGACCGATGACGAACTGCTCAATATCTTGCCGTTGTATGTGCTTTCGGCGGGCGAGCGTGTGATGATAGGTGCTATAGAACTTGCGTCGGAACGCCCGTTGAGCGAAAACGAACTGCTTAATCTTGAACTTGTGGCACGCTATGCCGCCTCTGTGGCATATCACTCCGTGGTGCGCCTTGCGGGTCACTACAAGGCACTTGCCGCCACCGAGGAGGAGGCCGAGCGTGTGAAGTTCGAAGAGAACCGCTTGCACGTGCAAAATATGGTTATGGACAACTGCCTGTCGGTTATAAAACACGAAACAATATATTATCCCGGGCGCATACGTGCTCTTGTGGAGCAGGCTGCCGCAGTCACCGACGAGCCGCAGGCGCTTGCCGCAAAGGTGGCCGTTATGCGCGAACTTATGGACTACTATAACTCCATATTTGCCATATTGAGCGGGTGTGCCACCAAGCAGTTAGATGAAATGAGCTTCCGCCTGTCGGCCGTGTCGCTCGACGAACTCTTTGGCGATGCGCAACACACCGTGGCACGCAAGGCCAAGAAAGCCGGTTGTGCATTGCTGTTGCAATACGAACCCACGCACATTGTAGTGGGTGGCGACAAGGATATGCTCTCCTTCCTGTTCCGCTCGTTGATTGATGCCGCCCTTGAATACAAGGCTGCGGGCGAGCTGCGTTTGCGTGCGGTGGATTGCGGCGATGTGGTGCGTGTGGAGTTGCTCGACACCCGCCGCACACTGCCCGAGGAGATTTTAGCCGATATGTTCACCCCATCGAAGAACAACCTTGCCCCCAATGGCGGGCTTGTGGGTATGGAATATCTTGTGGTTAAAGAGATAGTGCGCCTGCACGAGGATTATATGCAGTTGCGTGGCGGCAGGGCCGAGGCCCGCGCCTGCGACGGTGGTTTTGTCATTATGTTTACTCTACCTAAAAACAGTGCCTTATGAGCGATAAATTCAGTGTGATAATAGTTGAGGATGCCAAATTGGAGTTAAAGGGAACCGAGGAGATATTCCGCACCGAGATTCCCGAAGCCGATGTGATAGGCGTTGCAATGAACGAACAGGAACTCTACCCATTACTCGAAAAGCAGTTGCCCCACCTGTTGCTGCTCGACTTGGGCCTGGGTGGTTCCACCACCGTGGGAGTGGGCATCTGTGCAAAGGTAAAGAGTGCCCATCCGCAGGTGAAGGTGCTTGTTTTCACAGGCGAGCTGCTCAACGAAAAACTGTGGGTTGATGTGCTTGATGCAGGTGCCGACGGCATAGCTCTTAAAACGGGCGAGTTGCTCACCCGTCACGATATTATGGGGGTGATGAGCGGCAAGAGACCTGTTTTCAATTCTCCCATTTTGGAGAAGATTGTGCAGCGCTTCCGCGAAACTGTTATGCGCGATGCCGCCCGCAAGAAATCGCTCATAGAGTATGAGATTGACCGCTACGATGAGTGTTTCCTGCGCCACTTGGCGCTTGGTTACACAAAGGAGATGATAGCAGGCCTCAAAACTATGCCCTTTGGCGTTAAGTCGCTCGAAAAACGGCAGGCCGACCTTATATCCCGCCTCTTCCCCGCCGAGGAGCAGCGAGGCACCAACGTAACCCGCTTGGTGGTGCGTGCCATTGAACTGCATATTATAGATGCCGAAAATCTTGAACCCGATGAATAACACCCTTTCCAACCGCCGCCTTTTATACTATCCCGCAGTGTGCTACACCGCGCTGCTGTTGCTTGTGTGGCTGCTCTCGTGGGCTGTGGGCATAGCCGGGCTTGCCTTGGGCTACGATGCCTCAATGAACTCTTTGGTGAGTGCCGAGGGGCTTCGCTGGGCTGTGCGCAGTGCGCAGGGAACAATAGATTCCGCTCCGTGGGGCGTAATAATGCTCTTTGTATGTTCGTTGGGCCTGCTCACGGGCTCGGGAATGGTGAAGAGTGCAATGAAATTCCTCAAAGGCGGTACGCTTGCAATAAATGAGCGCCACGCGTGGCTTTTTGCCATTATTGCCGCTGCGGTATATCTGTTGCTGCTTTTTGTGTGCACCCTGCCGCCGTGGAATCTGCTGCTTGGTATTACGGGCGACCTCTATGCTTCGCCACTGGTACAGGGGCGCGTTATCATCTGCTTTATAGGGCTGTTCATCGTTGCGGCCTCGTTTGGTTTCATATATGGCAACTACCGCAGCCTCATAGATATTGCCCGCTCGCTTGGCGCCGCCTTCACGTTGTATGCTCCGGCACTGCTTGCCGTGTTGCCCGCCACGGGCATTATGCCGTGTGTGGAGTTTGCGGGTTTCTTACCGTTATTGCACATTGATGTTGCCGACGTTGCTGTGGTGTCGGATATCATCTATTTGCTTCCTTTCTTGTATGTGATGTTGGTTATGAGTGCCCGACAGCGGAATATGGAGTAGTTGGCGGTTGCTATTTATTCCATAGCGAATATTGCCGACCCCACACGCACGTGATTGCTCCCCTCCTCAATGGCAATTGGGTAGTCGTCGCTCATTCCGGCCGATAGAAGAGAGAACCGCTCGTTGCCGGCAAAGAAACGCTCCTTGATGGTGTGGAACAGCTTGTTGACGGTTGCAAATTCGGCCCTTATCTGCTGCTCGTCGTCGGTGTTGCTTGCCATACACATAAGGCCGCGAATCTCAATGTTATCCAACGCGCGCCACTCGCCTGCGGCAAGCATATCTATGCACTCTTGGGGCGTGAAGCCGAATTTCGTCTCCTCCTGTGCTATGTGTATCTGCAACAGACAGGGAATTTTGCGCCCCACCTTGGCACCCTGCTTGTTAACCTCCTGCAACAGGCGCAGGCTGTCGATGCTGTGAATAAGGTGGATGAACGGGGCTATATATTTTATTTTGTTGCTCTGCAAATGGCCTATAAAGTGCCAGCAGATATCCTCGGGCAGGGCCTCGTGCTTTTTTACAAGGTCCTGTGCCTTGCTCTCGCCAAAGTGGCGCTGCCCCGCAGAGTAGGCGGCTGCAACAGCCTCCACGGGGTGATATTTGGAAACGGCAATAAGCGTAACCCCCTGTGGGAGGGTTGCGCTTATCTTTTCTATTCTTTCTGCAATTATGTTACTGTATTGCTTCATAGTGGAAGATGTCCACAATTGAACTTTCGTTTACCGATGCAAGGTCGTATGCCATCACAGAATCCTCCATATGCTTGTTGAGGCCTGCCACAGCGCCTGCGCAGTCTTCGGCTTTTACAAGAATCACAACCGAGGTCTTTTTCTCCTTGGCGCTCACCTCGTCTATGGTAACGAGTACAATCTTGCACTTGAACCACTTGTCGGCACTCTCGCTGGGGCTGTCAACAAGTTCGCCATATTTGGTGCGTTTCATCTCGTTGATGGTGAACTCGCCCGTCACCATAGGCTGCACCTCAAGTGTTATGCGTTTCTCCACCTCGGTGAATGTGAATCCCTGTACCAAATATACCTCGTTTACCTTTGTGTTGAGGCCCTTCTCGCCTGCACGCTCGTATGATACCTTTACTTCGAACCAGCTTTGTGTCATAATTGTTTTTTATCGTTTGTTTTTTTGTTATTGCTTGTGTAAAGTGCATTGCACAGCGCAACGTGCGTTGCCAATGCGTTTGCAAAAATAGCAAATGAAATGTTTTATCCGCATTTTATTTTGCTAAATTTTCGCGGATTTTTTTCATTTGTTGCGGTTTGATGTAATTGAGGGCGACCACACGGGTTCGCCCCTACAAGCGACGGGCTATTCAATTCAAATTCTGCAAAACAGCGTTGCGGTATAAAAGATAGAGTTCGTGCTCGCTTATGTAATTATCGAAAACAGGCTCCTCGTCTATGGGCGAGGGCTCGTCGGTGTTGTAGTCGTCATACTCCTCGTCGTCATCATCGTAGGTGAACATCTTCCTTGCGGAATTGTCCTCTATGTAACCAATGATTTCGTTACGCAGTTTCTCTATTCTCTTTCTCTCGCTGCGCGAGAGGATGGCATCCTCTTTCTTCATAACACTTGCTTATAACTTGTTCATACCTCTGTTGTATCTCTTGTGCAGCAGCTGCTCGTTGTTGCAGCGGCCGTGGTGACGGTAATGAGTTTCGCGCTCTATGCGGCAGCGCAGCGCCTCCTCATATTCGCTCCACGATGCTATCCTGCGGCGGGCAATGCCGCTATCTATAGCAGCCTTTGCCACCGCCATAGAGACCGCAAACAGCAGGCGCCGGTCGCCTAACTTGGGCAGAATATATGCAGGGCCAAAGCTCAGGTTGCTCCCATAGCTTTTTTTAATCTCGTGGGGCACGGGCTCGTGGGCAAGCGAGGCAATGGCCTTTACCGCCGCCATCTCCATCTCGCGGTTTATGTTGGTGGCAAGCGTGTCCAGCGCCCCACGGAACAGATAAGGGAAAGCTAATGCGTTGTTTATCTGGTTGGGCGTGTCGGTGCGGCCGGTAGCCACTATGGCATCGGGGCGTGCGGCTATGGCATCGGTATAACTTATCTCGGGGGTGGGGTTGGCAAGGGCAAAAATTATGGGAGTGTCGGCCATACTGCGCACCATCTCTTTGGTGAGAACATTACCCACCGAGAGACCAATGAATACATCGCTCGCCTTTATGGCATCGGCAAGCGTGTGCAGCGAGGTGTTGCTGCTGGCAAAGAGCGCCTTCTCGGGTGGGAGTATATCGCGCGCAATGGTAATCACACCCTTGCTGTCGACCATTGTAATCTGTTCGCGCATAAGCCCTAAGCGCACAAGCATCTTGGCGGTGGAAATGGCCGCAGCACCCGCCCCGCTTATCACCACCTTCAGGCTTTGCAGCTCCTTGTCGGCCACCTCGGCTGCGTTCAATAGCGCGGCGGCAATGGTTATGGCGGCCCCGTGCTGGTCGTCGTGCATCACGGGAATATCCAGCAGGTTGCGCAGCCTCTCCTCTATGTAAAAGCACTCCGGCGCCTTAATATCCTCGAGGTTTATGCCGCCAAAGGTGGGCGAGATACCCTGCACCGCCTCAATGAACTTGTCGGGGTCCTCCTCGGCAAGCTCAATGTCGAACGCATCGACATCGGCATAAATCTTAAAGAGCATAGATTTACCCTCCATAACCGGCTTGGAACTGAGCGCACCCACGTTGCCAAGGCCCAGCAACGCACTGCCGTTGGACACCACCGCAATGAGGTTCCCTTTGTTGGTATAACGGTAGGCCTGCCAACGGTCCTTGTTTATAGCGGCTGCCGGTGCAGCCACTCCGGGACTGTATGCAAGCGACAACTGCTCGGGCGTGTCGTGCGGCTTCGTCGGGGTAATCTCGGTCTTTCCCGGCCTCTCACCTTCGTGGTATTCCAAGGCCCTCTCCTCTAATCTTTCGCTCATAATCAACCATTTTCTTAATAAACAACCCTGCAGGGGCAAAGTTTTTTTGCGAGGGCGATTTTTTTTTTGTAAGCGTTTTTATTGGCGGTGCTTTTTGAGGTGCTTTTTTGGTGGGTGGGAATATCTGTTCTTAGGATTGCGCTTTGCATATTTCGGTTTGAGCAGGGGCCAACTTTTTTGTAACCAAATACTTTGATAGTTTAATTAATCAAATTTTGTTTAATTGTCCTTGTTTTCATAAGTTTGCAGTAGGCAAACAAACACAAATGACGATATGGCAAACGTAAGCAGAAGGATAATATATAAAGTGACAGATTCATGTATACAAGCATATATAGATTAAGACAAATTAATGATAATACCATAAATGAGATAACTACCCCATATCTATGGTTTTCTAAGCCGAGTGGATTTAACGATATTCAAGACTCTAACATACAAGCGTTTTTTGATAATTGCGATATTCTTAGAGAAATGATTGAGAAACGCATGACTGAAGATGGGAAAGCTATATTATATTTATACATAAAACATATTGCCGTATGTTGCTTTACAGATTTTTTACCAACTAAAAAACAACGTAGATACTTCCCCAACGGACGTAAATCTATATGTGTAGAATATGATAAAGACTTATTATAAAACTTTTTTCTAAATAGCAAATACGCATTACCAGATTGTTTAAAAATGTTGAATATTGTTCTGTCCCCACGTTCTTTGAAAAAGATGGTGAATACCATATTGTCACAAGAGAAAATGAAGATGGTACACTTTTTGAATCTGTAAAGTCGCTATTTTTAAACGAAAGGTGTTTTGATAGATTTATATGGACTATTTTAACGCGCATAAACAAGAGCTTTGAAAAACAAAGAGAATTAAGAATTATACTTGCTGGGAGAAATATTATTGATACAAACGAAAGCATAAAAGGCTACAAAGTAATTCTCCCATCCGAGGCAATAAGAAAAATACATATATACGAATCAATAGACTCTAACTTTATCGAAGGGCTTAAAAACAATTTAAAAATTATTCATAAACTAGTCTTCCACTAAAACTCACCTATAAACATTCTATATATATAGTATTGGTTAATGGACTTTCAATAATTTTTTAAAAAATGCAATTAAGAGGTTGCGAAAAATAAGCATTTTATAAAGAGAGGCACTATACAACTACAACGTAAGAATGATATGCGTGATTCTTCTTGTATAGGTTGAACTATTTAACTAAATTTGCATTTAGGGCATTATTCCTTTAGGCAGAGCATTATTCACAAGACTTATAAAAGAAAAATATGGCCAATTATGAGCAATAGCACAGAAGTAATATTTGACAATATTGAGCAACGCATTCTCAAAGAAATAGAGGATGCTCATTATGCAATATTTGTATCAGTTGCATGGTTTACAAACAAGAAATTATTTAATGCATTACTTGATAAAGCAAAGGATAACTGTTATATATCAATAATCATTCAGTTAGATGATATAAATTCTCAAAGTGGAATAGATTATAGCCAAATCCGTATAGGTCGTTCTGAATGTTTTGAGATTTCAAAGGACACGGAATTATTACATGATAAATTTTGTGTTATCGATTTTAAAAAGGTTATCACAGGTTCTTATAATTGGACCTACAAAGCATCTGCCAACAGCGAAAATATCGTTATAATCTTAGACCCGAATATTGCGACCCAATATATTACAAGGTTTGAAATACAGAAGAACAAATATACTGAGTTTAATATTCAAACTAAAACATCACTCTGCAATAATCTTGACAATAAAAACAATAGAACACCAAACCCCTCACATATTGCTATAGAAGTACAAACACAAGAAAAGTTTAAAAATAGTTGTGGCCATATGGTTGAAAAAGGAGATTTATTCTGTCGTCTTTGCGGAACACCAATAACGGCTCAAATAGTAAAACGAATTGTTCTATGCAAAGACTGTAATCATGAACAAACTGGCGCTTTTATTGATGCAAACAATACTAAATATTGCATATATTGTGGTAGTAATAACATAATATTCAAAAAACAGTAATATGATAACAAAGATAATAAATCACATATGCCCTATCTGTAAAACACATTACCGAGGGAATTTTTGTCCTATCTGTGGATTACCTTGGGAAAACAAGAATATCACCGATTTTCAACTTTGCCCATTTTGTCGTACCTCTAATGAATTCGGAGCGCACTATTGTAGAAATTGTGGAAAATACATATACACTCAAGCAATGGATAGAAACGGACACCAATGGGTTGACTTGGGGTTATCTGTTCTATGGTCTTCAGAGCCTCTTACAGGATATTATTTTTGGAAAGATTCTAATAAGAAAACCGACACCCGGTATAATTGTCCATCACCAATATATGATGAAAAGGATGCTGCTACAGAACAATGGGGACATAAATGGCGTACACCCACAAAAGAAGAATTTGAAGAATTGATCACTAAATGTAAATGGGAAAAAATATTGAACAGAGGTGTAAATCCTGAATACCTATCGCCGGATGAATTCAAAATAAAAATTATAGGCCCAAATGGAAATCAAATATACCTTTCTGCTATGGGCAAACAACAACAAGGTTTTGGAATTGGGCTTCCATATGATGAAAGATTTAGAATCGATTACTCTTTTTTTGGATTTTGGACATCTTCTAAAGAAGAGACAACCAATAATCATACAGAAAAAAATGATGAAAGGGGATATGCCTTTAAATATTATGGATTTCACGATTTCCCTCCGACACTCACTGCTAAACAAAAAAAAGAAAGAGAACTTGCATGGGATCGTTTCCGTTTACTTGGCCTATCACCACAGGAATATGTAATACAGTCCAACAGTATGAAACTTGAGCACACAAAGATAATAGATGCAATGGGAGATGATTGGCAAGAACGAATGGAAAATAATAAAAATGATAACGATAAAAGGCGAAATTTATGGTTAGAAACTCCGTTATTACCCACCCACTCCCAAAAAATAATAGAGTATGAGAGACGTGTGCAATTATTTTGTAGAAAAATTCAATTATCAGATAGAAATGATTTATATAAGATTCATCCTGTAGCGGAGAAAAAATGGCAAGGAAAGATTTAAATGTGAAAATTGCAACTTGTAACTCCCCCGAACCACCTATATAATAGGGTAGTCCCAGGGAATTGCTGTGTTATTCACAAAACTCTTTCTTCAATCTCACAATGGTTGCTTGCCATTGTCAGCGGTAGCATTATAGTAATTATGACAACAAGAGTGTGGCACCTCGAAACTTTAAAAAGAAATCAATGTCGGTATGCTGTTGATCTTGTTCGCTCAACTCTCTCACCCCTTCCATATTTGCGTAAATGATTGATATATAGAGTTGTATATAGAAGATAAGATAATCATTATTATAAAAATAATAATGCCTACAAATATTGCATATAGCAAATTCTGAATATCGTTATTGTTGTATGACATAGCTAAATGATTTATGTTACAAATGTATAAAGAAATACAAAAACGTAAAATAGCCCAAACCTATATTTTTAGAATCCAGATATAAGAGATTTATCTGAATCCTGTTTTCTCATTTACACAATTTTTTGGACACTGCCCTTATTTTCCTGAATATATTTATATTATTTCTAAAGATGTAGATTATAAGAGTATATGTAATTTATTTCGAGAATAATTAAAATGAGGATAATTATTATCACAAAACAATACCCCTCCTTGTTGAAAGCTATATCAAAAAAAATGATTTAATAAATTGTTGCATCAATGCTTATAGAAAGAAACATGGGCTCCCCATCAAATGAATTATTGCTCAATAATGTTAGGTATTTTCCTCCACACTAGGTAGCTAATATTTTGGGGCATTTTTCTCCGCCCTGTATAATAATTATCCTTGCCGAATTCGTGCTTTGTTCCGGCCTCATCTACAGCCCAACCATAAGCCGATGAACCCACAAGATATATGGCATTATCGATGCTTAAATCGACCAACGCCTGCGCGAAGTCGTGGAACGATTCACGGGTAACAGTTTCTACCATAAACACACGGCCCTCTTGTTCACAAATACCACGGCGCACAGCTTTCCCTTTGGGCTCATTGTCTATGAGCTTACCATTGCTCACAAGGGGATATTGGCGAAAGAAATAGCCTTTTTGTTTTGTGGCCTCTTCAAATAATGGGGAGTTCTCGGCAACTCCTATGGTTACATTGCCGTTTATCGATGCGCAGTATCCCTTTCTTGACAGCCCCCACGCAAGCGGCTCGCCGGCCAGTACAAATGCTCCCACGATATTCCCATTATCGGCTCTCACATCGGCAGCTTGGGCGGCGTAAATTATTGTTGTGTCGTTTTTATCAATCGCACCAACGTGCAACGACATTTGCGCATTGTGTGGTATATAAAGCTTTAATGGAATATCATTTATCACCGTATCTCTAATTTCTGTGTAACCTGCGATGGTGTTATCGACATTGCTCCACGTTATTTTATTTCTAACAGTGTCGGTTGCACATACTTTTTCAAACAAAGCAGGCTCCACCTCCTCAATTCTTAAAACCTCGTCGGCCCTATTTGAATTTGCATATATTAATGCCGCAATTATAACCACACCCAAAATAATCAGGCCGCCAATGAGCATATAGCCGTATCGGGGAGTTCTATTTTCCTCCTTGCCAATTATGCGTATTTGGTCGTCTCTTATTTCTTTATTTTCTCTCATAACTATTTAACCTCTTTTTCCAATAACTCTTTTAATTGTTTCAAAGCCTCTTTTGAAGCAGTTACCGTATGGCTTATGGAAGACGCATCGGAGAGTATCAGTTTTTGTTTAGGAATATTTATGTAATAAATGTAAGCACGATTGATTATTAAACTTTTTCCTATACGAATAAATGTATTACCATCATTACCCAGCTGTTTGGATATCATACTCTCTATCTGTCCTAATTGATAAGAGAGCATACGTACCTCGTTATCGGTCTGCACAAGCGTTGAGTAATTGCCGTCAGATGCGATATACACAATTTTGTCCGGTGCTATGCGGACTAAATCGATAGAGGTTGGTATGATTAAGAATTTCTTCATTTATCGTGGTGCGTCGTGGCTCTTGTAATGATTAGCACAAATGTAGCCAAAATCAACCTACTGCACAATTTTTCTTTCTTGTAATGTACGAAATTATTCTTTTAATGTATGAAATAGCCAAGCAGCAAAATGAATTATTCCAAATTGCAAGGCGACAAGCATTTCATACGCTCTCACGCTCTTTTCGTACATTATACAATTAAATGCTTTATCATACTTCTGTTTTTTATAAAATTTGCATTAGAATTTAACAAAAAAACATAATACCATGAAAAACACAATCTTTCTTTTCGCCATTGCTCTTTTAACAAGCATAGTGGCGTGTACATCGCAGAAAACCGCAAAACTCGATGAGATTGACGAGTTGATTACAAACAACCAAAACGAAGAGGCGTTGAAACGGCTTGACGCTTACATCGACAAGCACCCCACATCGGCCGATGCTCTCTTTTTGCGGGCACAGGCACATTTTAATTTGGATATGCCGGAAAATGCTGCCGCAGATGTGGAAAATGCCATTGCAAATTGGAGCGAGGGCTGTAAGTACAAAAAAACGAGCATCCTTCTATGGAAAGGAGCGATAAATATTTATGTGGGCAATTACCCGAGTGCAGTGGATTGCTATAACACGCTATACGACCTCATAGCGGAAAATGACGTGGATTCCATTATGCCCAATGTGCTGTATGGCCGCGCCGATGCATATCATTATTTGGGCGACTACGTAAATGCCGACATCGACTATATGATGTTGATAGATTGCAAAGGCTGGGAGACAAATGCGGCCATAGGTCTTGCGCGCAACGCGATGATGCGTGGCGAAGGTGAAAAAGCCCTTGCATTGCTCGATGGGATAATAGAACTTGAGCCAACCAATAGCAAAGCTCTTTTTTATCGCGTGAGAACTTATGACAAGATGGGCGAAACGAAAAAGGCTATCGACGATGCGATGCTGTTTCTGCAAGCCTCTCTTGATTACGAAGATGAATACATTTTGTCGGTGTTTTGCAAGGATTTGCCCTATTCCATTTCAAAAATAGAGCAGTATGAATTGCTGACAGGCGCACAAATACCCGGCCTGAGGAAGTTGCTTGTAGCATTGACTGTTTTTAATAAGGAGTATAAATATGCTATCACGGTGATGAATGCTTATGAAGAGGATTTTGGTGCAATTTCCGAAACATATTATTTGCGTGGCACGTGTTACAAGGAACTAGGGCAATATGATAAGGCGGTAAGTGAGATAGGCAAAGCCATAGAGACTATTGCTCCCGGGGATGAAGATGCAAAGCCGCTTCTTGTGATGTTGAAGGCCGACTATCTGCGGTTGATGGGCAAGTACAATGAGGCCATTGAACTGCTCTGTTCGTTGGAGGGGGATGAAAATGCCACTACCACAATTTATTACTATCTGCGCGGTTGGTGCTATGAACTTATGGGCGATGATGAAGCTGCTATGCGTGACTACAACAAGGGCGTTGAGGCGGGTGACGATTATGCTTATATCTATCTTATGCGTGGTGAGCAGTATCTGAAACGTGGCGAAACGGCCAAGGCGCAAGCCGATTTTGAGCAGGTGCTGCGAATGGATACCATTGCCGAAGAGGGTAGCTGCCGACACTTTGCCCTGCACTTTACCGGCAAGAACAAAGAGGCTTTGCAGTGGATGGACAAAGTGTTGAAGGCTACAGATGACTATTGTGGTTATTATTATGACAAGGCTTGCCTGCTTGCGCGTATGGGGTGCGGCGACGAGGCTGTGGCAGCTCTTGCCACAGCGCTTGAAAAGGGTTATCGCGCATTCGTTCACATAGAGAATGATAATGATATGGACTCTATAAGGGAACGCAGTGATTTCTAGCGACTTATTGAGAAGTATAAAGCGCAGGTGATAGAGGAATAGTAATTTATTGATTATTAAACAAATGACATACGCTCGTATTTGGTACGGCTTTTGTGCTTGCTCGTGTGAAGACCTTGGGGGATAAATTCAAACGATTTCTGAATATTAATTAATCTTTGTACTATTGCTATGAGCGAATTTTTATATAAAGTATTATTCTTTGTATTTTTAGGTGGTGGAATAATTTATGTTATTGTACGTATTTGGGAATTTTTACAAGACTTTTGGAAAAACAATTTGAGTTACGAAACAAGATTTGGCGATAAACGAGCCATCGATCAAATGCCTATACAAACGTTTCGTGAGCAGTTGTTCAAGGAGCTTGGTGTGGAAATTTTTTATACCGAAGGTGCTCGTTATTGGGTGAACTTTCGTGGAGGCAAATTTAATTTTAATTTTGCCGAGAATAACCAAACTTTCAATGTGATATTTCCGGGGTTTGCAGAATTAAAGCATGAGAACGCAAGAAAGGCATATAGGGTGATAAACAGTCTCAATCTGAAGTATAATTGGAGCACCTATTTAGCTTATGACAACGAGGCGGAAAAACCAATACAAGCAAGCTGCAGCTTCCTGTTTGTTGCCCCCACCACAATAAACGAATGCGTGGAAATATTAAGAACTTTGCTTGATGAACCTTTTGAGATATCACGGGAGTTTCACGGGAGAATGCAGGCTGTGGATAATGAGGAAGATGGTGCGAACGTGCAGCATCTCATAAGGGATGCTCATCACAAGATATACTATAATTGCTACAAAGCCGAGGTGGCTGCTGCAAAAGATTTGGCTGTTGAAAGTGACGATGGACGGCTTACCATAGCAAATATTCTTGCACTTTCGCCCAATGTGGATATGGGGTGCTTGGAGGGGATGAGAATTATTTGTGGTAGCAATGTGGAAATGCTTTCTAATGCCGAGGAGGTGCTCACTTTCGATATAAAAGACTATGTGGCGAAGAATCACACTTTGCATAATAGATTTACTCTATTGCTTGATTTTGAAAAAGAATCACTCACGATAGACCTTCAGAAAAAGGCCGGTGGTGACGAGAAACACATTCTTTACCTTATGACCGTTGCCCGCAATGGCAGCGATGTTACCGGATGGGGTTATGCGCCCATCTGTTTTAGAACAGCAATAGAGGTACGCCTAACAAGCGAAAAAGAAGACGTGTGGGAGGCAAAATATATGATAGAGGATATGCGTGAGAATGCAGCCGAGGGGGGAATTCCCTCGGCCGTTCAGGCGCTCGACGAGCAGAACCGCCTCAATTATTATTGGGGGCTGAAACTTTTTAACGACAATAATTTCCTGCAGGCATTACCTTATTTGAAAAGAGTGTACAACAACTTGCATAGCTTGCAAGAGGATTGTATGAAGGAGATGTTTCTTAACGTGTCTTATATGATTGGTTATACATATATGCAACTTAATATGCCCGATGCTGCGTATATCTACCTTGAGCCCGTTGTGGAAAGTGCCAAATTCCCCACACCTCTTTTCTTTTTTGCTTGTTGCGTTTCACAGGTAGGTGGAGCAAGGGCTATAGAGGCATTGGAGGGCTTGCGCTCTGCTGCATTTGATATGATAAAAGAAGCGGATGACGAGTCTGCACACGATATGGCGGATTTTGTATTTATGCAGATAAATCGTATTTATATCAATCAAATGTTTAAGTATAAAATGTATGATGCTACAAAAGAGGAACTGAATAAATTTCTTGAATGCGAGTATGACGTGGATTTTATGAATGAAATGCTGGACAAAATAAGCGGCATTGAAAACAAGGAAAATTGCCGGACGGATAATGTGTAAATAAAGCATATTTTTTCTATTTCCCTTGAAAAAGTGTAATGAACCCCTTGTTATTCGTTGGAAAAAGTGTAAACGTTTGCTCGCTATTCCCTTGAAAAAGTGTAATGAACCCCTTGTTATTCGTTGGAAAAAGTGTAAATTTGCCGGCGAAGTAAATGATAAATACGATGCTTAAAAGAAAAATTGAGTCTGTTTTGGTTGACTGGAAGAACTCCGGAGCCAAGAAACCGCTTGTGATCAAAGGTATTCGCCAATGTGGAAAAACGTATATTGTACAGAAATTTGCAAAGGAGAATTACGAGAGTGTGGTATATATGAACTTTATCCTTGAACCGGATAAAAAATCTGCTTTTACCGGTAATATTGATGTTGATACCATTATTCTCAACTTGTCGGCTTTGATTCCCGGTAGTCGCTTTGTTAAAGGAAAGACTTGCATTATACTTGATGAAATTCAAGAGTGCAGGGAGGCAAGAACAGCTTTGAAGTCTTTTCAAATAGATGGCCGTTTCGATGTTGTTGCAACGGGTTCTCTTTTGGGCGTGAGAGGGTATGGCGGAAATATAACAAAAGCAGATGAGGGGCAGGATTCAATTCCCGTTGGATATGAAACGGTTGTAGAAATGCATCCTTTGGATTTTGAAGAGTTTTTGTGGGCAAATGGTATTGATGACATTGTTATTGATACGCTGAAATCGTGTTTTGAGAAAGAAACTGTTGTCCCCGATGGTATTCATAATGCGATGATGGAGTTGCTCCATAGATATGTCATTGTGGGTGGATTGCCCGAAGTGGTGAACACATTCCTTGAAACTAAGAATATTGAACTTACATATAAAATTCAGCGTAACATTATCGCTGAGTATGAGGAGGATATGGTAAAGTATGCCGATGATGCAGATAAACCTCGTATTCGCGAGTGTTTTGAGTCTATTCCCAAACAACTTGCAAAAGAGAATAAAAAATTCCAATATTCCGTTGTTCGTAAGGGTGCAAGGTCTTCTCAATATATAGGTTGTATTCAGTGGCTTGAGGATGCAGGCTTGGTTCAAAGGTGCTACAATACGCAGATTACGGAGTTGCCGCTCGCGGGGAACTCTATCAAAGAGTGCTTTAAGCTATATACTGCGGATATAGGACTTCTTGTGGCTATGCTTGACTATGGTACTCAGGCTGATATCCTAAAAGGCAATCTTCTTGGGTATAAGGGTGCTATATTTGAAAATCTTATGGCTGATTTCCTCTGCAAGACGGGGCAGAAATTGTACTATTTCCAAAAGGATAGTGGTCTGGAATTGGATTTCCTTGTACGATATAAGGGTGAATGTGTGGTACTTGAAGTAAAGGCGAAAACCGGCAAAACAAAAAGTCTAAGAACGGTATTGAAGAACAAAAATATCTATCATATCAATAATGCTATCAAGCTTGGAAAATATAATGTGGGGCGCGAAGAAGAGGTTCTTACCATACCTCTTTATATGGGATTCCTTATTAAGGATAGTCTTGCGGATTTTATGATTCCGGATATTGATTTTAGCTTGTTGGCTTAGCTTTTTATGGGAAAATGTGAAATTTGCGGCAAAAACGGGGTGGATTATGTGAAAATCCACCCCGTTTTATATGTGATTATGTGAAAAATGGCTCTGTTTTTATATGTGATTATGTGAAATTTGTTATTTCCACGAATTGCGTAATTGGGAATATTATGCTTTTCTATTCAAACTTTATATACTGCGCTATCTGCGCCACACACTCCTCGATGGGGGTGTTGCTGTTGTGTATGAAAAACAGCATTATGAGGGGCTTGCAGGCTGTCTGTTTGCAGAATTCCACGCTGTAGCATTTTGCGGCTTTTGCGACAAGGTCGGTAATGGTTTTGGAACAGGGTATTCCGGTGTGGCGGTTGTGTACCTCGATGTTCTTTACATTGGGCAGCTCCACAATGTATATGTGGTGGCAGTTGGTTGTTTGCGTGAGCTCGTGGTTTTCCAGCATCTGTTCGTGGCGGGCTCGCAGGCAGGTTGCCTTTTCCAGTTGCCCGGCACACGGGGTGCCGCTGTTGCTTAACAGGTAGCTCGTGGATATGGGGGTGCCGTATGTGCGCTCGGCGGGGTAGGCTTCGGGGGTGGGCTTCTGCTCGCTGTTCAGTTCCATTATCACAACCGAAAAATCGTCTTGCAGGTTCACAAGGGGGCCGCCGTTGAATATGGGGCGGGTGGGGTGCTCTTCGGTTGCTTTGCCGAATGTGAAGTAGTATTCGGGTTTCCCTTCTGTGAAGAGTACCGCACGGTGGGGCAGGGTGCACACGACACCCCGTTTCTCCTTTATTTGGTTGCTGTAGTAGGCGGGTGAGTCGGTGAGGTGCATTATGAGGTCGCACTCCTGGCCGCAAAAGTATGGTGCCTGCTCCTCCGGCTTTATTCCTCGTTCAACCCTCTCTTTGTATGGTGTGTCGAGGAAATGAATGCCCATACCATAGCCGAACATCACTCCTTGCGGCTCGCCGTTCTCTTCCCATATATCAACCTCGGCGGCATAGCTCCAGGCGAGTTGCTCTTTGGTTTTGTCATAGGGAAGTGTTACCGTGTAGTACCGCTTGCCGGCGAATTCTTCCCATCTCTCCTCTCTCTTGAATTTGCGGGCTTTGGATATTTCGGGGGTGCCGTATTCGCGGTAATATGCGGGGCCGAAGTTCAGCACCACCTCTTTTGCTTTTTCCACAAGGTATTTTTCTCTTTCCTGTTTGTTGAGCTTCCTTAAATTGTTTTGTGCCGGCAGCTGTATGCTGCAGATGAATGCGATGATTAGTGCAAAGTACTTCATAATGCTTGGTTTTTGTTGCTTTTTATAGGTATGACGGCAAAAACCCCGTTGTGTTACAACTGTAGTTGTTTTTTCTGCTTTTTGTTTTTACAACAGCTCTTTTTTTGGTGTTTACGCAGATTATTATATCTTCGCAAATTGAAAAATGATAATGACTTATGAATAACTATTTCGATATACTGAAGAACAGGCGCAGTTGTCGCCTTTTTACCGACGAGCCTGTGGATAAAGAGGCGGTGTGCAACTTGTTGCGTGCGGCTCTTATGTCGCCGTCGGGCCACAGGTATAACCCCTGGGAGTTTGTGCTTGTGGAGGACAAGGAGGTGCTGAAGGCGCTGTCGGTGTGCAAGGCACAGGGCGCGGCTCTTCTGGAGGGCGCGGCTATGGCGATAGTGGTTCTGGGCGACACTACCAAAACCGATGTGTGGATTGAGGATTGCTCGGTTGCCACCATCATCATTCAGCTTGCGGCGCAGTCTATGGGGTTGGGCTCTTGCTGGGTGCAGATGCGTTGCCGCAAGAGTGCCGACGGAGCATCGGCCGAGGATAATGTAAGGCGTTTGTTGGATATTCCCTCGCACTACGCGGTGTTGTCGGTAGTGGCTGTGGGGCACAAGGCACGCGAGGCCAAGCCCTTTGACGAGGAGAAGATGCAGTGGGAGAAGGTACACATTGGAAAGTTCGGTGGACAGGAGTAGTGTGGTGCTTGTGGGGGCAGGCAATCTTGCCACCTCGCTTGGCGTGGCTCTTGCTGCGGCGGGGGTACCGCCTGTGGCTGTGTGGAGCCGCACCGCGGAGTCGGCTTTTGCTCTTGCCACAAGGGTGGGGTGCCTTGCCTGTTGCGATATAAACGAGTTGCCCGCAGCCGATATATTCATAATATCGGTGGCCGACGATGCTTTGCCTGATGTGGCGCAGCAGGTGGCAGCCCGTTTCCCCGCGGCTGTAATTGCCCACACGGCGGGCAGTGTTCCTATGGATATTCTGCGCGTGGCGGGTGTCGGCCGTTACGGCGTTTTCTACCCTATGCAGACATTCAGCAAGCAGCGTGTTGTGCCGTTCGAAAATATCTCTGTTTTTGTGGAGGGGTGCTGCCCGCAGGTGGCCGCTCTGCTTGCGGGGGTGGCATCGATGCTCACCGACAAGGTGGTGCACGCTACAAGCGAGCAGAGGCGCTATTTGCACATAGCGGCGGTTTTTGCCTGCAATTTTGCCAATGCTGCATATGGTATGGCTGCCCGGTTGTTGGAGGCCAACGGTCTCTCCTTCGATGCTATGTTGCCTTTGGTGGATGAAACGGCGGCCAAGGTTCACTCTCTGCACCCGCGCGATGCGCAGACGGGCCCTGCACGCAGGGGCGATGCCGCGGTGATGAATGCCCACAAGGCTATGCTTGACGGGCCGCTGAAGGATATTTATACTGTGCTGAGCGACTACATTACCGCCGAGGCGGCACGCGACAATAATGGAAACAATAAAATATTACCATAATGATAAACTACGATTTGACAAAGATAAAAGGGTTGGTTTTTGATGTGGATGGCGTGTTGAGCCGCGAAACAATTACTATGTACCCGGGCGGTGAACCTATGCGCACCGTGAATATTAAAGATGGTTACGCACTGCAGCTTGCCGTGAAGGCGGGCTACCACGTTGCCATAATAACAGGTGCCCGCACCGAGGCTGTGAAGGTTCGCTATAACGGCTTGGGCATTACCGATGTCTATTTGGGTGCCGCCATTAAAAAGGATTGCTTCGAGGAGCTTATGACAATGTACGATATGAAACCCGAGGAGATACTTTATATGGGCGATGATATCCCCGACTACGAGGTGATGAAGATGTGCGGCCTTCCCTGTTGCCCCGCCGACGCGGCTGTGGAGATAAAGGAGATTTCCCGTTACATTTCGCCTGTGCGTGGTGGAGAGGGCTGCGGCCGCGATGTGATAGAGCAGGTGATGCGTGCGCAGGGTAAGTGGATGGATGAGTCTAACGCTTTTGGTTGGTGATGCTATGCTCGATAATATAAAAAAGTACAAGGTGATCCTAGCGTCGGCATCGCCCCGCCGCCGCGAGCTTCTTGCAGGGCTCGATATTCCCTACGAGGTGCGCACGTTGCCCGATGTGGATGAGTCGTTTCCGCCCGCATTGCAGGGGGGTGATATACCGCTTTACATATCCAAGAAGAAGGCCGATGCCTACCGCTCGCTTATGGCCGATGACGAGCTCGTGATAACAGCCGACACCATTGTGTGGTTAGATGGCGAGCCGCTTGGCAAGCCTGCCGATGAGGCCGATGCCCGCCGTATGCTAAATTTTATGTCGGGCAAAACCCATTCGGTATTCACAGGTGTTACTATTACAACACGGGGTGTCCAGCGCAGTTTCGTGGCCTGTTCGCAGGTGACGTTTGCCACCCTCACGGCCGAGGAGATTGATTACTACATTGCCAAATACCGCCCTATGGACAAGGCGGGCTCGTATGGCGTGCAGGAGTGGATAGGGTACATAGGAATATCCTCTATCGACGGCTCCTACTTCAATGTGATGGGCCTTCCCGTGCAGAGGCTTTACAACGAACTTAAACAGATACCATAGAATATGAAAATAGCCGATTCCCTCTTGTCGCTCATAGGAGGCACACCGTTGCTTCGCCTCTCGCGCTATGCCGCGGCAGCCTCTCTGCCCGCCGCGCCTGTGGCTAAAATAGAGTACTTCAACCCGGGCAGCAGTGTGAAGGACCGCACGGCGCTCTCAATGATAAACGATGCCGAGAAACGCGGTCTTTTGAGCGCGGGTGCCACCATCATAGAGCCCACTAGCGGAAACACCGGTGTGGGGCTTGCTCTTGTGGCGGCTGTAAGGGGGTATAACCTCATACTCACAATGCCCGACACAATGAGTGCCGAGCGTATGAACCTGTTGCGTGCATATGGTGCCCGCCTTGTGCTCACCCCCGGTAGCGAGGGTATGGCAGGGGCCATAGCCAAGGCCCGGGAACTGCGTGAAGCCACCCCGGGAAGCATCATTTTACAACAATTCGAGAACGAGGCCAACCCGGCGGCTCACACAAGCACGGCCGATGAAATATGGCGCGACACCGATGGCTGCGTAGATGTTTTTGTGGCAGGTGTGGGCACAGGCGGTACAATCACCGGCACGGCCCGCCGATTGCGTGAGTATAACCCCGCAATAAAGGTAGTGGGTGTGGAGCCCGCATCGTCGGCAGTGCTCAACGGTGGCGAAAAGGGCGCCCACAAACTGCAGGGCATAGGTGCAGGTTTTGTTCCTGCCATTTACGATGCCACGGTGGTTGATGAGGTTATTCCCGTTACCAACGAAGATGCCGTGGAGGCTGCGCGCCTGCTTGTGCGCACCGAAGGGCTGCTTGTGGGATTTTCGTCGGGCGCAGCGCTATGGGCTGCGGCCTCTCTGATGCAACGCCCCGAATACAAAGATAAAAACATAGTGGTGCTGCTGCCCGATTGCGGCGAGCGCTACCTGTCAACCGACCTATTCCAATAAACTACTATGAAAGAAAAAACTATTGCCGACGTCTTCTCGCATACTATAGACGAATTGCTGAGCAGCGGCGGTTCCCAAGATATGTTCCACCATCGCCGCGATGGCGAGCCTATGCCTTCGTGGCGCGTGTTGTCCGAGGCTGTGGATATTGTGCGTGCCATTGTGTTCCCCGGATACTTTGGCGACTCGGTGCAGGAGCACCACACCCTTGCATACAAAACAGGTATGAACATAGACCGCCTGTACAAAATCTTGTGCGAGCAGATATGTGCCGGGCTCTGTTACAGCAATAATTGCGACAGCCCCGCCACGGCGGCCGCCGCGGCAAGCAAAATGGCACTCTCGTTCATTGAGTATCTGCCCGCGCTGCGTGCCGCCCTTGCCAAGGATGTGGAGGCTACATACAACGGCGACCCCGCGGCCACAGGCTTTGGCGAGGTCATCAGCTGCTACCCCAGCATAAAGGCCGTGAGCAACTATCGTATGGCACACCGCCTTTTGGAACTTGGCGTGCCTCTTATTCCCCGCATCATTACCGAAATAGCCCATAGCGAAACGGGCATAGATATCCACCCGGGTGCGCAGATAGGCGACTATTTTACAATAGACCACGGCACCGGTATAGTTATAGGAGAAACCTGTATCATAGGCAACAACGTGAAGCTATATCAAGGAGTTACATTAGGTGCTAAGAGTTTCCCGCTCGACGAGAACGGCAACCCCATAAAGGGTATTCCCCGCCACCCGATATTGGAGGACAATGTCATTGTGTATAGCAACGCCACCATTCTTGGGCGGGTAACAGTGGGCCGCGATGCGGTGATAGGCGGTAACATTTGGGTTACCGAGAACGTTCCCGCAGGGGCACACATAGTGCAGAGGAAATAACCATTGAAACCTGTTTGTACACTTTTTTCGGCGCAATGGCGAAAAAAGTGTACAAATGTTTATGAAGTATTGTAAAATTTACTATCTTCGCGATGTGAAAACGCAATATAGGTTGCAAAATGTGAGCAGCCGGCGTTGTTAGGGTAACAAAATAAAAAACAGATAGAGAATGTTTGCACAAAACGTATATCACCACCATCATCGCCTGTCTCAAAAAAGAGTTGGGTAAGTGGGGTGTTCCCGTTTTGCGAACGCTATAATCTATGAGCTTACCTGCAAGAATGGTGAGCTCTTTTTATTTTTTTTGAAATAATAACAAGAATAGATGTAAAATTGTATCAAATTGTCATTTCGACGACTGTTAGGAGGAGAAATCTCAACGAGGGTGTATAGATCTCTCGCGTACGCTCGAGATGACATTGCAACATTTGGTGCAAGAATTTATTCCTTAAAATAAAACAATAATTATATGCTGAGAATTGCTGTACAGACAAAAGGGCGCTTGAACGAGCAGAGTATGCAGCTGCTGCGCGATGCGGGCGTTACCATTAAAGAGGAAAAGAGAAAGTTTTTGATGCGTGCATCGGATTTCCCTGTGGAGATTCTCTTTTTGCGCGACGATGATATTCCGCAAACGGTGTCGATGGGTGCTGCCGATTTGGGTATTGTGGGTTACAACGAGGTGGCCGAGCGTGGCTACGATGTTGATATACTGCAAAAACTCGGGTTTGGCGGTTGCCGCATTTCGCTTGCCATTCCCAAGACCGATGCTTATGAAGGGCTTGGTTATTTCAACGGCAAGCGTATTGCCACATCGTACCCCAATGTGCTTACAAAGTATTTTGAGGAGAATGGTATAAAGGCCGAAATTCACACCATTACAGGTTCGGTGGAGATTGCTCCCGCAGCGGGGCTTGCCGATGCCATTTTTGATATTGTGTCGTCGGGCGGCACGCTCATTACAAACGGTCTTGTGGAGGTGGAACAGGTGCTTCACTCCGAGGCGGTGCTCATTGGTACCCCGGGCCTGAGCGAGGAGAAGATGGCCATTGCACGCCAGTTGGTGTCGCGCTTCGAATCGGTACTTAAGGGTGCGGGTAAAAAGTATTTGTTGCTCAATATCCCCACCGCAGCGCTCGACGAGGCTGTGAAGATTCTTCCCGCAATGCGCAGCCCAACGGTTATTCCTCTTGCGCAAAAGGATTGGTGCTCGTTGCAAACGGTGGTTGATGAAAAGCAACTATGGAGTGTGATAGAGCAGTTGAAGGCTATTGGTGCCGAGGATATTCTGGTGTTGGCTCTCGAAAAGATTGTATTATGATAAAACGATATATAAACCCTGCCCGCAGTGAATGGGGCGCGCTGTGTGAGCGCGTGGTTACCGACGATGCGGTAATTGCCGCACGTGTAGATGCCATAATTGAGCGTGTGAGGCGCGATGGCGACAAGGCTATCTGCGAGCTTGCCCGCGAGATTGACGGTGTGGAACTTGCTGCCATTGAGGTAAGCGAGGAGGAGAAACGCGAGGCTTTTGCTCTTGTGCCACAGGATTTGAAGGATGCCATTGCAAAGGCTGCCCGCAACATCACACGTTTTCATATGGCGCAGCGCTTCAATGATATCGAGGTGGTTACATCGCCCGGGGTAAAATGTGTGCAGCGCGCCGTGCCCATTCAAAAAGTGGGGCTTTATGTCCCGGGTGGCACAGCGCCCCTTTTCTCTACTGTGCTTATGCTTGCCATTCCTGCAAAGGTGGCGGGTTGCAAGGAGATAGTGCTTTGCACACCTGTGAACAAGCAGGGCAAGGTGGCCTCCGCGGTGCTTTCGGCCGCTATGGTGTGCGGTGTGGATAGAATATTCAAGGTAGGTGGTGCGCAGGCTGTGGCTGCTATGGCATACGGCACCGAGAGCATTCCCGCAGTGGATAAGATATTCGGGCCGGGCAACCGTTATGTGACGAAGGCCAAGGAGCGCGTTACATACAGAGTGTCGATAGATATGCCTGCGGGCCCCTCGGAAGTGCTTGTGATGGCCGATGATACAGCCTGCCCTGCATTTGTGGCAAGCGACCTTCTTTCCCAGGCCGAGCACGGCACCGATTCGCAGGCTATACTTGTGTGTGGCAGCACTGCCATTGCCGATGCCGTTGATGCCTGTGTGGCAGAACAGCTTGCAAAGCTGCCTCGCAAGGAACTTGCCGCAAAGGCTTTGGAAAATAGTCGCACAATAGTTCTGCCCACGGTTGAGGAGCAGGTGGCTTTTGTAAACAGCTACGCGCCCGAGCACTTGATTATATCAATGGATAATCCGTGGGAAGTGGCCGACAAAATAACCGCATCGGGCAGCGTGTTCATAGGCAACTACTCGCCCGAGAGTGCCGGCGACTATGCATCGGGTACCAACCATACACTGCCTACGAGTGGCTGGGCGCGCTCTTGCAGCGGTGTGAACCTCGATAGTTTTGTGCGCAAAATAACATATCAAGAACTTACAAAAGAGGGTATAGACGAACTTGGCGACACCATCGTTGCTATGGCGAAGGCCGAAGGTCTCGATGCTCACGCTGCGGCTGCCCTTTTGCGTATGGGTAAAGAAATATGATTATGAATATCGACGATGTAATGCGGCTTGTCCGCAAAAATATAAAGTCGCTTGCGCCCTATTCCACAGCGCGCGACGAGTATAAAGGGGCATTGGGAGTTTTCCTCGATGCCAACGAAAATCCTTTTGACAACGGCTTCAACCGCTACCCCGATCCTCGTCAGTCCGAGCTGAAGGCCCGCATTGCGCCTGTGAAGGGTGTGGCAGTGGAGCAGATGTTCATAGGTAACGGCAGCGACGAGGCAATAGACCTCTGCTTTCGCATCTTCTGCGAACCGCGCATAGACAACGTGGTGGCCATTGCACCCAGCTATGGTATGTACCGCGTGGCGGCCGACATAAATGATGTCGAAGTGCGCGAGGTGCAGTTGGGCGGCGATTTCTCCCTGCCTGCCAATGAACTGCTTGCCGCTTGCGACGAGAATACCAAACTGATGTTTGTGTGCTCGCCCAACAACCCTTCGGGCAATATATTCCCCATTGAGCAGATGCGATATCTGCTCGACAATTTCAAGGGGGTGCTTGTGGTGGATGAAGCATACATAGATTTTGCCTCGCAACCAAGCCTCACAACCCTGCTTGGCGAGTACAAGAACCTCATTGTTCTGCAAACCCTCTCCAAGGCTTATGGCCTTGCGGGCTTGCGCCTGGGGCTGGCATTTGCCGCAAAGGAGGTGATGGCACTGTTTGCCAACGTTAAATACCCCTATAACATAAACAAGGCGGGTATGATGCGTGCAATGGAGTTGCTCGACCGCGATGTGCAGGGCGAGATAGAGCTCATTGTGAGCGAGCGTGCCCGTGTGGCCGCGGCGCTGCAGCAGATGCCCTGTGTTGAAAAGGTGTTCCCCTCCGATGCCAATTTCCTGCTTGTGAGGGTGAGCAATGCGCGTGCCCTCTACGATGCGCTTATAGCCCGCGAGGTTATCGTGCGCGACCGTTCAAAAGTAAAGGGTTGCAGCGAGTGTTTGAGAATTACAATAGGTACACCGGGCGAGAATGACAGTATGCTTGCCGTGGTAAAAGATTTTGGAAAATGAAAAAGGCACTTTTTATAGACCGCGACGGAACAATTATATGGGAACCGCCTGTGACCGAGCAGGTGGATACGCTGGAGCAGCTTGTCTTTATGCCGGGTGCAATAGGCTCGCTTGCACGCATAGCCGAGAGCGATTTCGAACTTGTGCTTGCAAGCAACCAGGATGGTTTGGGCACCGATGCCTACCCGCGCGAGCAATTCGACATTGTGCACAACAAGATGTTGCAGGTGCTTGCAGGCGAGGGTATTGAATTTGCCGACCAGCTTATAGACGTTACGTATAAGAGCGACAACCAACCCACCCGCAAGCCGGGCACGGGTATGTTTGGCAAATATATGACGGGCGAGTACGACTTGTCGTGCTGTTTTGTCATTGGCGACCGCCTCACCGATGTGGAGCTTGCCAAGAATCTTGGTGCAAAGGCTATCCTCTACACTGCCGACAAGGTACGTATAGAGGAGATGCGCGCCTTGCCCTATGCCGATGTGTGCGTGCTTGCCACCGACAGCTGGGCCACCATTGCCGAGTTCCTCCGTTGCGAGGAGCGCACTGCCACAGTGGTGCGCAAAACAAAGGAGACCGATATAACGGTGAGCATCGACCTCGATGGCCGTGGCACATCGGGCATAGACACAGGGCTTAAATTCCTCGACCATATGCTCGACCAGATAGTGCATCACGCGGGTGTGTCGTTGCAGGTGAAAGCCGTGGGCGACCTTTCCGTTGACGAGCATCACACTATGGAAGATATTGCCATAGTATTGGGCGAGGCGGTGGTTAAGGCACTCGGCAACAAACGAGGCATAGGCCGTTATGGCTTTGTGTTGCCTATGGACGAGAGCCGCGCTATGGTGCTCATTGATTTTGGTGGCCGAATAGATTTCTGTTGGGATGTCACCTTTACGCGTGAGTATGTGGGCGATGTTCCCACCGAGATGTTCAGCCACTTCTTTAAGTCGCTGGCTGCGGCTATGGGGTGCAACCTTCACATAAAGGCGCAGGGTGAAAATAACCACCATATTGCCGAGGGAATATTCAAGGCGTTTGCGCGTGCACTGCGTATGGCGGTGAAGCGCGAACCATTCAGTTACGAACTGCCAAGCAGCAAGGGGGTTTTATGATAGCTATAGTAGATTATGATACCGGTAACCTGCGCTCGGTGTGCAATGCGCTCGACCGCATTGGGGCCGAATATTGCGTTACCGACAACCACGATATTATAAGGAATGCCGACAGGGTGCTGTTGCCCGGTGTGGGCGAGGCTTCGTCGGCTATGCAGAAATTGAGCGAGCGCGGCTTGTGCGACGTCATCAAGGGGCTTAAACAGCCTGTGCTTGGTATATGCATAGGTATGCAATTGATGTGCTGCAGCAGCGAGGAGGGCAACGCCCGCTGCCTGGGTATCTTTGATGCCGAGGTGCGCCGTTTCACACCGTCGCCCGCCGATGGAGTGAAGGTGCCTCATATGGGCTGGAACGAGATTCGCAATCTGCAATCACCGCTCTTCAAGGGCATTGACGAGGGTGCTTTTGTCTATTTCGTTCACTCGTTTGCAGCCGATGTATGCGACGGCACCATTGCCACATCGTGCAATGGGCGTGAGTTTGCAGCTGCAATAAACAAGGACAATTTCTACGGTGCGCAGTTCCACCCCGAGAAGAGCGGTGCCGTGGGAGAGTGTATATTGAAAAATTTTATTGAATTGTAATGGAACTGATTCCTGCAATAGATTTGATAGATGGGCGCTGTGTGCGCCTCACACAGGGCGATTACGACATCAAAAAAGTGTATGAGCAGAATCCTGTGGATATGGCCAAAATGTATGCAGACTGCGGTGTACGTCGCTTGCACGTCGTGGACCTCGACGGCGCAAAGGCCAAGGAACCTTGCAATCTGCGCGTGCTTGAACAGCTTGCCACAAACACCAATCTCGACATAGAGTGGGGTGGCGGCATTAAAAGTACCGATGCGCTGCGTGCGGCGCTGAACGCGGGTGCCAACAGGGTTATCTGCGGCAGTGTGGCGGTGGATAACAGAGAACTCTTTGCCGATTGGTTGCAGAACTATGGTGCCGGGCACGTTATACTGGGTGCCGATGTGCGTGGCCGCAATGTGGCTACTCACGGTTGGCTCAAAGAGTCGCAGGTAAGCATCGACGAGATAATAGGGTGGTTCCTGCCCTTTGGTCTCAAGCAGCTTATTTGTACAGATATTTCCAAGGATGGTATGCTGCAGGGGCCCAATTTCCCGCTATATGTGGAGCTGAATGATAATTTCCCCACCGTGGATACCACGTTGAGTGGCGGCATAAGTTCTATGGATGATATTCGCAAGGCTCACGAACTGGGCTTGCATAGTGTAATCATTGGCAAGGCTATTTATGAAGGCCGCATAACCCTTAAAGATTTGGAGCTATGGTTGCAAAACGAATAATTCCCTGCCTCGACGTGAAAGAGGGGCGCACCGTTAAGGGTATAAATTTTCTGAGCCTGCAAGATGTGGGCGATGCCGTGGAACTGGGCCGTATGTATGCCCGCCAGGGTGCCGACGAACTTGTCTATCTTGATATAAGTGCCACCGTGGAGGGGCGCAATACATTCACCTCGCTTGTGGAGCGCATTGCATCCAACATAAACATCCCCTTTACCGTGGGTGGCGGAATATCCACCATTGAGGATGCCGCCCGCCTGCTCGATGCCGGTGCCGACAAAATTTCCATTAACAGTGCGGCGGTGCGCAACCCGCAGTTGATAGACGAGATTGCATCGAAGTATGGCAGCCAGTTTGTGGTGCTTGCGGTAGATGCCAAGCAGATTGACGGTGTATGGCGCATAACCACTCACGGTGGCCGCCAACTCACCGACAAGGAGCTCTTTTCGTGGGCTCGTGAGGGGCAGGAGCGTGGCGCCGGTGAGATACTTTTCACCTCTATGGACCACGACGGCACGCGCAACGGCTATCCTTGCGACACTTTTGCTGCTCTGGCATCGGAGCTCTCCATCCCCATAATTGCATCGGGTGGTGCAGGCTGCGTGGGCGATATTGCCGATGTGCTTTCCAAAGGCAAGGCCGATGCGGCACTGGCTGCAAGTATCTTCCACTATGGCGAAATTACCGTGGAGGCGCTTAAAAGGGAGTTGCAGAAACAGAATATCAAGGTAAGATTGTAATGCGGTTGTCATACCGAACGAAGTGAAGTATCTAAAAACAGTGATAGGTTGAGATTCCTCACACAGGGTTCGGAATGACAAAACAATGTTATGTTATCGGCGGGTTGCCAATAGAAAAGCAAATCAATGACATCGCAAAAACAGAATGACAATAACGTGTCATACTGAACGAAGTGAAGTATCTCTTAAGGTGTTGAATGATATTTTAGATAATAAAATAATAAGATTATAAGATATGAATTTTTCCGATTTCGATTTATCAAAGAACAGCGATGGCCTGCTGCCTGTGGTGGTGCAGGACTGCGCTACATTGAAAGTGCTTATGGTTGCTTATATGAACCGTGAGGCATTTGAAAAAACAGTGGAGACCGGCAAGGCTACGTTCTACAGCCGTTCGCGCAATGCTCTGTGGACAAAGGGTGAAACAAGTGGCAATTTCATTGAGGTGGTGCAGATGTACCCCGACTGTGACAACGACACGCTACTCATTATGGGCAAGCCTTACGGCCCTGCCTGTCACCGTGGCACTACAGCCTGTTTCGACACTCCCGAGACCGAGGGCTTCATACGTAAGCTCGAGAAGGTTATTCAGGGCCGCCACGCCGCTATGCCCGAGGGTTCATATACCACTCACCTGTTCAACAAGGGCGTGAACAAGATTGCGCAAAAGGTGGGCGAAGAGGCTGTGGAAACTGTAATTGAGGCCATTGATGGCAACAAGGAGCGTTACCTGTACGAGGCTTGCGACCTTGTCTATCACCTTTTGGTGCTCAACGAGCAGATGGGTTTCACATTGCAGGATATGGAGCGCGAGCTCGCCGACAGACATAGCTGATTATGAGAACTACCGTTTTTTCTGCGTTGGCAATTGTTGCCTTGCTTTTCACCGCTTGCGGTGGAGGCCGGAGCGAGAAGCCCGCTGCGCCCTACTATAGTGATATGCTTGGTTTGTGGGTGTTGCAGCAGCCCGATGGTGCCGCCAAACTGGAACTTATGTTCAACGAGGATAGCACGGGCTTTGTTTTTGTGGCCGATACTTTCCATTGCGGCATTTCGTGGCAACCCGATTCTGCAGTGATAAATGCAGAGTATCACTATAGGATGCAGGGAATGAAATTCTCCATTCCCAGGAGGTTCGATTATTCAGTGTCGTGTGACACGCTTTTCTTGCGGGAAATTGCCGAAGATGGCTCTTTGTCGCCTGTGAGCAGGTTCGTGCGTTTCAAGCAATAGACTAAAGGAGGGCAGCCACACGGCTGCCCTCCTTTAGTCTATTGCTATTTGTTTGAATTTATTCCTTATTATTTCTGGTGGCTTCCAAAAAACGGAGCTGGGCCTCGAGCATTTCCAAGTAGGGCATTGAGAAACCGGCTTTGTGCGCCTCGGCTATGGCGTTGCTGTAAATGTAATCTATCTCCATAGGGCGGTGAAAATCGTAGTCGAGCTTCATCGATGGGGAGTAGGGTGCCATATTAAGTGTCATTTCAATCATTTGGTCGGCAAACGATGCTTCTATGTTTTTGGCACCAAGCGCTTGCGCTGCACCAATAACCTCGAGCATTTGACGATGTATGAGTTTTCGTGTTTCGGGGTTGGCAAGCAGGTGGTCGGTGCGAGTGTCGAGTGCCACAGTCATTCCATTGAAAGGCATATTCCATACCTCTTTTTTCCAACGGGCTTCCATATACTCCACCTCGCAGGCGGTTATGCCTGCCATAGTGAAATCGGCTATCAGTTGCTCTATTATGGCGGGTTCCTTGCAGGAGTAGTTGCCTATGTTTATGCTGCCGTAACATTGGTGATTCACACGGCCGGGCTCGGTCTTCGATGAGCATATAAAAGCAAGGCCTGCTGCCAAATATAGGTTGGGGAACTGCTCTTGCAGCAATGGTTCGGGGCCTATGCCGTTTTGTATGAGCAGCACCAGCGTCTCTTTGTGTAGCAGTGGCGGCAATAACTCCTTGAGCAGATGGTTGCGGGTGGTTTTCAGCGCCACGATAACCACATCGGCTTGCGGCATAGATGCGGTGTTGTTATATACCTGCGGGCTGTGCAGGTGAAAGGAGCCGTCGCAAGAGTCCACTTGCAGGCCGTGTTCTTTCACATATTCGTAATCGCTATGCAACAGAAAGTGAACATCGCAGCCTGCGTGTGCCAGTTTGCCTCCGTAGAAACTGCCCACGGCGCCTGTACCTATAATCGCGTATTTCATAATGGTTTTTTATTAAAATCTACACAAAGGTAAGTAATCTTTAATAATATATATTATTTTTGTAGCAAACATTGAAAACCTTAATTCAATATAATTATGAAAAAACTTATACTTGGCGTAATGCTGTGTGCGGCAACGATGGTGGCTGTTGCCGTAAATCCCCCGTTGATGGGGTGGAGCTCGTGGAATGCATACGGCTTCGAGATTAGCGAATCCATCATTAAGGCGCAGGCCGATGCTATGGTGGAGCTCGGTTTCTACGATTGTGGCTACAATCACATAAACATAGACGATGGCTTCTTTGGCGGTCGCGATGAGAATGGCAAACTGCTCATTCATCCCACACGCTTCCCTAACGGCTTGCGTCCGCTTGTGGATTATATCCACAGCTGTGGGCTTAAGGCGGGCATCTACTCCGATGCGGGGCGTAACACTTGTGCTTCGTATTGGGGCGGCGATGAAATAGGCGTAGGAGTGGGCCTCTACGGTCACGATGAGCAGGATATGAATCTCTATTTCAATGAACTTGATTTCGATTTTATTAAGATAGATTATTGCGGCGCCGATGCCGGAAATAACTCCGAGGGGCTCGACCTCGATGTTGAGGCGCGCTACAAGGAGATTTATGAGGCTATAAAGAGCACGGGCCGCACCGATATTACCTGGAACTTATGTCGTTGGGCTTTCCCCGGTACCTGGGCTTGCGATATTGCCAATTCCTGGCGCACAACCGAGGATATCTATCTTGGTTGGGCTTCGGTGAAGCGTATCATTAACCAGAGCCTCTATCTGTCGGCATACGCAGGCAACGGCCGTTACAACGATATGGATATGCTTGAGGTGGGCCGCGGCCTCACCGACGAGGAGGACAAAACCCATTTTGGTATGTGGTGTGTTATGAGCTCGCCGCTGCTCATCGGTTGCGACCTCAACGATATAAAGGGTGACGCTCTTGCGTTGATGCAGAACAAGGAACTTATAGCCGTGAATCAGGATGTTCTTGGCCTGCAGGCATATGTGGTGAAAAAGGAGAATGGCGCATATGTGCTTGTGAAGGATGTTGAGGTGCTCAACGGCACTAAACGTGTTGTGGCCTTCTATAACCCCACCGATACAGAGCAACAGATGAGCATTGCTTTCTCCGACCTCGACCTTGCGGGCGATGTGGCTGTGCGCGACCTCTTCGAAAAGAAGGATAGGGGCCTGTTCAGCGGGGCATTGGCCGTTGCAGTGCCCGCACACGGCACACGCATATATAAGTTGACTGCCGAGGAGCGCCTCGAACGCTCTCTCTATGAGGCCGAAACAGCTTGGCTCACCTGCTATCAGGAATTGGAGAACCACGAAGCGGCAGGCACCGCTATGTACCTCGACAAATCCTCTTGCTCGGGAGGCGTTGCAGTGGGCTGGCTTGGCGGTAATGAGGAAAACGACCTGCAATGGCGCAATGTATATAGCAAAGAGGGTGGTGAATATACGCTTCGCTTCTCATTCATCTCGGGCGAGAATCGCAAGATGCTGGTGAGCGTGAACGATGGCACTCCCGTGGAGGTTACCACAAACGGTGGCAGCTGGAGCGCAGTGGGTACGGTGGATGTCAATGTCACTCTGAACAAGGGCAACAACGTAGTGCGCCTTTATAACCAGGGTTGGATGGGTGATATCGATTGTATGAAACTTATCCCCAAGAATGTGACAGAGGATGTGGATTACTATCCCGTGGTGTTCGACAAGACAATGAACTATACACACGGTTCGCGCCGTCTTAACAGCGTGTCGCTCAATGGCTCGGCCGATGGCAACCAGAAGATAGATATGCCCACGCCGCTTAAAATATACAGCAAGGTAGATGGCGCTGCTTTCACTGCAATGGCAGGCGAGTCGCTCACACCCGTGTTCGGCTTTACAGGTAACTGGATGAACGGCTTTGTTTATCTCGACCGCGGACAGGATGGTGCTTTCGATGCGGTGCTTAACGAGGATGGTACCTATGCCGCCGATAGCGATATTATGGCATTCTCGTATGCCGAACAGACATTGAACTCGGGTGTGGGATACAACAGCACAGGTGTGCGTGTGACCAATGCCGATGTGCTCAACCCGCCCTCGTTCACTTTGCCTGCCGACCTTGCAAATGGTATGTATCTTATGCGCTACAAGGTCGATTGGGCCTCTATTGACCCTGCCGGCCGCACCGAGGATGGCAACGGAATAATAAAGAATGGTGGTGCCATATGCGATGTGTGCATAAATGTACACGGCGAGAGCGGTGCTCTTTCGGTGGTTGCAGAGAATGGCGCCCTGCTTGCCGGCGATGGCTCTGCTCTGCCTGCCACGGTGCCCTTTGGCAAGCCGCTTGAGTTGAAGGTGGTGCCTGCTGTAGGCTATGTGCTCGATGTTGTGAAGGTGCGCCACGGACATAATCTCACGGGCGATGCCGAAAAGTTTGGTGTAAAGCAGTATAGCGACGATTTAATCCCCGCATATATGTGCAAGGATGGTGTGCTTGTGCTGCCTGCCGAATATGTGGATGGCGATGTGCAAATAGAGGCTCTCTTTGCCGAGGCACAAGAGGATGCGCTTGCCGATGGATATGCCGTTTCTTTCGATAAGGATGCGGTTGCCGGTGAGGAGTACAACGGCGTGCTTGCATTGGCGGTAGGGCTCTACGACTATAATACTCAGGTGACGGGCAGCAATGTATATATAGATATGACCGATGTACCCGTTGTGTTGTCGTCGCCTCGCTCGTTCACCCTCTCGGTAGATGACAACCGCGACGGCCTGCACTACTATCTGTATATCGACTGGAACAACGACGGCCGTTTCACTGCGCTGCTCAACAGCGATGGGCTTCCTTCGTATTCGAGCGAGTTGGTGGCCTTCACTCAATACAATGGCAAGGATAGCAATGGCAACGAGGTTGCGGCCCCCGGCAAGGTGCTACCGCTTTACAAACTCCCCGATAATGTGCCTGCCGGTGTATATCGTGCCCGTGTGAAAGCCGATGTAAATGATGTATCTCCTGCCGGTTCGGCTGCAATTGTTGCCAACAATGGTGTGGTGGTCGATTTCCTTATAAATATAGTTACGGGTAACTGCCCATTGAACCTCAATACTCTCAACGGCAGTATCATTGCCCCCAATAATTCGGCGTTGCCAATGGCTGTGTCCCCAATGTCTGAGTTGCAGTTCCAACTGATGTCCGGAGCTCCGGGCTTCGAAGCAAGCGAGGTGGTTGTGCGCCACGGCCACAACATAAAGGGCGAGCAATATGTCAATGGCAACAAGCAGTGGAGCGAGGAGGTGATGACGGCATCGTCCGATGTTATGACGCTGCCTGCCGAGTATGTAGATGGTGAGGTTGAGATTATCGCCGAGTTTGCAAACAGCGCCGACAGCGAATGGCAGTTGGTGTTCAGCGATGAGTTCAATGCTGCCGATGGCACGCAGCCTGCAAGCCAATGGTGGTCACGTTGTCAGCGACAAGGAGCCACTTGGAACCGTTGGTTGAGCGACCGCGAGGAGGTTGTGTACATTGAGGATGGCAAGCTGGTTACCCGCGCAATACCCAACCCCGACACCTCGGTAGATAACGTGCCAATGATTACAGGCGGTATATGGAGCCGTGGCAAGTTCGGCTTTACGTATGGCCGCATCGAGGGCCGCATAAAGACAAGTGGTTGGAAAGGTAACTTCCCCGCATTCTGGATGATGCCCGAGGACCAGTCGGGTGGTTGGCCCAATGATGGCGAGATTGATATATGGGAGGTGATAGATGCGCAGGAGAGAGCCTATCATACCGTTCACTCAAACTGGACATACAATTTAGGAAACACAGGCAACCCGCAATCGAGCTTCAATGAATATACCCCGCTGGATCGTTATCACGTGTTTACACTCGAGTGGGACGAAACATCGCTCGTGTGGTTCGTCGATGGCAAACAGGTGGCGCAGTACTATAAATCATCGTCGAGCGATGCTCTTAACAAGGGCCAGTGGCCTTTCGATGACCATTTCCACATTATACTGAACCAGAGTGTGGGCAACGGCTCGTGGGCTGCAAATGCCGATGTTACGCATACATACGAAACATTGTTCGACTGGGTGCGTGTATATCAGAAGAAGGGTATGGAGAATACCCTCGGCACTGTGGGTATTGTAAATGTTGTGGATAGGAATCCTGTGAAGCTGTCGGCTGTTGACGGTGGTGTGATGGTTTCTACCGCTTCGCTCCAAGATGTTGTGGTGTATGATATAGTGGGCCGCACCGTGGCCAAAGCGTTTGTGGATGGTTGTCACACCTTCTATCTGCCTGCGGGTATTTATGTGATTGACGGTCAAAAGGCAGTGGTTAAGTGATGCTTTAATGCTTGTATAGATGAACCTCGGGCGGCCTTGTGGCCGCCCGAGGTGTTTGTTTGGTTGTGGGAAGTGGAAGGGGCTTGCACTATCTTTACCTTCGGTGAAGATAGGCTGCGCCTCGGGAATACCTGCAAATTCTGCGTTTTTTTTGTTAAAAAAACGCAGAATTTGCAATTATCTTAGAATTAGACGATTATTCGGATTGCTTGAAAATTGGGTAACGAGATAGCAACCGTTCGTATTTCTGAGCTCTTCATTGTTATGCTCCAATGTGATAACTCTGATGGTGCAAAGGTGATAAAAGAAATGCAGACAAAAGAGAATGAGATAATTTTCTTTTGTCTGCGTTCTTATTTATAGTAACTTCTTTAATTCTTCAATATCGGGCAATGCCTGTTTTAATTTCTCTGGCATCTCATCCGAAGTTTTGTATGTGGCAACGCCTAATGGTTTATCGTAGTCTTGGATTACATACTCCACATACTTTTTGTCTGCACTCTTACATAGCACTATGCCGATTGATGGATTTTCGTGTGGCTTACGCATTTGGTCATCTACCAAACGAAGATAAGTGCATAATTGCCCTAAATAAGAAGATTTGAATGCTCCTTTCTTTAACTCTATTACAACTAATGCGTTCAGTTCTCGATTAAAGAAAATCAAGTCGGGGAAATGCTCCACTCCGTACACCTCTAATTTGTACTGATTACCTACAAATGCAAAGTCTCGACCAAAGGTAAGAATGAATTTCTTAATATTGTGTATGATTTCCTGTTCAATAACCCGTTCATCAATATCCTCTTTATCTCGTTCACCAAGTTCCTCTACATTGATAAAATCCAGAAGGTATTCATCTTTGAACATCCCTATTGCTTTCAATGATTGGCGAGCATCGGGTATCTTCTGAATGAAGTTGTTGGCAATCTCGCCTTGATGATTAAACAAATCATCTTCTATTCTTGCAGATAACACCTCTTTACTCCACTTATTCGCAAGGGCTTGACGAATGTAGAACAGACGCTCGGCAAGGGAATTGGTTTTACGAACAATAATCATATGATGTGTAAAGCCTAATCCCAAGAATGAGGTGATGTCAAAGTCTTCTTTCTGAATGTTTTCGCAAGGTATTAACAATTGGGTGTCAATTTCGCTAACCGCAGTTAGCGATTTGTCATCACCTATTCCGCTAACCGTAGTTAGCGATTTCAAATCCTCGCACCAAGTCTCATAAAACTGACGCATAAATTTGATATTGGCTGCCGAGAATCCGCGAAGCCCAGGCAACTCCTTTTGTAGTTGCTGGCTAATAGTCTCGATTGCACCTTTGCCCCAAAAGCCCTCACGAGAGTTCTTAGCAACATAGCAACCTATACCATAATACAATGATAGTTGTTCTTTATTAGTCGCAGATGCAGCACGGTACTGACTACGCAATATCGCTTCCTTAATAACCCGTATCGCCTCGGCGTATGCCTGTAAATCGCTCATATGCTTATTATTTGCCGACAAAGGTATAAAAAGAATCGCAAATGAAACGGCGATTGTGTCGTTTTTCTTCTCCGAACCAATTATTTCAAGTGGGTTTTATAAGCAAACAGACACCTCAAAAACACTTTTACGACCTCTACGGAAATGATTTTGAAATAATTCCATTAACTTTGCACTAAATTTAGTAATAATAGCCTAATAATAAAGGACAACTAACCATTATGGCAAAGAAAGAGGTTAAAACAGACTTGTGGGTATATGAGTTGTTAAATGAAGCAGATATTCATTTAACGCCACAGGGCTGTGATATATTGGAGATTAACGAAGCCTTGAAAACAGCATCAAAGTCGGGTACGGGAAATGTGGGTTATCCCGAATATTGTGGTGTTGTTAAGGATTTCATTATCGTGATTGAGGATAAAGCAGCTCTCGAAAAACACTTGTGTAGGGATAGCAAGAATCTAATATCACAAGATGTAAAGGCTGTTAAGGACTATGCCGTAAATGGAGCATTATTTTACGGATTGCATTTAGCACAGAATACATCTTATCATAAGGTTTTAGCATTTGGAGTATCTGGTAATGCTAAGAGACATAAGATAACCCCTATCTTTATCAATGAGCGTGGCGATTATCAAGAATTGCAAGATGTGGAAACATTTATTTCATTCAATGAAAGCAATATTGATGAGTTCTATTTGAAAGAGGTTCTAAAAGAAGAAACCGATGTAGAAAAGACAACTGCCGAAATTCTAAAAGATGCCGAGAAACTACATAATGATTTACGGAACTATGGTCATCTAACGACTGAGCAGAAACCATTGATTGTATCGGGTATAATGTTGGCTCTTCGTGAAATAGAGTTCAATACATTCTCTATCGAATCTCTCATCGGGGATTCTGTGATTACCGATGGTCAAAAGATTTATGATGCTATTAAGAATAATCTATATCGTGCAAATGTAACTCCTGACACTAAAAGAGATAAATTGTTGAGTCAGTTCTCTGTAATTAAAGATACTACCAAAATCAATGAGATAGATGAAACATTAGGGAAAACCCCATTAAAGCATTATACAGAATTTCTCTATAAGAGCATTTACAAGAATATCAGATACCAAAACTCTGCGGAAGATTACTTAGGCCGCTTCTATGGAGAATTTATGTCATATTCGGGTGGTGACGGACAGACACTCGGAATTGTGCTTACTCCTAAACACATCACAGAATTGTTCTGCGAGTTAGCTCAATTGAAACCAACAGATAAGGTTTTTGACCCCTGTTGCGGAACTGCGGGTTTTCTCATTGCAGCAATGCACAAAATGGTAAAGGCAACCGATGATGAAACACAAAGAAGAAGCATTAGACGCGACCAATTGTTTGGTATCGAGTTGCAACCTTATATGTTTACCATCGCTACAACAAATATGATATTGAGAGGTGATGGCAAGAGCAATCTACACAATTTGGATTTCTTAAAGCAGAATACGAGCCAATTACAACTGAAAGGTTGTACAGTTGGTATGATGAATCCTCCATACTCACAAGGCTCAAAGGATAATCCAAACTTATATGAGATTAGTTTTACCGAGCACCTGCTTGATTCACTAACAGAGGGAGCGAGGGCGATTGTGATTATTCCGCAATCTTCCGTTACAGGTAAGAGCAAAGAAGAACAGAATATTAAGAATAATATTTTGAAGCATCATACATTAGAGGGCGTTATTACTTTGAATAAGAATACTTTTTATCGTGTCGGCACAAATCCTTGTATTGCAGTGTTTACGGCTGGTATTCCACACGATAAAAACCATCTATGCAAATTTATCAACTTTGAGGATGACGGTTTTGAAGTAAGTAAACACATCGGTTTGGAAGAAACAGCAAGTGCAAAGGACAAACGACAGCATTTGCTCGATGTGTGGTTTGGAAGAATAGAATCGGAAACTAAATTCTGCGTGGAAACAACTATCGAAGCCGATGATGAGTGGCTACACGCTTTCTATTATTTCAATGATGAGATACCTACCGAAAAGGATTTTGAAAACACTATGGCGGATTATCTGACATTTGAATTCAATATGCTTACACACGGTAGAGGATATTTATTTGAAGAAAACCAAACGGAGAACCAAGATGAATAACTTATCAATAACTAACCGAAAATGGAAAGAATTCTTCCTTGAAGATGTTGTTTCCATAAATGGCGGGAAACGCCTCACAAAGGCTGATATGGAATTAGGTGATATGCCTTTCATCGGTGCTTCTGAAATGAACAATGGTATAACAGCTTTCACTTGTTCTACAAATGAAAGTCTTGATAGTAATGTGTTAGGAGTGAATTATAACGGAAGTGTCGGATTCTCGTTTTATCATCCCTACAAGGCGATATTTTCGGATGATGTTAAGAGGATTAAGTGGTTGGATTCATCACGCAATAATAGATATACATTGTTATTCTTATCTTCAATGATAGGACAACAGAAATGTAAATTTGCGTATGGGTATAAATTCAATGCACAACGAATGAAAAGACAAAAAATACTCTTGCCGGTATGTGCAGACGGTACAATTGATTGGCTGTTTATGGAAGGGTATATGCGACTAAAAGAAAGACAAGTATTAAAACCTACAATTGATAAATTATGCAAACAATTGATTATCAACGAGTTGATGGGGGGGGGTAAATCGCTTCACTCTAATTGGAAAGCATTCTACTTTACAGAGGTATTCACTGAAATTCAGCGTGGTAAGCGCCTTAAAAAAGCAGACCACAAAGTTGGAGATACTCCCTATGTATCATCAACATCATTCAACAATGGGGTTGACGGCTTCATCGGCAATGATAGCAGCGTAAGACGATTTGAAGATTGCTTGACCTTAGCTAATAGCGGTAGTGTTGGCAGTGCATTCTATCATAGATATGAATTTATTGCGAGCGACCACGTAACGCAATTAAAGAGAGAGGGATTAGATAAATATGCGTATCTCTTTATGATTCCCCTAATCAATCGTCTATCGGAAAAATATAGTTTTAACAGAGAAATAAACGATGAAAGAATAAAGAGGGAAAAGTTGTTGCTTCCTGTTACAGATGCAGGTGATATAGATTTTCAATTTATGTCTTCATTTATGAAGCAGATTGAAACTGATATACTCGGCACTACTCTCGCAACCTTCAAAAATAGAATAAAAGATAATCAATTGAATATCAGCAAATTGGGGGGGGGTAGTTTGGAGTGAGTTCTATATCAGAGATTTATTCCCAAGAATGGAAGTTGGCAAATCAAAAGGGCTTAACCATTTGGAGAAAGATGATTCGGGTATAAGTTACTTAGGGGCAACAAACTTAAACAACGGGGTGTTATGCTTTGTTAGAGCCGTTGATAGTCTCGTCCAAAAGGGAAACTGCATCGCATTTATTCGTAATGGAGAGGGTTCAATGGGATACTCTGTATATAAAGCAGAGGATTTCATTGCAACATCTGATATGACATTGGCATATAGCGAGCATATAAACAAATATACAGGAATGTTTATAACAACCATTGCTGACAGAATACGTGGTAAGTATAATTTTGGTTATAAGAGAAGTGCAACAAGATTAGCAAAGGAAGTTTTATCTTTGCCTGTTACCACCACAGGGCAACCCTATTGGGAGTATATGGAGCAATATATGAGAAACATCGAAAGTGCTCAAATACTAAAATACCTTTCATCTATCAATAATAGAGTGGCATAGAAACAACTTCTTTGGTGTAGGTTTGCTCTGTAAATCCAATTCTGTTAAACTCCGTTTTCAATACGATTTCCCAATCTGCGACCATCGGGAGCGGATTGTCTCCACCTCAGAGTGGAGCGAGGTTTTCGGGTGCGAAATGTCGGCTTGACGACAATTTTCGGCATCCCGAAAGATAACCTCGCTACACTCCCAAACCGAGGGTTTGCTGCGTCTGCCGTCATTGACGGTATTTGATTGTTCAGATAGCATTTTCTGATTCAATTAGCAAAAGTTCGTTGTCATATCCGACCAACAGATTGAGGTAGGTAGGATTACATTTCTGGAGGGAGTGCAGTTTCTCGTCTGCCCAATTATTATGATTCTTAAAAATACCCCTCCTATATTAGAAACAGAAACAGCGTACAAATCTGGCTATCAATTATAGAGTCTGTTTGTACGTTGTTCTTTTTGTTTATTACTTTTCCGTCAGTCGATTGTTTCCGTTGCCGTCTGCATTGTTAAGTACAGGACTTGAAAGGTGAAAGGTTTTCGGGCTGAATACTCTCCGCAGGAGGCAGATTCTGCCCGAAACGACCTGTCGCCCGAGGTTTTCTGTTTAATGCGTTATAGCTCAGTTCAAAACGCATAAAATCACCTTTTTTGCTCCGAGAACCGTATTTTTTGAGAAAAAGCCTGCTTATTCCTGCAGAATAAGCATCACTCGCTTTGCAGTATTATACTTTGTTAGTCGGCTTGCACTATCTTTACCTTCGGTGAAGATAGGCTGCGCCTCGGGAATACATCTGAATTTGTTTTTTTTTGAGAAAAAAAGCCTGCTTATTCTTGCAGAATAAGCATCACTCGCTTTGTAATATTATACTTTGTTAGTCGGCTTGCACTATCTTTACCTTCGGTGAAGATAGGCTGCGCCTCGGGAATACATCTGAACTTGTTTTTTTGAGAAAAAAGCCTGCTTATTCCTGTAGAATAAGCATCACTCGCTTTGCTCGTTTAATAAAATATTGTCCTTTAATTTGTTGGCGAGCGAGCTCTCCTCCAAATTATCGCACAATATTTTTTGCTTTTTTCTCTTGCTTATTCTGCTTTAATTTTTCTTTCTCAAAAAAACAAAATTTATTTTGTATTCCTCTCGGCTTGCACTATCTTTGTATGTCCGAAGCCAGGGGTTCGGACGGACCTTTTTTTTGATATTCTAAATACAAAATATTATATGGCTGAAACTAAATTCATCTTCGTTACCGGTGGCGTTGCGTCATCTCTTGGTAAGGGTATTATCTCTGCTTCTCTTGGCAAGTTGTTGCAAGCAAGAGGCTACAAAGTTACAATACAAAAATTCGATCCGTATATAAATGTTTCTCCGGGTACTCTCAACCCCCAGGAGCACGGCGAGTGCTACATCACCATTGATGGTCACGAGGCCGATTTGGACCTTGGTCACTACGAGCGTTTTACCGATATTAAAACTACACGTTGGAATACTTTTACAACAGGCCGCATATATAGCGAGGTTATTGAGAAGGAGCGTCGCGGCGACTATCTTGGAAAGACCGTACAGGTGATTCCCCACATCACCGATGAGATTAAGCGCAAGATGAAGCGTGGCAGCACCAAAGAGAAATTCGATTTTGTGATTACCGAGATTGGTGGTACCGTGGGCGACATTGAGGGCCTTCCTTTCCTGGAGGCTATGCGCCAGCTTAAATGGGAGCTTGGTAGCAGGGCGGTGTGCGTGCACCTTACTTATGTGCCTTATCTTGCTGCTGCAGGCGAGCTAAAGACAAAGCCCACACAGCACTCTGTGAAACAGTTGCAGAGCCTTGGTATTCAGCCCGATTGTCTTGTGTTGCGTGCCGAGCATAAGTTGAGCAGCAGTTTGTGCAAGAAGGTTGCCAGCTTCTGTAACGTGCGCCCCGAGTGTGTTGTGCAGAGCCTCGATGTGCCTTCTATTTATGAGGTTCCCATAAAGATGCAGGAGCAGGGCCTTGATTCCGCTATTCTAACTCTCACCGGTGAGGAGGTAGGCGAAACTCCCGCGCTTGCTCCCTGGCGCTCGTTCGTGGAGCGTCGCAAGAATGCGAAGAGGATTATAAACATAGGTCTTGTGGGTAAGTACGATTTGCAGGATGCCTATAAGAGTATTCACGAGAGCCTCTCGCAGTGTGGTGCTTACAACGATTGCAAGATTAAGCCTCACTTCATAAGCAGCGAAAAGATTACCGACGAGAATGCCGCCGAGGTGCTCAAAGGTATGGACGGATATATCATCTGCCCGGGTGTGGGCCCGCGTGGTTTCGAGGGCAAGGTGGCTGCGGCCAAGTATCTGCGCGAGAATAATTTTATTACTCTTGGTATAGGTCTTGGTATGCAGGTGATGGCAGTTGAGTGTGCCCGCACATTGCTTGGTTATGCCGATGCAAGCAGCTACGAGATGGACGACAAGACATCGCACAAGATAGTGGATATTATGGAGGATTTGAAGAGCATTGGCAATCCCTTTGGCACTATGCGTCGTGGTGGTTACGATACCATTATTACTAAGGGCTCAAAGGCTCACGCAGCATACGGCAGTGAGAGAATTACCGAGCGCCACTATCACCGTTACGAGCTCAACGTGGAGTATCGCGAGGAGCTTGAGAATGCAGGTTTGCTTTGCTCGGGTGTTCACCCCGAATCGGGCCTTGTGGATATTGTGGAGTTCCCAGCTTGCGATTGGTATATGGGTGTTATTTATGAGCCCCAGTACCAGAGCACCGTGCTTCACCCTTCTCCGCTCATTATGGAGTTTGTGAAGAATGTGATTGCTCGCAAAAAGGATTGATTAGTGTAATATAGATATACTCAAAAGAGGCATAGCCAGTGGCTATGCCTCTTTATTGGTATGTATAGTTGGCATCAGCAGCTCATTGCACCGCAGCAGTTTATTACCTGCCCGCTGACGTATGCCGACAAGTCGCTGGCAAGGAAGAGCGCTACACCTGCAACATCCTCGGGAGCTCCGGCACGGCGCAATGGTATGCTCTTGGCCCAAGCGTCGCGCACATCCTCGGGGAGGGTGGTGGTCATATCGGTGAGAATAAAACCAGGTGCTATGCAGTTGGCTCTTATGCCGCGGGGGCCCATCTCCTTGGCCACCGACTTGGCAAGGCCTATAACGCCGGCCTTTGATGCCGAGTAGTTGCATTGGCCTGCGTTGCCGTGCTCGCCTACTATAGATGTCATATTTATGATGCTGCCGCTGCGTTGCTTGGCCATTGCGGGAACCACGGCACGGGTGAAATTGAATGCCGATTTAAGGTTTACGTTTATAACGCTGTCCCACTGCTCCTCGGTCATACGCATAAGCATACCGTCTTTTGTTATTCCTGCATTGTTCACAAGGATGTCAATTCTGCCAAAGTCGGCAAGAATCTGTTTCACGGTCTCTTCGGTGGCTGTGTAGTCCGATGCATCCGATGCATATCCTTTGCAGGTTACTCCCATTGCGGTTATTTGTTCAATGAGCTCCTGTGCATTGTTGTTTATCTGGCGGTAGGTGAAGGCTACGTTTGCGCCTGCCTCGGCAAATTTCACTGCTATTGCGCGGCCTATTCCGCGTGTGGCTCCTGTTACAAGGGCTGTTTTTCCTTCCAATAGTTTCATAAGTATTCTATATTTAGGTTATTGTTTTCTTTGTGCGAAGATAACTCTTTTGCCAATATTTTCCCCGTTTTATGGCGAAAATATCTGCTCCTTTATGCTGTTTGTGGATTGTAACGGGTAAATTTTAATAAATATTAACAAATGTGTAAATGGTTGATAGATAGCGTTTTGCAGTATATGTGTGATGCGCGGTATCTGCTCTGTGCAGTGTCACAACCTATGCTTTTTTTACCTAAATTTGTGTGTAAAGTGCTTGATTACAGGTGTGATAGCACGTGTTTTTTAATAATAATTTTACTGTTTATGAACAAAATTTATTTGGAGCCTATTGCAAAGGCTCAGTCGTTGGTGGCCGGTGTAAAGGCACAGGCCGATGTATTGCAAAAGGAGGGTATTGTGGTGGATGTGGAACGCTTGCAGGCGCTCTGCTCGTCGTTGGAACAGGCCGGCGCGGCGCAGGATGCTGCCGAGGAGGCTCTGAAGGAGGCTCGTGCCGTGGCACATAACTGTTTGGAGGAACTGAAGGCTTGCTACAGCGATTCCAAGAACCCTATAAAGCAGTGCTTCCCACCCGAAACGTGGCTCTCGTTCGGGGTGCAGGATAAGAAGTAATGGAAACTAAAAATCGTGCTGCTCAGCTGAGCAGCACGATTTTTAGTTTAATGGTATGAAAATGTTTTTAATTCAACTTATACAAAACAGGGTAGGTGCCACGCTCGTCGGGATAGGCACCATAGCTGTTGTATTGGCTGTCGAACTGCAAGGTCTTTTCGCTATATTTGTTCTTTATGATAGCGTTACCCTCGGCATTGAAAGTAATAGTCCAGGTTGCCTCATCGGCCGATGGCATAGTTGGGCTTACATTGAAACTGTTATAACTGCCTGTCATATATACATAGCGGCCATAAGCATCTTTTATGGTATAGCCACCGGTAGTAGCCTCAAGTGTAAATACGTTGCTATCGCCTGTTGTAATGGTGCCGTTGCTTGGTGTAACCGATGTTACCTGCATATATCCGTAATTTTTGGTTTCATCCAAAGGCAAAAGAAGATTGTTGCTTGCGGCTATAATGTATTTGCCGGGCTCAACTGTTGTTGTTGCGGTGTATGTGAACGTAGTGCCCTCTGTACCTTCGTTGCCCTCATTATCATCTTCGGTTCCTTCATTGTCGTCGGAACCGCCTACAATGCCACCGTCGTTGGTGGTCAGTGTTACATCATCGACAAGGATGGGCGCGCCATTACCAACCTTTGAATTCATAACCAAGATAGTAACCTCGGTAGCTGAATCCAATGTGAACTCACCCTTAACCTCGGTCCACTCCTCTGCGGCAGGGGTGGGGTCGGTTATGTATTTATAGTCGCTGTTCGCAATTTTGCCATTGGTGATGATACCATAACCTATGCGATGCTGGCCGGCTCCGTTGTCGCCATTCTTTATATAGGCGCTTATGGTATATGTTCCCTTGGCAAGTTTGTAACTTTGCGATGCCAAGCGCTTGTTTGCAGTTGCACCTTGCACAAGAACTGCATAGCTGCCGGTGTGGGCATCGCTGCTTTGAGATATTATTGCGTTATGACCTATTGAAGAACCGGCCCAGTTCAATGGAGTTGTGCCGTTCCAGTCTTCGAAACTGTCATTTGCCAATAGGCTCTCGCCGGTGGGTGTGTTGGGAGTATCGGGTGTGTCAGGTGTTTCCGGTGTGTCGGGTGTGTCTGCAACACCTTTGGCTACAACCACATTCTTAACCTCCCAAGTACCGGCCTTTGTTGCCGACGATGTGTATTTGAATGCTATTCTCACATTCTCTTTGCCCATAAATTCCGCGGGGATGGCTATCTTGCCTGTGTTGTAGAAAGTCCAGCCTGCGGTGTTTTCTTTGACATTGTAATCGATGGCTGTCCAAGTGGCTGTAGCAACGTCGTCGGTGTAGTCGTTGCTTATGAGTAGCTGGCTATAATCCTTAACCTTGCCACTTTCGGTATAGCGAACAACGTAATCGAAAATGATGTATGCCTCTGTTTCTTTTGAGAAATCTATTGCAGGTGAAACAAGCCAGCTCTCGGCTGCATTGTTTTCTTCGCTTGCGCTGTCGTATGCAGTAACTTTGGCACAGCTGTAATCGATTACCCAGGGGTAGTTGCCTACAGTTTGTGCAGTTGTGAATGTGCCGAAACTACTTGCAAATGTTTCGTTAATATATGCATCTGTTACGGGTGTATCTTCACTATCCTCTTCGCCCTCGAACAAAGCCTTTGTAACGCTCTTGAGGCCGGGAACGCCAAAGTATGCTTCTATAATACCGGTGAGTGTAACCTGTTTTTTATAGTTGTCGGGGTTGTCTTGCAAGTTCACTTTGTTGCGTACATCACCTTTAGGCAACTGCACGGGAATACATTTTACGGGGTCGGTTTCATCGGGGCTGTCGGCAAGTAAAATATCGGTTTGTCCTTCAGGTTCGGTTACGTTGCCGTTGAATCTTGCACCTTCGTTATAACTCTTGCCTTCAATCCAACCTACTATGTATCCTTTTACAATTGCTTTTTTACCGGCAGTGAAATTGTCAATAGCCTCTGCAACGGTCATCTCGACGGTTTCCTCGGGCTCGGTGGTAGTAGCGCTGTGCGAGTAGATGTAAGCTTCGTTCTGCACTGTTTCGGGAGTGTTGCCTTTGTAGTTTACCACCTTGCCATAGATGATTACCTCGTCACCTACGTTCAGAACATAATTGTCGGTGAATTTTTTGTTTTCGAGGTTGTGGCAACGAAATACATAGAACTGCTCGCTTGTGGTTTTGCCGTCGGCCGAGATGTAGAATGTTGCATTGCCATATTGGCTGTTTGGTGCTTCTTTGATATTGCAAATTATACCCTTTACATAAATTGCTTTATCGGAATTCTCATCGGCTCCCAAGGTGCTTATGTAGGCGTTTGCGCCTGCCGCGTTGTAGGGGCTTTCTAATGTGCCTTCACCTTCCGGTGTACTTACATTACTTCCACTACCGGCGCCGTTTATTGTCGGAATTTCATAGGGCTCGGGCACATCTTCGCAGGCATTGAAACTCAATATTGCCAATGCTGCAATGAATAGATACTTTAATGTTTTCATTGTTATCTGTGTTTTTATATTATTACTCTATATATAAATAATGTATTGCTTTACTCGGCGGGGGTTATGTCCTTGTCCGATGTGAGCATAAACTGCCATACATCCTTTGAATTTGTCTTATAGCGTGTGAGCACGCCGGTGATGTTGAGTTTGCCTGTGGGCATTACCATCTTGGCAAAATCGGCATAGTTGCTCAGACGGAAGATTATCTGCTGCTTGCCTATCTTCACGTAGCGCTCCTGTATCTCATCACCCGGAACATATACCTCTTTGCCATCGGCGCCCTGGAACTCCACGCCCTTCATTATCACATAGCGGGGGCAGAGGTCTTTGTTGGCCGAATTGGCAAGGAAATCTTCGGTGAGTTCAACGGGTACAAGCTCGCCGTAGTACTCATTGGGCTCGCCAAGCAGTTTGATGTGCTCCTCCAGCACCTGTTTGCTCATACGGCCTATTTGAATGCCATATCTTTCGGTGTTGTAGGGAACGCCTATTTGTGGCAGGTAGCAGTATCCACCCATCGAGAGACCTTTGCAGCTGAGTGCCACCATCTGGCCTATGGGCAGTGTGGCATAAAGGCCCGATGTGTTTATGCCTAATATTATGGCATCCTCGCCATCACTTATTACAATCTGCTTATACACGTTGCCTGTTATGTCGTTTGATACAACCACACCGCGTATTATGATGTCCTCTGTTATTTCGGTGGGTGTCGCAGCCAGGAGCTGTGCTCTGTATTTCTCCTTGAACTCGGAAATTGTCATATTGGGCACTCCTATGGCGTTGTTACCGAAAGGAGGGGTGTCGAAATGTGGCGTGTCAAAGTCGTTCATACACGCTGTGAAGGCAAACATTGCCATCACCAGGAAAAATATATTCTTTATTGTCTTCATATCTGTTGTCCTCCTTATTTTAGAAACGTAAACCAATGTTCAAATATGCATTAAATGCGTTTGCATAGTACAAGAAGGGGTTCTTTGAGAATACGTATGTCTTTTTCTCGTTATCCTCGTTGAAGTCGCCACGGTTCTGCTCATATCCGCCTGTAATCATATCCTCGTTGTTGAGTATGTTGTTGAGGCTCAGGTTTATGTTGAGCTGCTTGCCGCCTTTGAGTCTTATGCTCTTGCCTATGGATGCATCGAGCAGGAAACCGCCGTCGCCGTGGAACTGTGAGGGTACATTGAGACTCGATACGGCATTGCCGTTCTCGTCATATCCGCCTTCATCCTTCACCATACTTGCTTTGCGTGCGTAGAGTGAGGGGCTCACGTAGATGCGGTCGTAGTAGTTGAGGTTTGCACTCAGGTACCAGCCGTTTACGTTGTAGTCGACACCGAAACTGAGGGCTGTGAGGGGGGTGCCACCTATTCTTGCACCATCCATATAAACAGTCTCTTTGTCGTTCTTAAGCTCCTGCTGGTCCTCTGTCATAAACGAACCGAGGGGGTTGTTGGTGTATTCGGCTTCGGTAATTGCTGCAAGAACATTGAACGAGAGTGCCGATGTCACCTTATATACAAATGCTGCTTCAATGCCATAGTGTTCTTTGTTGACACCGGTCATTGTGAAGTAGGTGAACTTGCCCTCGTTGTCGTTGTAGAACGCGCTTTGCTGCACGGCGTCACTTATCTTGGTGTAGAAGGCGCTTACCTTTGCACCGAATGCACCATACTTGAATGCGTATGATACCTCACCGTTGAGTATACCCTCGGTTTCGAGGCCCTCAACAAAGTCTTCGCGTATGCGGGGCGCTACAAACGAGTTGTAGGCGAGTGGGGCGCGTTGCGAATATCCGCCACCAATCATCACCTTGTTGTTTCCGTTGATATCCCAAACGAGCGATGCCTTTGCGCCACCACCCAGGAACTTGGCTGTGCCGCCCTTGCCTTTGGATATGTCGTGCATCTTGCCGTCGGCATCGAAGTATGTGGCGCGGCCGTTACGCATATGGCCCTCGCGCTGCATAGTTGTTCCGTCTATGTTTGCACCGGCATAGAAGTGTATCTTGTTCTTGTTATACTGGTACTGTGTGAAGAGGTTCACCTTGTTTACATAGATGTCGTAGTTGTAGCCGAACTTGTCGCCCTCGCGTATTTGGCGGTTGGGGTTGTCGATGTCGTTCTGTATCACATAGCTGTCCGAGCCGTGGTCGCCCACTGAGAATTTGTCGATGTCGATGTATGTGTCGGCACCCAAAAGGTCGCTCATCTCCTTGTAGTGCATACCTTTTGTGGTGTTTATGTTCACACCGATGTTTGCTCTGCTGTATTTGTTGAACTCGTGGTCGAGTACCGAACCTATGCTGAGCATAATCTGGTCGTTGTGGCGCTCCTCAACATAGTAGAGGCACTCGCCGCCCACCTTGTTGGCCTGCTGGTTGGCATATATCATATAGTCCCAGTTGAGCTGACGGTTGCCCTTGCTCTCCTTCCAGTAGTTGTAGAGCTCCCACCACGATGCTATGTTGTCCTCGCGCTCGGCTGCGTTGGCGGGGTCGTCGTAGTATGAGAGGTCCCATACGTTGTAGGCCGAGCTGGGGAGATTCTTGTAGTAGTTGGGGCGTGGGTCGGCTGCGTTTCCGTTCCAACCGAGTGCGGTTGTTCCATAACTGCCATATTTGAAGGCTGCCGATGTGGTGAGCTTTGTCTCGCGGTTAATTTGGAAATCCCAAGTGAAAAGGGCGGTGGGCTCGAACGATGTTACCACGCGGGCATTACGCTTTTCGCCGTTCTGGTATCCCCAGTTGGGGTTGTAGTAGTGGCTGTTGGCAAGCCAGTATGCCTCCTCGGTGGCTGCACCCTGCTGTCCGCGCTCTGTGGGTGAACCCCAAGTGGCTATTGAGATGCTGTGCTTGTCGTTAATCTTCTTGTATGCGCTCAAGTAGTAGCCAAGTGAGTTGTAGAACGTACCCTCGATGACACCCTCGTTGGCCCAGCGGTACGATGCCGATGCGGTGAATGCCCATCCGTTGCTCATAAGGCCGGTGGAGTAGGTGTACATAAGGCGTGCAAGGTAGTTGCGGTTGCAGGCTACGAAAGACATCTTGTGGCCGGCTGCATATTGGCTGGCACGCATATTTATGTTGCTTGCTCCGCCCACGGTGCTGTAGCCGAAGCCGCTGTTCTCGAGGTAGGTGCTACTCTCCTGGTTACGTGTGGCATCGTTGAGACCGCCAATCATACCATAGCTGAATGTGCCACGCTCTGCATCGTTGAGCAGGGCGCCGTTGGCATATACATTATTGTATTGCGAGTCGTAGCCACGCTGTTTGAATCGCATAGAACTCCAGCGGTAACCCACTTCCGAGAGGAAATAGTCGTCGCTCGATGTGGTCATTGCCGATGCTCCCTGAATAACATCCTCGTCCTCGTCGAGCATACTCTCGGTGAATGTGAACTGGTCCTTGTCTATGCTGCCTGTGAAAGAGGGCACAACCATTGTGGTGGCATCTGCTGTAGCGGTGGTGTCCATTACAAAATGCACGGGCATCTTTGTGGGCACGCTCTGTTTCTTTTCCTCGCTCTTTACGGGTGCGGTGGGAGTGGTTTGCGTTGCTGCTACAATCTCCTCCTTTTCGCCCTCGGGGACAACCACGGTTACCACAACAACATCTTTCATACCATTGAACTCGCCCACATTGTTTGTGGTGGCAAATGTGTTTTCGGTCACACCGGTGCGGATGATAAGCTCCGACTTTACGCGGTTGCAGCGAATCATCGACTGCTTCTTGGTGTCGCCGTAGCCATCCACATAAATAGAGCCGACACCATTTGAATTCTCTCTGAGCACGTCGCACAGCGATTTCAAACTGGTGTCATTGCCGTTCCAGGGGACATAGAACATATCGTCCCCGTTTACAAATCGAAAAACGACTTGTATGGGATCTTTCCCGTCTGTGAATGCAAGGGCATTACTGCTCCACGCAAAGCAGACAAAAAAGAGCACTGCAAATTTCAAAAATCTTTTCATCTGTTATAAATTATTAAAATTAAATCTTTTATCGTTGTTGTAAGGCGTGTTTTACCTATTGTTCGCCACCGATATTCTAAAATTCCCACAAAGATTGTAAAAAATAGATAATATAAAAAGTAAATTATATGCTTTTTTGACTTGAAAAAAGTTAAAATTTCAATGTGTGAAAAATATTTCTTTTTTCTCTCGCAAATAAGATAAAAAGTAGTACTTTTACGCATTGAACCCATTTAGCGGGTATTTTTGAATAAGATTTGTGTAAATAATATGAGAAGATTTTATCATTCAGTTGCAGCCCTGTTGCTTGTGGCGTTGCTGTGCGGGCAGGTTGCGGCGCAGCAAAAGCGTTTTGAAATGTATGCGGTGGGTTTCTATAATCTTGAGAACCTGTTCGATACCATACACGATGAGGGTAAAAACGACTATGAGTATCTGCCCGACGGAAAGAACAAGTGGGGCACTATGAAGTATGTGAACAAGGTAAAGAATATGTCGGAGGCGCTTGCCGATATGGCTTCGGATATGCTGCCCGTGGGTATGGCTGCCGTCGGTGTTTCGGAGATAGAGAACAGCCGTGTGCTGCAGGCGCTTGTAGAGAGCGATGCGCTGGCTGCGCGTGGATGGAAGTTTATACACGTGGAGGGCCCCGATGCGCGTGGAGTCGATTGTGCTCTGCTTTACAACCCCGCCCTGTTCCAGCCCTATGCATATAAACTTGCTCCCTATCTGATGGAAGATGGCAGCGACGAGTATAAAACACGCGGTTTCCTTGTGGTGAGCGGTATGATGAGCGGCGAGCGTGTACATATGATTGTAAACCACTGGCCTTCGCGCTATGCCTCATCACCTGCCCGCGAGCGTGCCGGAGTACAGGTGCGTGAGTTGAAGGATTCCCTTATGGCCGAGCACCCCGATTCAAAAGTCATAATTATGGGTGATATGAATGACGACCCCGATGACAAGAGTATGAAAAAGTGTCTTGGTGCTATGCGCTACCGCGAGGATTTGAAGAGCCCTGCCGACCTGTATAACCCCTGGTGGAAGGTGTTGCGCGAGGATGGTGTGGGTACACTCAAATATAAAGGCGACTGGAACCTATTCGACCAGGTGGTGTTTACCGCCAACCTTGTGGGCAAGGACAGGAGCACGCTTAAATTCTACAAACCCGAGATTTTCTCTCGCAGCTATATGATGCAGACCGAGGGTAAGTATAGGGGCTCGCCCAAGCGCACCCACGCAAGCGGCATCTGGCTCAATGGCTACAGCGACCACTTGCCTGTGATTATCTATATGGTAAAAGAGGCTAAGTAGTTTAGAATATATGTAAAAACAGCGCAAGGGCAACACATTTGTTGCCCTTGCGCTGTTTTTACATATTTAGTCGGCTTTCAATCATCTCCCAATCTACGATGTTCCACAGCTGTTTTACGTGGTCGGCGCGGCGGTTCTGGTAGTCGAGGTAGTAGGCGTGCTCCCATACATCTATGCCCAACAGGGGTGTCATATGGTAGCGTATAGGGTTGTCGCCGCCCTGGCAGCTTATTATGTTGAGCTTGCCCGTTTCGTCTTGTGCAAGCCACACCCAGCCCGAGCCGAACAGCGCGGCTGCAGCCTCTTCCATCTTCTTTTTAAGCGTGTCGAAATTGCCGAAATCGAATCTTATGGAGCTTTCCAAAGCCCCTGTGGGGCGGTTGTTTGCAGGCGCTGTGGGGGTGAACTGCTCGAAATAGAGCGAGTGGTTGAGCACTTGGCCGGCATTGTTGAATAGCGGGCCGTCGGGTGCGCTTCCTACAATCTCGCGCAGTGTCATACCTTCGAAGTCGCTATCGGTAACAAGCTCGTTAAGTTTGTTTACATAGGCCTGCAGGTGCTTGCCATAGTGGTATTCTATGGTCATCTGGCTTATGTAAGGCGCAAGCGCTGTGGTGGGGTAGAGAAGCACAGGCATCTGAAAGCCTGTGATGTTGCTTTTAACTATTGTACTCATATAGGGGTTAAATAAAATGTTCAATTTTATAAACGTATCTTCGGCGGTTATGTTCGCGTTTCTGCTATTTTTTGCATATCTTCGCGCAATATTGTAATGAAGGTAATGGGAATAAATTTTGAAGAGGAACTCAATGCTGCGCAGCTTGCCGCAGTGCGCTACTGCGACGGGCCTTCGCTGGTTATAGCCGGTGCGGGTTCGGGAAAGACAAGGGTGCTCACCTATAAAATAGCCTATCTGATAGAGATGGGCTACGAACCGTGGTCTATCCTGGCGCTCACCTTTACAAACAAGGCTGCCAAGGAGATGAAAGAGCGTATAGCGGCAGGCGTGGGCAAGATTGATGCTTCGGCCATATGGATGGGTACGTTTCACTCTGTATTCTCAAAGATATTGCGCAAAGAGGCTCATCTGCTTGGCTACGATTCCAATTTTACCATTTACGACCAGGCCGATTCGCGCAGCCTTATAAAGAGCATTATCAAGGAGATGCAGCTCGATGACAAGGTGTATAAGCCGGCTGTGGTGGGCGAGCGTATATCGTCGGCCAAAAGCAGTCTTATTATGCCTGCCGAATATGCTTCCGATGCAGGGCTGTTGGGCGATGACCAGCGCGCACGTATTCCCAATACCCGTTATATATACAGCAGTTATTGCGAGCGCTGCAAGCAGGCCAACGCAATGGATTTCGACGACCTGTTGCTCAATACATACAGGCTGTTCGATGAGTTTCCCGAGGTGCGCGAAAAGTATGTGCGCAAGTTCCGTTATCTGCTTGTGGATGAGTATCAGGATACCAATTCCCTGCAGGCGGCAATAGTGTGGCAGCTCACCAAGGAGCGTCAGGCAGTGTGTGTGGTGGGCGATGATGCGCAGAGCATCTACTCCTTCCGTGGCGCCAACATAGGCAATATTCTTGGTTTCACCGAGCGCTATAAAGGGGCTAAAATATTCAAGTTGGAGCAGAATTATCGCTCAACACAAATGATAGTGAATGCGGCCAACAGCCTCATAAGAAGAAATGCTCACCAGATAGAGAAAACAGTATATTCGCAACGTGCTGTGGGCTCACCGCTTGCCGTCTGCTCGGCATATTCCGATTTTGAAGAGGGCGAGATTGTCGCTAATAAGGTTACCGAACTGCGCCGCCGCAAGGGGCTTGATTTTTGCGACATTGCAGTGCTTTATCGCACAAACGCGCAGTCGCGCATTTTCGAGGAGGCCTTTCGCAAACGCTCCTTCCCGTACCGCATATATGGCGGTCTTTCGTTCTACCAGCGCAAGGAGATAAAGGATGTGATAGCTTATTTCCGTCTTATATGCAACCACCACGACGAGGAGGCTATGAAGCGCATAATAAACTACCCCGCGCGAGGAATAGGCGATACCACATTGCAAAAGGTGAAACAGGCTGCAATAGATAATGGGGCGAGTATGTGGGATGTGTTGCAGAACCCCGCGGGATATGACCTACAGGTTAACAAAGGAACACTTGCCAAATTGATGGGCTTTGTGGGCTTTATCGAGAGTTTTACAGCAGTGGCTGCCGAGAAAAACGCCTCGGAGGTGGCCTCGGTGGTTGTGAGCGAGAGCGGTGTGTGGGGCGATATATTCCGCGACAACAGCGTGGAGGGCAAGGCAAGGCAGGAGAACCTGCAGGAGCTTGTCGATGGTATAAAGGAGTTTGTGGATATGCGCCTTGAAGAGGGTAACGAGTATAACCGCCTGCCCGACTTCCTTGCCGAGGTGTCGCTTATGTCCGACCAGGATGCCGGTGACGAGGCGGGTGACAATCACATAACGCTTATGACAATACACTCGGCCAAGGGGCTTGAGTTCAAGGCTGTGTTCGTGGTGGGGCTCGAGGAGGAACTTTTCCCCAACCAATGCGCATTGGTGTCGCCACGCGAGATGGAGGAGGAACGCAGGCTTTTCTATGTGGCAATTACCCGCGCACAGGATTATTGTATTCTCACACACTCCAAGACGCGTTACCATTATGGTACGACGGAGTATCACGAACCCAGCCGTTTCATAGATGAGATAGATGAGGGGTGCTTGTCGCGCAGTGGCAATATTGCAACCACGCAAGCGCAGCAGCGCAGCGGTATGTTTGCTGCTGCAAACAGGCGCGGCAATATGTTCGCGGGGCAGCAGCGTGCGGCAGCAGACGGCGGTTCGCTGTTTGGTGGCAGCCGTTTCCCGACACCGCAGCAACCGGCAACACGTGTAGTGGATGCTTCTTCTATGGGGCACCCACGCTTGCAGCGCCTCTCCGATGTGGAGCGCGACTATTCAGCGCCCAAGAGCAACCACACACCCGTTTCGCCGGGTGCCATTGTGCAGCACGACCGTTTTGGTGTGGGTATGGTGCAGTCGGTCGAGGGTGCGGGTGAAAATGCCAAAGCTGTGATAAATTTCAAAAATGCGGGAACAAAAACCCTGCTGCTTAAATTTGCTAAATTAAAAACAATAGGATAATGGATAAGGAGATTATAAATAAGATACCCTCGCCCTGCTATGTGATGGAAGAGGCTTTGTTACGTCGCAACCTGTCGCTCATAAGCCGTGTGGCTGCCGAGGCCGGTGTAGAGATAATATTGGCCTTTAAGGCATTTGCTCTATGGAAAACATTCCCTGTCTTTCGTGAATACATAGGCTCTGTTACGGCAAGTTCAATATATGAGGCACGCCTCGGCTACGAGGAGTTCGGCAGCAGGGTGCACGCTTTTTCGCCGGCATATACCGCAGAGGAGTTTCCCGAAATGATGCGTTGCAGCAGTCATATTTCGTTTAACTCCCTGTCGCAATACGAGCGCTTCTATCCTATGACAAAGAGTGCGGGGCACGCAATATCGTGTGGCGTGAGAATAAATCCCGAATATTCCGAGATTGAAACCGAATTGTACAACCCTTGCGCACCGGGCAGTCGTTTCGGCGTTACGGCCGACCTGTTGCCCGCCGACCTGCCCGCGGGTATCGAGGGGTTCCATTGCCATTGCCACTGCGAGTCCGATTCTTATGCCCTTGAACACACGTTGCAGCACATTGAGGAGAAATTCGGTGCGTGGCTGCCCAAAATAAAGTGGCTTAATCTTGGTGGTGGTCACTTGATGACACGCAAGGACTACGATGTGGAGCATCTTATCGCTTTGCTCAAAGGTTTGCGCGGGCGTTATCCCAATCTTCAAATAATTCTGGAACCGGGCTCGGCCTTTGCCTGGCAGACGGGCTCTCTGGTTTCGCACGTTGTTGATATAGTAGAGAGCCGCGGCATACGCACGGCTATCCTAAATGTGAGCTTTACCTGCCATATGCCCGACTGCCTGGAGATGCCCTACCAGCCGAAGGTTACCGGTGCCGAATCGCTTGAACCCGATGCGGTAAAAGGGGCGCCATTCAGCGAGAATATCTACCGCTTAGGTGGAAACAGCTGTTTGAGCGGCGATTATATGGGTAGTTGGCGCTTCCCGCAACCATTGAAGGTGGGCGATGCGGTGGTGTTCGAGGATATGATACACTACACAACCGTAAAGACTAATATGTTTAACGGGATATCGCACCCAAGCATAGCCTTCTTGCGCGAAACAGGCGAGTTGCAGATGTTGCGCGTGTATGGTTACGAGGATTATCGTGATAGAATGTGCTAATGTACTGTGACAGAGCGATTAACGGACTTGTGGTGCAAAAAGATTGGATTTTTTTGAAAAAAAGTGCCAAGAATGCTTGCTGAAAAGAAAAATTGTTGTACCTTTGCACTCGCAACACGGACAAAAGCTCACTTGTGAGTGGATGTTTGGACTAAAGAGATTGCGGAATTTTCGTTGCCAGTGAGAGCAGAAGAATTTATTCTTATGCCGAGCGCAGCAGAAAATCTCGCAGTTTCGAAGAAAAAACAGAGATTGCGGAATTTTCGTTGCCAGTGAGAGCAGAAGAATTCATTCTTATGCCGAGCGCAGCAGAAAATCTCGCAGTTTCGAAGAAACTGCGGAAATAGCTCAGTTGGTAGAGCACAACCTTGCCAAGGTTGGGGTCGCGAGTTCGAGCCTCGTTTTCCGCTCAAATTCTTTGAAAATTTAACTATACAGAAACTGCGGAAATAGCTCAGTTGGTAGAGCACAACCTTGCCAAGGTTG
>JAFVSR010000017.1 GCA_017503645.1 Bacteroidaceae bacterium | reverse complement strand
CGTAAATGAGGATTTTGAAGGCAAGCGTAACGCAAAAAATTTGTGCAAACGAGTTAAATGCAAAGTTTACTTTGTGATTTTACAACGAGTGCAGCCAAATTTGGGGAACCAAATACACTTTTTAGTCATCTTCTTTTTATGTATTCATTGCAGAGTTACTCTGCAATGAATTTTTTATTGTCCTGAATATATACACGTCCTTTTTCGGGAACAAGCACCTTGCGGCCCATAAGGTCATATACGGGGCTTGTGCTCGCAGCATCGGCCACAGTATCTTCAATACCTGTGGGCACCTCGCCAAAGAAGATATTAATCTTGTCGGCAGCCTTGCTGGGGATAGAATACACATTGTCGTTCACCTTTTCGGGAGTAACCACGGCATCGTTCACATAGATTGTAGCCTGGCCGAGGCCCGGATAGTTCACATAGAGGGGCTGGCCCTGATTATTGCTTATGCTTATCTGTGTAGCCTTGCCCTCGGCCCACTTGGCACCAACAGTGAAGTCGCCCACAGCCTTGAGGCCGGTGTACTCACCTGTAGCCCATTCGGTAGGCAGTGCGGGGAGTATCTGCAATGTGTCGCTGTGGCTCTGCAACATCATCTCGGCAATACCCGAGCAAGCACCAAAGTTACCGTCTATCTGGAAGGGTGCGTGCGAGTCGTAGAGGTTGTAATATATACCACCTGCATACTGGTTGGTTCCGTATGATGTAGAGTGCTTCAACGCCTTGCGCAAAATTGCGTGTGAGCGGTCGCCCATAAGAGCACGTGCCCAAAGGTTTATCTTCCAGCCCATCGACCAACCTGTAGATTCGTCGCCACGCAGCTTCATTGAGTTGATGGCAGGCTCAAAAAACTCGCTCGAGGGAGTAATCTGGCCGAAGGGATAGAGAGCCATCAGGTGCGACATATGACGGTGACCGCGGTCGCTCGATGCTGTGAATGGGCTGTATTTCCACTCACGGATGAGCTTGGCACCGGTGGGAACATCGTTGTATGTTGCACCCCAATCACCTGTATAGATTTCGGTGGCAATACCCTTATCCATTTTTGCAAAGCGGTCGGTAATGAGATTGTAGTCGGCCTCGGTGATTACACCGGCCTCCACACCGCCAAGAATATCGGCAGCCTTGATTGTGTTGTCGAGACACTCCCAAGCAATCTGCTGTGCGTGTGCCACGGCATTCTGGCTGCCGGGACCGTGCTCGGGTGAGTACTCGTTGGGACACTCGTATGTACCGTCGGCAGCAAGAACCATACGGTCGGCCCAGAACTGTGATGCGCCAAGCATTGCGGGGAATGCCTTTGCAAGATACTCCTTGTCCAAAGTATAGCGGTAGTGCTGCCACAAGTGTGTTACATACCAAGCATTAGCAATAACGTAGTTGGGCGCAAAGCCACTGATACCGCCAAAGATGTTGTTCTCTGTGAGGCAGGTCCAACCGCGTGCCTGACCGGAGATGTTTGCTCTCTCCTTCCACTCGGGCTGCGATGCCTCGTTTATAATATAGTTGAGGAAAGGAACGTGCATCTCGGTGAGGTTGGTGGGCTCTGCAGGCCAATAGTTCATCTGCACATTGATGTTGGCGTGGATATCGGAATGCCAGGGAGCATCGGAACGGTTGTTCCAGATACCCTGCAGGTTGCTGGGGAGGTCCACACCGCGAGAAGAAGATATCTCAAGATAGCGGCCATAGTGGAAATAGAGCTGCTCAAGCATAAGGTTACTTGTCATTGAACCTGCATTGTAGGCATCAATCATCTCGTTTGTAGGCATTACGTTTTCGGTGCCTGCAATCTCGAACGACACGCGGTCGTAGTACTGCTTAAAGTCGGCAACGTGTTTGCTGTAGAGCGCATCCCAGCTCTGTGAGGCAGCGGCATCGGCTTGTGCAGCTGCATCGGCAGGAAGGTCGGCTTTGCGGCCCGACACGTGAGAAACCTGGTCGGCAACAAAGTCGGTGATACCCACAAGAACAACCAATACCGAATTAGCACCCTCAACAACCACTCCATTAGAGGTGGTTTTCATTGTACCACCCTCGGGCACAACCTTCAAATGAGCTGCATAGCTGATTGTCTGGAGCGAACCGCTGAACGATGCAGTTCCGTCGTTGTAGGTTGTTGTGGCAACAATACCGGGGGCACCGCTTGCCATTGAGAAACGCAGGCTTATCTTGCCCTCCTCGCTTGCGGTATAGCGCCAGATAACAGCCTTGTCGGGGTAGCTGGCAATATACTCACGCTTGTATGTAACACTCTTGTCGGAGTTCTTGTAGCATACGGTTCCTGTTGCATTTTCGATATCGAGCTGGCGATAGTAATCGGTAATACCATTGCCGGCACCATAACCGAATTCATAGCTCATATCTTCTACAAACACACTACCGAAGTTCTCATAAATACCATACTGCGACGGACCACCACTCCACAGTGTTTTATCGTTGAACTGAATCTCGTCGGTCTGCACGCCACCGAAGAGCGATGCACCGAGCTGGCCGTTACCAATGGGCAGCGAGTACTCCATCCAGGTGTTTGAAACGCCTGTGAGTGTAGCGGGCTTTGTATACCACAAGGTGTGTTTGTGCTCGGGGGTGTAGCCCTCGATACCTGCCACATAGAAATCGTCATAATTGGCCTTTATATCATCGGGCGAAAGGAACTGAACGGGATAATAGACGCTCTTGGATGTGCTGGCGAGTATCAAACCGGTGCTCTTTTTAAGCTGTAGTTTATATTTCGACAGTGATGCATCGGCAGAGTGAATCTCCCACTTATACGGGTTAGTTGAGTAGTTTGTTTCAACCAATTTGAAGCCTGCAGCATAAGGCTCGTTCGAGAGAGCCACAGCCCCGTCGGCGATGGTTATATATTTACCGCTGTTGCTTATGATTTGCAAATTATCTTTGGTGCCGGTAAACTTCCACAGATTCTCTTTCTTTACAATAGGAGCGACGTTGCCGGGAGCGGCACCAATCTCACCATCGGAGAGGTATTGGTCGGCACCCATATAATTGATTACATACCAATGTTCGTTGTCGCCATCGCTCATTGTGGGAACGGGAGGCACACAGGAATTTATTGTAAGAGGATTGTTTGAATCGCCTGCATTCCATTCACAAATGGTTACACCTGTAGCGGTACCGCCATTCTGATTCATCGACTTACCCGATGCAGCAGTGCGCTGTATCTCGTAACAACCGGGGTATGTGGCATTGCCTGTTGTGACAAGACGCAACGGTGTGCGGCTTGTAGACGATGTGGTAAAGAGTCTGTTATCCTCGCTGTAATATAACCAATAGCCGGCACGGCTCTTCATATAGAACATCGAGGGGCTACCCATCATCATCCACTGGTTCTTTGTCTCGTTTCCAAGCAGTGCTGTGGTAACATTGGCGCCATCGCCATTATCTACAAGAAGATTCTCGCCGTTGGCAAACTGTATGTAGTAGTACTCGGGGGCATCCTCGTAACTAAAGAAATCGGGCACGGGAGCTGGCATTTCGGTAACGAAAGAGATGGGGTTGTTCACATCACCCGCATTCCACTCGCCCAGTTGCTTGCCGGCACCGGAACCGCCCCATTGGTTCATACTCTTGCCATTTGCAGCTGTGCGCTGAATCTCGTAATAGCCACTATTGTTAGGGCTTGATATCAGTTTAAGCGCGGTTTTGTTTGTGGAGCTTGAAGCAAAGTAGCCACCGGTGTAATAGACATAATTGCCCCAACGGCTCTTAAGATAGAAATTGTCGGCATCACCGATGAGTGCCCACTGATTGGGGCTTTCGGCACCCTTCATTGTGAGAAGGTTGTTGCCTTCACCCTGGTCGCCAAGAATAGCCTCACCTGTCTTGAACTGGATATAATACCATACAGGTGCCTCCTCGGTTGAGAAGGAAGGCTCTTGCGCTTTAATAGCGACAAACGCACAAAGCGCAATTAAAAGGGTAGAAATTCTTTTAATCATAGTGTTGATATTTAGTTAGTTAACAATTATTTGCATTCACAACAGAACGGGTGTAAACGGGTGGTTTACGCTACGTTAGGCAAATTCTTTGTAAAAATGATAAAATTTTATGATTTATACAAATAAGTTTTGTTAAATTTAGGGTTGAGCAAAAACAAGAGCGGCAAAACGACAAATGCAAACTTTTTGCAAAGCCACGCCAATTGATTTACAAGCGCTATTATATAAATTTGCCACAAACATAAACCGTATGCGATGAAAATTACAAACATAACTCTATTGCTTATTGTCACTACCCTGCTTTGCAGTTGCAGCAGCAGCGGCGACAGGGATGCCGAAGAGTTCACAATGACAGGAGTGTGGGCTTTGCAAAAGGTTACGTTCCCCACAGGGTACACATACACCTACCCCGACAAGCAGGGCTACACACGCTGCAAAATTTATGAACCCGACAGCACTTTCTACCACGTGGAACTGCTATCGGCAGGGAGCGAAATGGTTGTCATTCCGCAGGAGATGGCCGAATACACCTTTGTTTACGACCACAGCGACACCCTTATGGTGGAAAACGGGCGGTTTATGATGCATATGAATTTTGTAAACGACACTACGTACACCATACACAACAATCTGGAGCTGGAGACGTGGGTAAAGATAAAGACAATGAGCAACAACCGCCGAAACGAAATCATAAACATAGTAAAACAAAATATAGACAAACGCGACAGCGCCACCACCAATTTTGTGCTTTCGACATCGGAACGCAAACTGCGGCGCACCAACAGCGAACTTATATATCTGCTCACAATTTCTCTCCTTTTCATCGGTATTCTTGCCCTCTACGGGTGGCACACATACAAGAAGAACAGAGCAATTAAAAAGGAACTGGAGCAAATACGCGAGCAGAACAACCTGCTGCCGCAGCCTGTGGCAATGGCAATGCAACAGGTGGAACAGGATTTCTATGGTTCGGAATACTATAGAGTGCTGCTTGGCCGCATAGAACGAGGCGAAACGCTCAAAGAAGAGGATTTCGAGGAACTTGAACAACAGCTTAAGCCCATTTACCCCAATTTTGCAAGCCGTTTGCGCCACGTATGCCATATATCTACCCACGAATTCCGCGTGTGCCTGCTGCTGAAGATAGGCATTTCGCCTTCGCAGATAGCAACCATCCTATGCAAAGAGGCAAGCAGCATAAGCAGCACCCGCAGCCGCCTGTACTACAAGGTATTCGGGAAAAAGGGGAGTTCAAAAGAGTGGGACAATTTCATTGCAACGCTATAACAGAGATAAAGATTTTTTATTAACCATCAAATAGGACAATTATGAAAAGAGAAATCATTAAACATTGCTTGTTGCTATACATTTTCACGCAAATTGTTGTCTGTGCACAGGCGCAGACAATACCGGCCGATGCACTCAAAGGGGTGTGGATATACAAGTCGTACAGCGTGGGCGACCGCTACTTTGACAACGATTTTGCATCTATAAAGATTTTTGGCGACGACGGTAAATACTACAGTGCCCAGGTGAGCAAATTGCGTTGCGGCGCATACAAGATTATACCCTACTTGTACTGTACATATATATACCGCGACGGGGAATATACCGAGTGCGGGCGGAAGGGGGAACTGACACTAACCAGCGACACCACTTTCCACGGCTCCTGGATGGGGCGCATAGAGTATTGGGAAAAGGCCAAAGATTTCCCTGCCGAACTGCGCGACTACATAATGGAGGAGTGCAAGAAAATGCAGCTCGGCGACCCGGCCGAGCTGCAACCACTCATAGATAAGCATTGGGTTAATAGGTGGAAGTGATGCCCTGTGCTCTGTATAGCAACCAGGCTGCCTGCAATATTTTGCTTTTGAGCAATGGCGGGTAGGCAGGGTTGTCGCTAAAGAAGTCATTGAGGGCGGCTGCATCCTCGGCGCTTCTGCAGGAGCGTAACAGGGACCTTGCCCAGCGAGTGGGGAAGAATATGTCGTTGGTGCGCTGTATCCCCTGTAATGCATCGAGCGCAGGGCGTATATATTTTACCGCCTGTTTCTCGCGCAGCGGGTGGCACAGGAGCGAGAGAGCTTTTATGGCCCACGGCTCGGTGCGGCGTCCTTCGGGCGTGAGCAACAGAGCAAACAGGCGCTCCTGCTCGGCCACCGAAGGGCTCACGGCTTGTGATATAAAGGCAAACTGCCGCGCTCTGTCGGGGTTGCTTATTCGGGCGGCCTGTTTCTCCACAATATACTCATATTTCTCGGGGTAGCGCAGGGCAAGTTCGTAGGCCATATTCATATAGTCGTTCTCACTTGCCAAGGGGTGCGCACCACCCTCCCACACATTGTATATATAATTGCACACGGCAGGCGAGGTGGCCGATGAGACCAAGGTGCGCAGCAACTGCAGACGACACGATGGCAGGCTGTGATTCTGCGACAAGGCAAGCAGGCGCTGCTCCACGGTGCTGTCGCGCAACTCGTCCAGCGGCAGCGACAGATAGCTGCACAGGGTGGATGCCACAAGTGCATCGCCCTCCACCGCAAGCCCGTCGATAACGGAATTTATCCACTCCCGTGCCCCCACAACACCCTGTTGGTAACACTCGTGCAGGTTTATCAACTGCGCCTGGCGGCACACCTCATCATCGATCTTCCACCAATTGCAGAGTAACCGGGCGACACTGCTGTCGCAGGGGCGCAAATAGCCGTAACCGCGCCCGTCGCTATTGGGTAATATATATTGCGCCTTGCACGGCAGCGTCACCACCTGCAGGGTATCGGTAATATTTATCTCCACATCGCACACGGTGTCGCCCAGCAAACGCACATTAAAGCGCTGAGGCCACACAAGCCCGCGGCCTAAAGGGTCGCTTTGGCGCACGGTGAGGCTGTGCCCGTCGGTGGCAAAGGAGATGTGTGGCATACCCCTTTCGTGCACCCACGCGTTGCTGAAGGAGCGCAGGTCGGCACTGCACTTGGAGTCGAAAATATCTATGAGCCCCTCCCAAGTGGCATTGCCATAGGAGTAGCGGTGCAGATAGTCGCGCACCCCTTCGCGGAAGGCATCCTCACCCATTATCTCCACAAGTTTTTCGAGCATCACGGGCGCTTTGTCATATATTATATTGCTGTAAACAAGCCCTGCATCGTTCAAATTGCCAAGCGGCTGCTTTATGGGGGTAGTACCCATTGTGCGGTCCTCGCTCATTGCCGACACCACCACACGGCGCAACCGCTCAAGGCGGTGATTCACCTGCGGAAAGAGAGGCTCGGTCATACGCGCCTCAAAGTAGTTGGCAAAGACCTCTTTTGTCCACACATCGTCGAACCATTCCATCGTCACCAGGTCGCCAAACCACATATGCGCAGTTTCGTGGGCAATTATTTGGGCACGGGAGAGCACTTCGTCGGGTGTGGGGTGCGCACCGAGGAAGAGAGCCGCATCGTTGTAGAGCGTGGCACCCGTGTGCTCCATACCACCATACTGGAAGCCGGGGAGAATAACAAAGTCGTATTTTGCAAAAGGATAGGCAATGCCGGTGTACTCCTCGAGCCAATCGAGCGATGCCACCACCTGTTCGAATATCACAGGCAGCTGTGCAATGCGTGCTTCGTCGGTCTCGCGATGGTAGGCAGTGATGGTGCGCCCCTTGCCGTTATATGTGCTGTGGCTGAACTTGCCGGTAACAAACGAGAAGAGATAGGTGCTCAACGGCTCGGTGCGACCAAAGGATATAACCCTTCTGTCGCCCGCTATGCTATCGGCAACCACAGCGGTGTTGGACACCGCCACCCAGTCGGCAGGCACCTCGAGTGTGAGTTCAAAGAGCGCCTTCATCGACGGTTGGTCGAAACAGGGAAAGGCCGTACGGGCCCTGTCCGGCACAAAAAGAGTATAGAGAAACTCGTCGTTCCTGTTGAGCGATTGGTTGCCCGCCACAAAGGAGAGCGAGACGCGGTTATCGCCTGCCGCCATTGCCGCAGCAGGCAGAATTATATGCTCGTTACGCATAGCCGGCTGCACGAGAGTGCCATTCACCGCCACACTGCCCACATTCTGCAAATCCCTGAAGTCGAGAACAACCTCCTGCGGAGCATCTATCTTAAAAGAGATTTCTGCCCTGCCCGTTACGACACTATCTTTTTCGCGGGGTATGGAGAAAGAGAGCGAATAATGCACGTCGGAAATGTTCTGCGCACGATGCTCGGCAAGCTGCAACGACACACCGGCATCGTAAAGGGCAGCATCGCCACCCTGCCCCGCACACGCTGCATACACCGCACAAAGCAGCACAAGGGCTATTGTCTTTACTATGTTTTTCATATAACCATTATCATTAAAATAGGAGAAAGAGGGAGCAACACGCCCCGCCCTCCTGAATTACGGCTCTAAAATAGTAAAAAAAGAGTTGCGAACCCTCATTTGCAACGAGGATAAAAAATATTTGGCCGCAATGATAGAAACAGACCGCCCGCTTGCTCATTAAAAGTAAAAGCAGAGGAGAAAAACAAAATTTAACCCACAGACAAGCTATATGAGAAAATTTATCACAATGCTACTATTTTGTGCCGGAGCACTGGCACTCAGCACATCGTGCAACGACGACTTCACAGGGATGAACACCCCAAGTGCAACAATGCAGACACGCGCCGAGGAACAAAGGGCAGAGAGCCTCATCCAACAGGCGCGCGCAGGCGACAGCGAGGCATACAAAGCCCTTGCACTATGTTACCGCGATGGCGACGGGGTGAAAAAAAGCTGGTGCAATATGATGTTCAGCTACCTTATCTATTGCGAAAAAACAGGCAAGGACTTCAAGAACATCGAGGAGATAGTGAGCGAAGGAGACCCCTACCTGTATATCATAAGGACAATAGACAAGCCGATATCGCGCATCGCAGCAAAAGAGAAGATAGCCGAACTGGCACAAGTTGAGCCGGCAGAAGCCAAGGCAATAGAAGCCGTAAAAGACTTAAAAAAAATAGAAGACGTGATTTACAGGCCCGACATTCACAAAGCTCTGCGGCAGGCCGAGGCGGAGGGCAGCGAAACGGCAGCGATGCTGCTGGCATTTTACCTCATAAGCAAAGAGAGAAGCGAGGAGGAGAAAGCCGAGCTTATACGCATAGCCGACAAATACCCTTATCTATATCAGCTTTTCGACCGCGAGTACATCGACGATTGTATGGACGACAGCAACATAGACAAGCTGCAGGAGATGGTCGATAACTATTACCGAGCCGATGCACACGCAATGCTCACCCCTGCGCACGCCGGCAAGCTATGCGTTATGCGCAAACGGCTTGAGGAAGCGGGCATCATCGCACCCGACGAAGTGGAAACAGCACGCCTGTGGAGTATAATGGAGAGAAAAAGAGACTAAAAACAGAGAATAAATATGAAACGACTGACTAAAATTTTTCAGGCACTTATAGGTGCCGCCGTGTTGATTGCAACAGTACTCATTGCAGCAGGGCGCAGCGCGCTGCGCATAATAAAGAATAGATGGAAGAAGCGCCCGAGATGGGCGCGCCGCACAATAACCGCGGCAATCATCATCATAGCAGCGTGGTATGTGATGAAGATTCCCGTAGGCATATACGACCACTACTTCGGCCGTTTCGAATGGTGCGACCGTCGCCTGGCAAGCGACATCTTCGTACACGAGATGAAGGACTATTCAATACGCCTGTACGACAGGCAGCGCGACAAATACACCACCCCCAGGCTCGACTGGATATCAGAAGCCGCCAAAGGCGACTCACTCATCGTATATTCGCGCCGCTGCAAACGAGGATTCATAAATATGAACACCGGCGAGATAATAATAAACGCCAAGGAGAACAACTACCAAAAGGCGTGGGTATTCTCCGAAGGGCTGGCAGCCGTTATGCAAAACAACAAGATAGGCTTCATAAACGCAAATAACGAAATAGTAATACCCTTCGAATTCGACTACTCATACACGCTTGAAGAGCACCAGAACGGCTACCTGTTCCACAACGGATATTGCGCAATGACAACAGCCGACGGCAAGATAGGCCTCATCGACAAAAATGGAGAATGGGCCGTGGAACCCATATACGACCAGCTATGGGCGCCCCAGGAGCGAGGATACCGGGTAGTGATAAAGGAAGATAAATACGGCCTTTTAGGACCGGAATTGCAGATGATATACCAACCCGTTTACGACTATGTGGGCAACCACTCACAAGAGGGCGGCTTCATACTTATGAAGGACGGCCGTATGTGGCAAGAGGACTACGAAGGCAACATAGTGCACCCATTTATGCACGAGTGGAGTGATATACTGCGCTACCCCGCGGAAGCAGACGACGGTTACAGCACGGAATACCATATGTCTGATTACTCCAAATATCAGATTTCACAAAGGTACGGCATCCTTAACCGACACACCGGCAAGCCACTCACCCCTGCAATATACGAAAGCATAGATATGATATCACCCACAATCTTTGAGGTGCGCCCCGCCAACAACTATGGGCTTCTTCTGATAGACATAAACGGAAACGCAGTGAAAGGATAACAAACAGTTAACCCGCAACACCAAACTATCCGATGGCGCGCCATCGGATAGTTTGGTGTTGCGGGAAAGCATAACCTATCATAAAATATAGGAAATGTGTGGTTTTTAAGTATTATATGATAGGTTGAGTAATATTAGTTATCGTTTATTAGGCTATTTCTCAAAGCAATACCCTTTGCTGTAAGGCGGTATCTAAACTTAACCTATAGTTTAGCTTTGCGCCAATAAACGCTTAAAAGCTCAACAAAAAAGCAGTTACATTGCTGTAACTGCTTGATTTGCACGTGGTGCCACCAGAATCCTTGAACCATAGTTTTAATGCGCAATGTTTCAATTACTTATGATTTAGCAACGCTTCAAAAAAGGCCATTTCCATAATTGTATCACTCGATTTTTTCACAATTTTGCATCGAAATAGAGGGGTGATTTTGGGTGGTTTTTAGGGGTATTTTAGTTGGTTAGTGCGACTAACCAACTGCCCGATAGACGCCTCAACTGGTTAGTGACACTAACCACTTCAAAAAACCAAACAACTCGTGAGTACGCTCACGAGTTGTTTGGTTTAATCCTCACGGTCATTATAAAATCGAATGGATATTTGGGTCATAAAGTTATTTGTTGTGTTTGCGATATTTACACATATTACTCCATTTCTACCATTATCTGCTTCGTGAAGTATTCATCGAAGTCTTTGGGTTCACTAGGGTATAGTTGTTTTGTTATTTCGTCCAAACTTGCAAATCCGTCAGTATTATTAAAATCCGTCTCAGTATTAATTATCTTATACGCATCTTTATTTTTCCATAAAATTACATGTTGTTCACAATTTGGCGTGCGAGCATATACAATTCTATGACTATTTGATGCTATATTGATAACCACTGCACTATGCATTCCCTCGTTTGGATAAAATTTACTGACTCTATATAAGTCAAGAAGTCGATATTCAGCCAATTGATAATAGTCAAAGAAAAACATTATGGCATTATTGGGATTTCCGTGGGTGTATCTTAAAAACCTGTATCGCTTTTGAAACAAAGTTTTTTTACCATTTGTTATTTGCCTATAATATATTAACTGAAAGATTTTATATTTAGATTCGCTTCTTTCATATGTTTGTGGTTGGAGGTTGGTGTAAATACGATAAGCGTTTATAAACTCTTGTGCAATGTACAATGCTGCTTCTGTATATACATCATTAGAAATCGCAATTTCCTTACCTTGTGAATCAATACATTTAATAGGTGTGCTTTGTGTTGCTTGATAATGTGCTATATCGTATGATTCATCAACATGAGCTCCACCTTCTTTGTCTGCTAAAGTTAAAATGACGTCTCTTCGACTTATTTGACTAAACTGCTCATACTTGGAGTCAATAACTATTTCATTCCACCAAGCATCAAATGTATATAATAAATCTTCGACATTTGAGAATTTATTAACGCAATAGAATGCAGTATTACTTTTTATATTAATGCTAGTTAGTATGGATGTGAATACCTTATTTGCAGGAATGTTCGCAAGAGGGTCGGCTTTAATTGCTGTGAAAACAAGATGATCCTTAATTTTTAACAAATTGGTTAGGGAAGTGTTTCTTCCTTCATCATTTAATAAGACCCTTAATTTGGTAGCGATAGCGATAGCGTATTCTGATCTTAATGGGTCAGTGCACTCTAATTGAAGGGCTAGCCGAACCGTATTTTCCAAAAACGCCACACTATCACGCAGTTTCTTACATAATGTATCTGTCTCTTTTTTCATATAATTTACACATAGATATAACACACCTCCGACATACAAAAATAAGCGAAATTTGGCAGAACAAGGAATTTGAGCCGAAAAGTTTTTAAACAATTTATAAATATAAGGTTATGACATATCCGTATCACACTCAAAACAAAAACGAGAACCCGTGCGAGTTCTCGTTTGTAAAGCAGTGTGTAATATGTTATCGTCTGCCGTAGACCGCAGGGAAGTCCTCGGCGTTGCGGTGGGCGAATGGAGCGACATAGTTTTTCTCCAATGCGGCACGCAGGTCGGACTCTCGGTAGAGCATCTTGCCCGGCAGGGCAACAAACGGAATAACGCCGTCGTCCCGGTATTGTTGCAGGGTACGTTTGGTGATTTTAAGCATCTGACACACCTCCTCGGTGGTGTAGTAGCGCTCGCCATTCATCTGCGGTTTGTAGTGTGTGCGCATCGCACGAATGTAGTCACTCAATGTGCTCAACTCATCGAGCATTGCTCGGCAATTTGTCTCTTGTACTAGTTCCATAACTATTTGTTTATATGTCGTTTGATAAATCTCTCAACCTCACGGCACTTGTAGTAAATCTTGTTGCCTATCATCGTATAACCAAGTAAGTCTCGCCCACGATAGCCTTTCAACTGATGTTTCG
>JAFVSR010000016.1 GCA_017503645.1 Bacteroidaceae bacterium | reverse complement strand
GAGGATTTCGGCGACAGCCTGTAATAGTTTGCAAACACACAACTTGGCCGAGTCAAACAGCTGTTTGACTCGGCCAAGTTGTGTGTTTGCAAACTATTACAGGCTGTCGCCGAAATCCTCGCGGAATTTTGCAGCGAGTTTCTCCTGCCAATCGCCGATAGGAACAAGGCGACCAAAGAAGAAACGCAGCACGTTGGGCTCCTCAACCCATTTGAGACCACCGATGAGGTGGCGGTTGTCGTAGAGCCATTTAACGCGGTCGGCGCAATATTTAATCTGCGAAAGGGTGAACACGCGGCGAGGGCAGGCAAGGCGCACAAGCTCCATTTCGGCAAAATGCTCGCTGCCGTCGGGCTCACGCTGCTCCGAGAGCGTTCCGCGCTCCATACCACGAACACCGCCTGCAATGTAGAGGGCTACGGCAAGTGCGCCTGCGGGGTATTGGTTCTGGGGCATTCCTTTGAGGAATTCCATTGCGTTGATGTGGGCTCCCAAACCTCCGGCGGGTAGAATCATAGGCACGCCGTAGTCGTTGAGCTCTTTTACAAGGTGCTCGATGAAAATGGGACCTTGGCTTATGATGTCCTCGTCGAGTGTCTCTAACAAACCAACGGCCATAGCTTCCATCGAGCGCACCTCCATACCGCCGTATGTGAGGAAGCCTTCGTAAAGGGGAATGAACTCCTTCATTCTTATGATGAGCTGCTCGTTGTTCGATATGATGGCTCCACCGCGGGCAAAACCGAGTTTGCGGCTCGAGAAGTAGATGAGGTCCATTTGGTCGCTCAGTGTGCGTATAATCTCCTTGATGCTCATATTCTTGCAAGCCTCCTCGCGTGTCTTTATGAAGTGGAGGTTGTCCTGCAGAAGCGATGCATCGAGCAGGCTCATTACACCATATTTCTTACATATTGCAGCCACCTTGAGCATATTATCGAGCGAGAGGGGCTGGCCGCCTATGAGGTTGGTGCCGGCCTCTATGCGCACGAAGGGTACGTGCTCGGGGCCCACCTCCTTTATGATGTTTTCGAGGCGCTCAAGGTCGAAGTTTCCTTTAAAGGGGTTGTCGCTCTGTGCTACAAGGCCCTTTTCGTCGATAACCTCTACAACCGAACCGCCACGACGTGTGATGTGCGATTTGGTGGTGGTGAAGTGGTAGTTCATAGGAACCACGTCACCGGGCTTTACAAATGTTTCGGCAATGATGTTCTCGCAGGCTCGGCCCTGGTGTGCGGGCAGGAAGAACTCTGTGCCGAACACCTCCTTGAGCACCTTCATCAGGCGGTTGCAGGTTTCGGAACCTGCGTATGAGTCGTCGGCTTGGAACATTGCTGCCACCTGGTTGTCCGACATTGCGTTCACACCCGAGTCGGTGAGCATATCCATAAAGACATCCTTGTTTTGCAGCAGGAAGGTGTTGTTGCCTGCTTCGTTTATGAGTTTTACACGTTCTTCAACGGTGGGTAGATAGAGCTTTTGTACAACGCGCACTTTGTGCATCTCCAATGGTACCTGCTCTTCTTGTTTGTAAAATTTGATTTGTGACATAGTGTTTTGTATTATTTTTTAATTGTTGCTCTTTTTGTAAATGGTTGCAAATGTGAAATAAAAAATTGAATTTCACAACAAATGCACACATTTATGATAGATTTTATTGAAAAATGTAATCGGTTGCCGTTGTAATGTGGCAAAAGGATAGCTATTTCTTTGTCTTGTTCTTTAGCAATTCTTGCAGTTTGAACATTTCGTCGCGGTATTGCGCAGCCTCTATGAACTCCATTCTGTCGGCAGCCTCTTGCATAAGCCGCTTTGTGCGTTCTATACTCTTCTTCAGCTGGTCGGCACTCATATACTCCACAACGGGGTCGCACGCAACGGCAAGGGGCGCATTCTCTTCGGTGTAGAAGCGTACTGCCTTTTCGGGTTCCTTGCTCTTTTTCTCTTGTGCAAGCGCGTTGCTTATCTCTTTTTTTATGGGGGTGGGGGTGATGCCGTGTTCCTTGTTGTATGCCATCTGCTTTTTGCGGCGGCGCAAGGTCTCTTCTATGGTTTTTTGTATGCCTTCGGTCATTTTGTCGGCATACAGGATGACGAGCCCGTTTACGTTGCGGGCGGCGCGGCCTGCTGTCTGTGTGAGCGAGCGGTGGTCGCGCAGGAAGCCGGCGTAGTCGGCGTTGAGAATGGCTACAAGCGACACCTCGGGGAGGTCGAGCCCCTCGCGCAGAAGGTTCACGCCCACCAGTACGTCGTATATGCCCTCGCGCAGGTCGGTCATTATCTGTATGCGGTCGAGGGTGTCCACATCGCTGTGTATATAGTTGCATCGCACGCCGTGCTTCAGCAGGTAGTCGGTGAGTTCCTCGGCCATTCGTTTGCTCACCGTGGTGGCAAGCACGCGCTCGCCGCGCTCCACGCGCAGTTGTATCTCCTCCATAAGGTCGTCCACCTGGTTGGCCACGGGGCGCACCTCTATCTGCGGGTCCAAAAGACCGGTAGGGCGTATAACCTGGTCCACCACAATGCCTTCGCTCTGGGCAAGTTCGTAGTCGGCCGGTGTGGCGCTCACATATATCACTTGATGCGTGAGCTGTGTGAACTCTTCGAATTTGAGCGGGCGGTTGTCGAAGGCTGCGGGCAGGCGGAAGCCGTACTCCACAAGGTTGGTCTTGCGGGCGCGGTCGCCGCCATACATTGCGTGTATCTGTGGCACGCTCACGTGGCTCTCGTCAATGATGAGCAGGAAATCGTCCGGGAAAAAGTCGAGCAGGCAGTAGGGGCGGGTGCCGGCGGCGCGTCCGTCGAAATAGCGGGAGTAGTTCTCAATGCCCGAGCAGTGCCCCAGCTCGCGCAGCATCTCTATGTCGTATGTCACCCTTTCGTGCAGGCGCTTGGCCTCCAACGGCTTGCCCACCTCGCGGAAATACTCCTCACGCTCGGCAAGGTCTTTTTCTATCTCTTTGATGGCGCGCTCGGTGCTCTCCTTGGTTGTCATAAAGAGGTTGGCGGGGTATATCTTGTAGTCGTCGAAGGTTGTGAGGCGTGCTCCCGTTTCACCATCTATCTCCTCTATGCCGTCTATGTCGTCGTCCCAAAAGGTTACGCGCAGTATGTGGTCGCTGTATGCGAGGCACACCTCCACGGTGTCGCCCTTCACACGGAAATTGCCGCGGTTGAGGTCGAGGTCGTTGCGGGTGTAGAGGCTGCTAACCAGCTTGCGCAGGAATACATTGCGGTCGAGCTTGTCGCCCACGCGCACCTCAATTACGTTGTTGTAGAAATCGGCAGGGTTGCCCATACCATAAATGCACGATACCGAGGATATTACAACCACATCCTTGCGCCCCGACAACAGAGCCGACGTGGCTGCAAGGCGCAGTTTGTCTATCTCGCCGTTTATGGCAAGGTCTTTCTCTATATATGTGTCGCTTGTGGGTATGTAGGCTTCGGGTTGGTAGTAGTCGTAGTACGATACATAGTACTCCACGGCATTGCTTGGAAAAAAGCCTTTGAACTCGTTGTATAGCTGGGCGGCAAGTGTTTTGTTGTGGCTAAGTATGAGCGTGGGGCGGTTTATCTCCTTTATCACATTGGCAATGGTAAAGGTTTTGCCCGAGCCTGTAACGCCCAACAGGGTTTGTGCCGGAGTGCCGTTGCGCACCCCCTCCACCAGTTGTGCTATGGCAGAGGGCTGGTCGCCCATAGGCGTGTATGGTGATTCTAATTTGAAGTTCATCGTCTGTTTTTCTATTGCAAGGTGCGAATATACAAAATTTTATTCAGTGAAATATAGCAACACCACTCTTAATTGATGGTTTGCTGTGTGGAAACTCTGTTTTTTATGTTTCTTTAATTTTTTTTATTATAAATAATAACAAGAAAATGGTTGCAAATGCGCTCGAAAAACTCTATCTTTGCAGGCAATTTGTGATTTATTGCGGTTATAGGGCTTTGCTAAACGGCCTCCGCCATATTTTTATGAATGTTTTATATGAATAGGTTTTTCTACATAATATTGCTGTTCGTTTTTGCTCTTGCATCGTGCGATTCATACAACAAAGTATTGAAGATGAACGATGTGGAGTATAAGTACGAAGAGGCCAAGGCTCTCTATATGAAGGGGGAGTACAACAAGGCTGCCACGCTCATAGAGAGTGTGGTTACTCTGCTGAAGGGTAGCGACAAGGCCGACGAGTCTATGTTCCTGCTTGCCATGTGTTACTACGATTCGCACGACTATACCACTGCGGCGCAATGTTTCAAGGCTTGCTATAGCAATTACCCGCGTGGAAATTATGCCGAAATGGCCCGCTTCTATTCAGGTAAATCGCTTTACAAGAACGTGCCCGAGCCTGAGCTCGACCAGAGCGATACATATACTGCGATAGAGGAGTTGCAACTGTTTATGGAGTATTATCCCACAAGCGAGTATGCACAGGAGGCACAGGATATGATGTTTGAGATGCACGACGTGCTGGTGATGAAGGACTATTTGTCGGCGAAGCTCTATTTCGACCTTGGCGATTACAATGCATATATAGCCAACAACTACCAGGCCTGCATAATGACCGCACAGAACGCCTTGAAGGATTACCCCTACACCAAATTGCGTGAGGACCTTTACATGCTTATCCTGCGTGCGCGCTATCAGATGGCCGACAAGAGCGTGCCCGAACTGCAGCCCGAACGCTATCGTGAAACCATAGACGAGTTCTATGCCTTCAAAAACGAGTTCCCTGCAAGCAAATATATGGCCGAGGCCGAAAAGTATTATAAAAAATCGCTTGAGAGAATTGGTGATTAAGTATATTGAGAATATAAATTAAATTTAAGATACAATGGATTACAAAAAAAGCAATGCTCCTACAAACACTGTTACACGTAATATGGCAGATTTTGTAAGCGAAACAGGTAATGTTTATGAGTCGGTAGCAATCATCGGCAAGCGTTCGAACCAGATTGCAGCTGAAATGAAGGATGAATTGTTGAAGAAACTCAATGAGTTCTCTTCTACAACAGATAACCTCGAAGAGCAGTTCGAGAACCACGAGCAGATTGAGATTTCACGTTTCTATGAGAGACTCCCCAAACCTACTCTTATTGCTGCTCAGGAGTTTATCGAAGGCAAGGTGTATTTCCGTGACCCCTCTAAAGAGGCTGCCGAGGAGGCTTGATTATGAAATTCCGTTTCTATCAACTCTATTTTGTGCTGGCAGCGGTGCTGCTCGTTGCTGCAATGTGTAACAGCCTGCTGTATGCACTTGCTCCCAACGGTGCCACATACACGGTGGGTAACTTCTCACTTACCTGCCCCGACGGCTCAACATCATATTCGGTGGTGGCGCTGGGAGTGGTGCTCATAGTGGCTGCAGTGGTGAATGCATTCGGGTTGTTGGTGTCGCTGTTCAGTAACTTTGAACTGCAAAAGAGAAGCTCCATCCTGTCGGTGCTATTGCTCACCGGGTACTACATTTTGTTGCTCATTTATATACTCCTTATTATAAATAGCGACGAAACTGTTGCTACATTGAGTTTTGAGGCTGCGATAATGTTCCCCTTCACGGCGATAGTGCTCAATGTGCTCTCTTTCTTGTCGGCACGCCGCACCGAGGCGAAAATCCTTGCCAAGGCATCGGGTTTCCGTTTGAGGGATTGATAACATTTGTTTTCAGACATAAAAGCAGGCTGCACTTTCGGTGCAGCCTGCTTTTATGTCTGTATATGGCTCAACCTTTTTGCAATTCCGGTTGTTCTAAAATAAAAAAAAGAACAATGAAGAATTTGAAGATTACCGTTTTTGCCGACCCTGTATGCACCTGGTGCTGGGGTAGCGCCCCTGTGATAAGGGCATTGGAGTATCGCCTGGGCGATAAAGTGGAGTTTCGTTATGTGATGGGTTGTATGATAGAGGATATTGCCACATTCAGCAACCGCAGATTGGGTATAGGTGGCGATATTGCATTGTCCAACAGGAATATGCATAAGGTGTGGCTTGAGGCTTCGGCTGTGCACGGAATGCCAGTGGGCGAAAAGGGGTTGCGCCTTTTCAGCGAAGAGCATCGCTCCACAGCGCCGCAGAATATCGCGTACATAGCAGCCACGGTATATGAAAAAAAGGGTGGCGAGGCTTCTCCTTGCTCCAAACGTTTCTTGCGTCGCTTGCAAGAGGCAACGGCGGTTGATGCCGCACACACTTGCGATGTAAATGTAATAGCCGACCTTGCTGCCGTTGAGGGCTACGAGCCCGCGCGTTTCAAGGAGTTGATGGAGAGCCGCGAGGTGCATCGCCTCTTTGACGAGGACAAGGCGCTTTGCAAGCGTTACGATGTACACACCTTCCCCACGTATCTCATTGAGTATAAGGGAACCGAGGTTATGTTGCGCGGCTTCACGTCATTTGATACCATAATGCAGAACATTTCGCATATGACATATGGCAAGGTGGCTTTGAGCAATGCCGACGAGCTTACTCCTTCAGTGCATAATGTGGCATGTTTCATTGAGCGTTATGGCAGTGTTTATCCTGCGGAGGTGGCCACTGCGTTTTGTATGCAGCGCATAAGCGGCAAATCTGCTCTGAACGTGGAGTCTTACGTGGGTTTGCCCGATATTGTTGAGGAACTTATAGCGCAGGGCGATGTGGCAATGCGTCCGCGTGGCAACGGTTTCATTCTCTACAGCAGGCATCACAAGAATTTTGTGCCTCTTGCTATGGAGGAGATTGCTACAATGGAGGGCGCATAGCTTTTGTATTTGTCAAAAATGTTGTATCTTTGCACGCGCTTTTATGGCGTGTGCAAAGATTGTTTATTATAAATAATTATAATTATGTTGCAGGTTGGTGATATGGCTCCCGATTTTCTGGGAGTGGATGAACTGGGGAACGAGGTGCGCGTGAGCGATTACGCCGGCCGTCGTCTTGTTGTATATTTCTATCCCAAAGACAGCACACCCGGCTGCACTGCCGAGGCTTGCTCGTTGCGCGATGGTATGAGCGACTTGCTTGCCGCAGGTTATGCGGTGGTGGGCATAAGTGCCGACAGTGCTGCATCGCACACGCGTTTCAAGGAGAAGCAGCAATTGAATTTTCCGCTTGTTGCCGACACCGAAAAACGTACCATTGAGGCTTTCGGCGCCTGGGGCTTGAAGAAAATGGCCGGGCGCGAGTATATGGGTATAATACGCTCCACATTCGTTATTGATGGCACGGGAAAGATAGAGCGTGTAATTACCAAGGTTGATACAAAGAATGCCGCAAAACAGATATTGAACGGATAATTTTTATAAGATATTACTATGATTTTTGATTTTATTATGGCCACAGCTACCGCTGCAAGCGATTCCATAAGTGCTGTTGCCAAGATGGACGAGGCCATTGCCGCAGTATCGGGCCTCACTGTTGCCGAGGTTACTGACATCATTGTTACATTTGCTCTTTCACTCGGTTGGAAGATTTTGAAGGTTGCCGTTATATGGCTTTTGGGCCGCTGGCTCACACGCCGTCTTATCTCTATCGTCAGACTGTTGATGGAGAAGAGAAACACCAACCTCACGGTGCGCACATTCCTTCTTAGCTTTATAGATGTGGTTGCGCTCATCATTCTGTTGGTTATTATAATAAGCATCCTGGGTATCGACACATCGTCGTTCATCGCTCTTTTTGCTTCGGCCGGTGTTGCCATAGGTATGGCTTTGAGCGGAACTTTGCAGAACTTTGCAGGCGGTGTCATCATTCTGTTGTTCCGTCCCTTCAAGGTGGGCGACTTCATTGAGGCGCAGGGCCAGACAGGCACCGTAAAGGAGATTCAAATCTTCAATACCCTTATTCAGACCGGCGACAACAAGACTATTCTTGTGCCCAACGGCCCCCTCTCCACCGGTATCATCAACAACTATTCGCGCGAGTCGTTGCGTCGTGTAGATTTCACTTTCTCTATCTCGTATGGCGACGATTACGAGAAGGCAAAGGCTGTGCTCGAGGAACTTATTGCTGCCGACAGCCGCATACTTGACAAACCTGCCGCACCCTTCATAGCACTCCATAGCCTCAGTGCAAGTTCAATAGATATCGTTGTTCGTGTGTGGGCTGCACAGGAAAACTATTGGGGAATTTATTTCGATATGAACAAGGCTGTTTATGAGACCTTCCCCAAACGTGGATTGAAATTCCCTTATCAGACATTTACCGTAAATGTGAACAAGGATTAACCTTGTTGCATACAAAAATAATAGAGGCGCATGCCTCTATTATTTTTGTATCGTAATATTTTCTTAAAATAAATTACCATACCATAATAATGGTTAAACCATTTTTGGTAATTTTGTCCTGCTTCGCAGGGCGTTATACAATTCATTTATAAATGATTTATTAAGAGTATGAAAGCAAAGAATTTTGTCGATTTTCATCCAAAGTTTTTCGATGCGATGAAGAATTACTCGCGTGAGAAATTTTCGGCCGATGTTATGGCCGGTATCATTGTGGGTGTAGTGGCTATTCCATTGGCCATTGCCTTTGGTATTGCGAGTGGAGTGGGCCCAACAGAGGGCTTGGTAACTGCCATCATTGCAGGTGCGCTCATTTCCATTTTCGGTGGTTCAAAGGTGCAGATTGGCGGCCCCACGGGTGCGTTCATCATTATTGTGTATGGTGTGGTGCAGCAGTTTGGCCTGGGTGGCCTTGCCATTGCCACAATTATGGCCGGTATAATATTGGTTGTTATGGGATTGTGTCGTTTGGGCGGTATCATAAAGTTTATGCCCTATCCCATAATAATAGGTTTCACGGGTGGTATTGCCGTTACAATATTCTCAACCCAGATAAACGATCTGCTTGGTCTTGGCATAGAGGATGTGCCTGCCAACTTCGTGGATAAGTGGGTGTGCTACTTCAGAAACATTGGCAACATAGATTGGTGGAGCGCCGGTATGGGTGTTTTGAGCGTGGCGCTTATTGCCGTTACTCCCAAATTCTCGCGCAAGGTGCCCGGTTCGTTGCTTGCAATCATTGTGATGACCATAGCTGCGTGGTTGCTTAAGGAGTATGCCGGTGTGACGTCTATTAAAACCATTGGCGACCTTTACGAGCTGCCTTCGGGCCTTCCCGCCTTCACATTGCCTGCGCTTAATTTCGAGGATGGCTCCTTCTTTGCCACCATACAGGCGTTGGCACCCGTGGCATTCACCATTGCTATGCTTGGTGCGATAGAGTCGTTGCTGTCGGCTATGGTGGCCGATGGTGTCATTGGCGACCGCCACAACTCCAATACCGAGCTAATAGGCCAGGGTATTGCCAACATTGTGGTGCCTTTCTTCGGCGGTATTCCCGCAACAGGTGCCATTGCACGTACTATGGCCAACATAAACAATGGCGGCAAAACTCCCGTTGCCGGTGTTGTGCACACTTTGGTTCTGTTGCTTGTGCTTATGTTTCTTGGTGGCATTGTGGGTAAAATTCCTATGCCCTGTCTTGCAGGTGTGCTGGTGATGGTTTCATATAATATGAGTGGCTGGCGCACGATTGTTTCTATGTGCAAGGCTACAATGTCGGGTACAAGTGTGTTGTTTGTAACCCTGTTGCTCACAGTATTCTTCGACCTTACATTTGCTATCGAGGTGGGCCTTGTAATGGCTGTTGTGATATTTATGAAGCGTGTTATGGACAGCACTACCATTTCGGTGTTCACCAATGAACTGGAGGTGCACCACGATGGCGAGCACGACGAGGTTCTCACTATCCCCGCAGGCGTGGATGTGTTTGAAATAGAGGGCCCCTTCTTCTTTGGTATTGCCACCAAGTTCGACGAACTCACCCGCGAGAGCGATGCATCGCCCATACGTATCATCCGTATGCGTAAGGTTTCCTTCATCGATGCAACGGGCCTTCATAACCTCGAGATTTTTGTAAATTCTTCGTTGAAGGAGAAACGTACGGTTATCCTGTCGGGCGTGCACGACAATGTTGCCGAGAAACTGAGAAAGTCGGGTATTGCCGCTATGGTGGGCAAGGAGAATATCTGCTCCGATATTCACCTGGCTCTGGAGCGTGCACAGCAGCTGTCTGCCAATCTTGGCTTGAAAAAGTAATAAAGGATATACAAATAAAAAACAGCCCCGTGATCTGACCCCAAAAAGTTGGACGGATTAATAAAAGTATTATTTGTAAAGAGTTCGGTATTGCACCGGACTCTTTCCTTTTAGTCTCAGTTTTATTCTGTCATTATTGTAATAATGGATATATTTCTTCAGTTCCTGCTTGAAGTGCTCTATATCCTTAAATTCCTGCAAGTACAGTAGTTCTGATTTCATAATACCAAAGAAGTTCTCCATCATAGCATTGTCAAGGCAGTTGCCTTTGCGTGACATGCTTTGTATAATACCATTGCGTTTAAGTGCCAATTGGTATTGTAAGTGTTGATAATGCCAACCCTGGTCTGAGTGCAGTACAAGTCCTTCCTGTGGCTTTGCTTTTCTTATCGCACTGTTTACCATGTTCATCACCATACGCAAGTCCGGGCTGTCGGAGATTGTATATGAGATTATCTCTCCGTTGAACATATCAAGTATCGGTGAGAGATAAGCCTTTCTATCACCAATCTTGAACTCCGTTACATCTGTTGCCCATTTGCGGTTAGGTGCTTGTGTGCTAAAATCACGCTCCAACACATTGGCTGCAACACGGCCAACCTCGCCTTTATATGAGCGATATTTTACTCTGCGCACTACTGATTTGAGGTGCATCTCCTGCATCAGTTTCTGCACAGTCTTGTGGTTGAGTGCGTACCCCTCATTGCGAAGTT
>JAFVSR010000015.1 GCA_017503645.1 Bacteroidaceae bacterium | reverse complement strand
TTTGCTGCTCGCATTGTCGATTCTGATAGTAAAATTGACAACACTCGCTTTTCGCAACCCACGCGGCACCACTGGCGCGGTGCTTCGCGTGACCTTTTGCTGCTCGCATTGTCGATTCTGATAGTAAAATTGACAACACTCGCTTTTCGCAACCCACGCGGCACCACTGGCGCGGCGCTTCGCGTGACCTTTTGCTGCTCGCATTGTCGATTCTGATAGTAAAATTGACAACACTCGCTTTTCGCAACCCACGCGGCACCACTGGCGCGGTGCTTCGCGTGACCTTTTGCTGCTCGCATTGTCGATTCTCAAAAAAAAGAGGAACTCTCTTTTTTTGAGAATTCCTCTTTTGTCTCATCGTGCGCCTGATAGGACTCGAACCTACACGTCTCTCAACACCAGATCCTAAGTCTGGCGCGTCTACCAATTTCGCCACAGGCGCGGGCGTATTTTAGACGCTTGCCTCTTTTTGTCAAGGCTGTGCAAAGGTAGTATATTTTTTTAGATTATCAATCTTTTTTATTGTTATTTTCCTCGTAGAGGCTGTTTATGAGCTCTATGGCACGTTCTATTATGGTGTCGCGCCCGTTGTTCCAGTCGGCCGATGTTATCTGCACCTCCTCGTGCGGGGCTATGCCGAATTCGGTGTGATTGCCCTCTATGTCGAGTATGGGGCAGGCCGAAAATCGCACTGTCCAGCCATTGGGCAGGGTGCTGTTGAGTGGCAGCCCCGAACCGCCGCCTGTCTTGTCGCCTATCACCACTACCTGGGGCAGGGGCTTCACAAGCATCACGAAATGGTTTGCCGAGCTATAGACGGCGCGATTGGTGAGCACTACGACAGGTTTTTTCCATATAACTCCATTGGGTTCTATGTATAGTTTCTCGGGTGATGAAAAGTCGTTGTGCCCCTTGCCTGTTTTGTGCTGTATGTAGCCGCAGTGGGTTTTTCCCGATACAAAGTGTGCTGCAAGCTCCTCGGCCGACGTGAGCATTCCACCGCCATTGTTTCTTATGTCTATTATTATGCCCTTGCTTTCAGCCAGACGCAACAGCATAAGGCTCACATTGTCGCTGCTTAAACTGCTTTCGAAGCTGCCCACATATATATAGCCTATGTTGCTTGGCAGGGTGGTGTACTTTATGCCGTTTGTAAGGCGAAAGTTGTTCCCTAAATAGTTGCGTTGCAGCGAGTCGCTGAAATTGAGCGGATGGTTGAGGCTCCAATCCCAGTAGTATGTTGTGCCGTAGTCCGATGTGAGGTTTACGTGCCCGTCCTTGAGCTCGCGCAACATATTGCCATAGATGTCGAACAGTTCGGCGTTGCTCTCGGCAGCCTGCACTTGCGGTTTGTATTTGTGATATACGTCATCCCAATCGAGCCCGTGCTGCTGCCGCGCCTGTTCAAAGAAGCAGTAGCGTTCGTCGATGATGCTCCATAGGGCATCGTAGTTGCCCATTGGCGAGTTGCTGAATTGGTCCTCTTCCACGCAGCCTGTAAGGAGCAGTGCGGGCAGCAGGTATGTGAGCAGTTTCTTTATCATCGGTTAGTACGGGGTATATTTTATAATGTTATCCTCTTTCTTAACTTTGTATATGGTTTTTACAACCCCCACGGTGAAGGCGTGGCTGTATAGGTGGGTGCGTATGTGGTTTATGTCGCTTTGGAATATGTCGGCCGTGTATGTGAGGCGTATTGTGGTGTTGAAAAGGCGCAGGGCAACGGGTATGTCCACAGAGAATATGCCCCGCACCGACGGGCTGTTGAGCGGGTGGGAAAATGCTATGGTGCGGCTGTAGTGTTGCAACCCGAAAATCTCGTAGTACGATTGCCCGAACTCGGGGGCGAACATCACACCGGCTATAGGTACATCGGCTTGGGCGCGTAGCACGTAGTCGCCCTGTTCTGTGGGTATGTGGTATATTGCGGCGCCTGTTGCGGCAAGGGCTGTCCTCAGCTTCACCGATACAAGGTTGTTGCCGTTTGTGGGTATGTAGAGCGCGCCGCCACCTATCTGTATTTGTGCGCCGGCAAGCAGTTGCAGGCGGCTGTTTATTTTGAACGGGTGGAAGCCGCTCCAACTGTAGTTTATCATCCCCGACAGTTGCGTGTTGTCGTGTAACGTGGTGATGCCGGTGTTGGCCGTGAGCAGCGTTTGGTATTTCCAGCGGTAGTCGCCGATGCGTGCATCGCGAAATTTCTCGTTTGAGTAGTAGAGCCCGCGCCCCGTGTGGTTGTACCCCGACAGATAGGTGTCGAGGTTGTTCATATATGTTATTCCGTAGGATGAACACTTTACGACAACCCTTTCGGGCACTATGCTGTCACTTGCAAACTGCTGTGCGCACAACGTGAACGGTGCGCACAGCAGTGTTAGGGCATATATAAGTGCTCTTTGTATCATTCGTTGAAAAGCGATAGCTGTTCGGGTGCGGTATCGTCGGGCTCCTCGGCAGGCACCTCCTCCACAGGCTCGGGTTCGGGCGGGAATTTTGTGGGCTCCAGCTCTATAATCTCGTCAATCTCGTATGTGGTGAGTCGCTTGCCCCTTGCTTTGAAACTCTTTACGGCGATAAACTCGTCTACCTCTATCACCAAAGGCTCGCGGAACTGGTCGTTGCCGCCAAACATCACCTGTATGCGTGGGAAGGGGGTGCTTGTGAACCATATTAGTTTGTTGCCCTTGTTATCGCCCAAGCAGTTCTGCCTGCGTGCGCCGGCCTCCAATGTAAAGCGTTTCACGTATGGGTAGCCCTGCTGCGAAGCATCGTATAGTGCGGCCGACCACACCTTGGCGGCATCGAACTTCTCAATGACCATAAGGTCGTCTTCGTAATGGTTGTTAAGGTCGATGGGCGACAGGTAGAACTCGCCGTTCTCTCTTATCACAAGTATCTTGTCGTCGTTGTGGAACTCGCCGAGGTATTCTCCGTGGTTGTCGAAGTTTATGCGCAGTATGTCGCGGTCGACCCACACCTTGCGGCCGCCAAGTGTGGAACTGCCGTGTCTCTTGAGCGTTATGCGCATAACCTCGTTCTTGGTGAGTATGTTGCCCATAGATTGCCGTCCCTTGATGGCTATGGTACTGAAATCCTTCTCTATGGTGGCAATG
>JAFVSR010000108.1 GCA_017503645.1 Bacteroidaceae bacterium | reverse complement strand
GCCAAGAAAGATGATCGAAAGGTCATCTTTTTTTTGTTTGTAGGCGAGAGGTGTAGAGCGATGCTCTACCACGATTGATGCTTGGTAGTCGTAGTGTGCAAGCCCACCTACCACCAAGCATCTATCGTATTTGCCTACGGCAATAACACCTCTCGCGACCACTCACCTAATACGGTGCGTAGCGGTACTCTCAGTAGTATGGGTTGAGCCGATGTTATAGCGATTTATTGCTCGGCCTTCAGCCTGCGCTTTTTTTTATAAGGTATCGGCTCTACGGCTTTAACCGCATCAAATGCGGTTAGCCGTTCGAGTCCCCTACGCACCGCCAAGAAAGATGATCGAAAGGTCATCTTTTTTTTGTTTGTAGGCGAGAGGTGTAGAGCGGTGCTCTATCACGATAGATGCTCGCTCACTTGATACTTATACACTCACCACACATAGCAACCGCAGGTTACCCAGCCTTCGCCAATACAAAAAAACAGTGGTCAGTCTGCAAACACATTTATACCCACCACTCCAATAAGAGATATACAGGGGGTCGAACGATGCATATATAAGATATGCATCGTCGCCGAATAAAATTGTTGAAATCCCAAGAACAATTTTATCGGCAACCCCGTCCAAAACAACCGCCACCGAAGCGGGATATATCGAAGCGAAGGCTTTAAGAGCATTAGCTTAGTGGGGTGAGTGGATTGTGGCGAGGGAGCTCGCTCACTTGAAACATATCCACTCACCACACTCAGCAACCGCAGGTTGCCCAGCCTTCGCTAAAACAAAAAAAAACAGCGGTCAGTCCGCGAATATATTTCTGAACGCCTATAAAAAAAATAGCCAGGGGGTCGAACGATGCATATATAAGATATGCATCGTCGCCGAATAAAATTGTTGAATTCAGAAGAACAATTTTATCGGCAACCCCGTCCAAAACAACCGCCACCGAAACGGGATATATCAAAGCGAAGGCTTTTATAGCTTTAGCTCAGTGGGGTGAGTGGATTGGAGCGAGGGAGCTTGCTCACTTGATACATATACACTCACCACACATAGCAATCGCAGGTTGCCAAGCCTTCGCTAAAACAAAAAAAACAGCGGTCAGTCCGCAAACACATTTATAAACGCCAAAAATAAAAAGCCAGGGGGTCGAACGATGCATATATAGGATATGCATCGTCGCCGAATAAAATTGTTGCATTCACAAGAACAATTTTATCGGCAACCCCGTCCAAAACTCCCGCCATCGAAACGGGATATATCAAAGCGAAGGCTTTAAGAGCATTAGCTCAGTGGGGTGAGTGGATTGTGGCGAGGGAGCTCGCTCACTTGAAACATATCCACTCACCACACTCAGCAACCGCAGGTTGTTAAGCCTTCGCTAAAACAAAAAAACAGCGGTATGTCCGAAAAGAGACAAACCGCTGCAAGAGTGGAGGTGGCGGGGGTCGAACCCGCGTCCAAACAAGGAACCCCAAAGCTTTCTACACGCTTAGTCGACCATTTAATCCTTCTACTCCGGCCAGGCAGGCGACAGCCAAACCAGAGTCCCAGCCTCTAAATCTCGCACGATAACCGAGGCACATACCGCGCTATCTCTTAATTGATGATACCCCGTATGAAGATGTGTTAAAGAGCGGAACACGCCTTCGGGATACTCGTCGCACAACCTCCTTGGGTCACGCGATTAAGCCAATTTTCCCTGAAAATTAGGCAGCGAGTGCGTAGCTATTATTGCCATTTGTAGTTTGAGTGTTGCGATTAACGAGACCCCACACAAGGCTCGGCGTGCTTACAATCGAATTCTACCTGCTGTCAAAACCGGTCACCCCCTTTTTTGATGTGGATGTCATCTGCCTGAAAAAAGGGGCAAACGACATCTTAATGCAGTACGAATCATCGTAGCGGCATCTGTGGCAATTCAAATGCGGTGCAAATTTAGTAATTTTTTGTGGAATATAAAAATTATTGTTAAATTTGCTATCTCAATACAGCGAACAAGATGGATACAAAGAGAGTTATAGAGCTTAAGGGCGTATCGGTATATCACGGTGGTAATTCGAAGCGTGATAGGCTGCAGAGCGACCTTATCCTTAAGGATGTGAACCTTGATATCAACGAGGGTGAGTTTGTCTATTTTATTGGCCGTGTCGGCACAGGCAAGAGTACGCTCCTAAAGACGCTCTATGGCGAGGTAGACCTCTATGAGGGCGATGCTACGGTTGTAGGCTTCGACCTGCGCACTATTCGCCGTAAGCAGATTCCCTATCTTCGCCGCTCTATTGGTATTGTTTTTCAGGACTTCCAGTTGCTCACCGACCGCAATGTATTCCTGAACCTATATGATGTGATGCGTGCTACCGGCAATCGCCGTGAGGAGGATATTCGCCGCCGTATTGACGAGGTGCTGACCCTTGTGGGCCTTGAGCATAAGGCATATAAGATGCCCTTCGAGCTTTCGGGTGGTGAACAGCAGCGCTTGACCATTGCGCGTGCTCTGCTCAATAAGCCCCGCCTAATTCTTGCCGATGAGCCTACGGGAAATCTCGACCCCGTAACTGCCGAGGGCATTATGGATATCTTCCGCAAGATTTCGGAGAGTGGCACCGCCGTAGTGATGTCTACGCACAATATCTCGCTGATCGAGCAGTACCCCTCACGCACCATTCTCTTTGCTCAGGGTCATATCACCGAGGTCGATGTCGATAAGTTGCTCCAAGAGGAGTAGGAAAATGGGGTAATGATGCAAAAAGCGCGTGCAACAGCCATTGCACGCGCTTACTATATATAAATATGTATTACTTCTCAACAAAGACCTGGAAGATCATCGGTGAGTACGATGGAATCTCTGTGGCGGTGGTTGTGATTGTCGTTGTGTTGGTGTTGCTGGGGACATAGTTATAACCGTAGTAGTAGGGGTTATAGCCGTAGTAGCCCGAATTGTACATACTGCCGTAGCCATAGCCATACATACTATTCATAT
>JAFVSR010000107.1 GCA_017503645.1 Bacteroidaceae bacterium | reverse complement strand
TAGCAGCCTCATTTTGCAGGGAGATGAATAAAAAGATGTAGTTTAAGGCTTGCGCAGCCTGAAAAACCGCAGTTTACTAAGCGTAAATGAGGATTTTGAAGGCAAGCGTAACGCAAAAATACACTTTTTAGTCATCTTCTTGAATTTATGTAGCAGCGTTGCCATTATTTATTTACAGGTGCCGCAGCTGCTTTGGGGCAGGCAGCCTTGGGACAGCAGTTTTTCTTAAGGGGGCACTTGGCGCCTTTGTTCCCTCTGAAACAGGGTGCCTGTCTGTACCCCTTGCCGTAAGGCGCTCTCTTGTTCTTGCCAAAGGCTGCCTTCTTGTTATCCTTGCAGAATATCAGTTGCAACTGGCGGCCTGTGAGAACCGACGATAGTTTCTTGTAATACTTCTTCTCTACGTCAAGAGCCTTTTGCTGTGCATCAATGCGCTTGCCTATGTTCTCCTTTATCTGCGCATCGGTGGGGTTATCGCACTTTTTGCAAACAGGGCGTGCTGCAAATTTTGCCTGCAGATACTCCTTGTAAATGGGGGCAAACTTGGCCGCGGTGGCATCGTCGAGCATAAGTTTCTTCTGCATACGCTGTACGCGTTTCTCTATTCTCTGCTCGGGAGTGGGAGCCTGCTTTTTCTCTTGTGCACATACTACGCCGCTCATCATCACTGCAGCGGCAAGAATCATTAAGAATTTCGCTTTCATAATTTGTCAGTTTTTACAGTTGTATTTACTTTCTTTTGTCACAGGTGGCGAACCATAATTTCAGAACCACCTGCTGATTATTTGATTGTATATAATGAAAAAGGTTTAATGATATACGTATAAAAAAGCAGCCGCCACAAAGGGGCGGCTGCAATATCGTGTAATATACATTATTTCAACGCATCAAGGTTCTGTTCGTTATAGAGCTGTTTACCCTCGGCTGTGTACATATAATCGATACGCACCTTGTAAGCCTTCTCGATTTTGGGGCGAACCATCTTCATTGTACTGTTAATCATCTGGTTCTGCTCGGTAAAGGGCTCGGCAAGCACAGCAAAGCAGCTGGGCAACCACACACCGGGGAACATACCGTCGAACTCACCACCCTTCTTGAACATATCGATGTCGGCCTTTATGAGGTCGAGAGCAGCCTTGCGGCCCTCCTCGGTATCGAGTGTAAGTTTCTTGGCCTCCAATGCACGCTTTATGTTATCCTTGTTGGGAACGATGAGCGCACTGGTGCAGGGCGACTGGTTGTTGTAGAGCATCACCTGGTCTATTGTGGGGCACTTGCTCACAAATGCCTCCTCGATACCCTCGGGGCTGTACTTTTCACCATCGTTAGAGATAAGAAGGCTCTTGAAACGGCCCTTTACATAGAGCAAGCCCTCGGGTGACATATAACCAAGGTCGCCGGTGTAGAGGTAACCGTCGCGCACAGTGTCGGCTGTGGCCTCGGGGTTCTTCCAGTAGCCTGCCATCACGTTCTCACCCTTTACAACTATCTCACCCATTTCGCCCACGGGCAACTCCTTGCCGTCGCTGTCGCAAATCTTAAGCTCAATGGGCTCAACCAACTTACCGCTTGAACCGAAACGGTAACGCTCGGGGCCGTTAGACGAGATTACGGGAGTTGCCTCGGAAAGGCCATAGCCCTGGTACATAGGCATACCCACGCCCACATAGAACTTCTGCAACTCCTTGTCGAGCAAAGCACCGCCACCTACGAAGAAACGGAGCTCGCCGCCAAAGTTCTCGCGCACCTTTGAGAAGATAAGTTTGTCGAACAACCACACGGCAGGCTTCAACAGATATCTCCAACCCTTGAAATCAAGGTTGCTGTCGCCAAAGTATATCTGGCGTGTCTTCATACCAAGGTTGAAGAGTTTGACGGTTGTCTCGCCTTTGGCACGAATGGCACCCTCGATGTTCTTTTTGAAGGTTTTTGCAAGTGCGGGAACCGACAGGATGAAGTGAGGACGAACCTCCTTTATGTTAGAAGGAATGTTCTTCAATGTCTCCAGCGGAGTGCGGCCCACCTGAACTGTGGCTGCAGTGGCACCGCGCGACATCATAATGTAGAAACCTACAACGTGTGCAAAGCAGTGGTCGAGGGGCAGAATGATAAGTGTGCGCCAAGACTCGTCAATGTGCACAAGCGTGAGCGCCTGCTCCACATTAGACGTGTAGTTGCGGTGAGTGAGCACAACGCCCTTGGGGTCGGCTGTGGTACCGCTGGTGTATGTAATTGTAGCGTAATCGTCGTTCTGAATAGAGTTGGCAATGCTCAGGAACTCCTCCATTGTGTGCGATGCAAGGAACTCGTCGCCAAGTTTGAGAACATCGTCAAGAGCAATTTCGCCATCCTCAAGGCCGCCCTTAACCTCGCCAAATACGATAACCTTTTTCACCTCGGTGAGTTTATCCTTGATGGCACGTACCTTTTTAAGCTGATGGTTAGATACAAGAATGAATTTAACATCGCCGTGGATGAGACGGAAAAGCAAGTCGTTGCTCTCTTCCAGTTTAATGGAGAGGGGCACGTTTACAGCACCTGCATAGAACATTGCAAGCTCGCCTATAACCCACATATTGCAACCCTCGCTCAAGAGAGCCATATTGTCGCCCTTCTTAACGCCAAGCGCCTGATAGCCTGCACCCAAGCGATATACTTGCTCTTTCACCTGTGTGTAGGTTGTAGGTTTGAAACCCTCTTTACCTGTTTTCTCCAAAAGGAATGTGTTGTTGGGATACAAACGAACAGACTCCTCAAAAAGATCTACTAATGTTTTCTTCATAACTTTTATAATTTAGGAAAAAGTGCCTGTGACACCCTTTCGATTTTTGCTGGTGCGAAGATACAAAAAACTATAAATATAAGCCCAATTTAGGAGGGGTTATTTCACAATTTGCACGCAAATGTGCACATTTTGGACAATAACGATGAACTTTTTGAACAAAAAGGGTTCTTTAATTTGCAAAAAAACAAAGACTGCAACACACATCAACATCTCTATCTATTTTTATAAAATAAGCAAAATTATATAACAAAAAGGGGCATTAATTCTTTTTATTGTTTATCTTCGCATAATTAAGTGACAAATTACCATATTATATACCTTAATTATAAAATATAGTATATGAAGATTTCGAAAATAGAGCACTTGGGCATTGCCGTGAGAAGCATTGAAGCGGCACTCCCCTATTACGAGCAGGTACTTGGCTTTGAGTGCTACAACATAGAGAGTGTTGAGGACCAGAAGGTGCGCACAGCTTTCCTTAAAGTGGGTGAAACAAAGATAGAGCTACTGGAGCCCACGTCGCCCGAAAGCACCATCGCAAAGTTCATTGAAAACCGTGGCGAAGGCATCCATCACATAGCATACGCAGTAGAGGATGGCGTGGCAAACGCCCTTGCCGAGTGTGAGCAAAAGGAGGTACGCACCATTGACAAGGCACCCCGCTGCGGTGCCGAGGGATTGCACATAGCATTCCTGCACCCCAAAGCAACGCAAGGCGTGCTCACCGAGCTGTGCGAAAACCCCAAAAAAGAGTAAACGATAATATATAAAACGAAACAGCCCCGCATAGCCGGCACCACTATGAGCAGGCCGGACCGCACGGGGATATATTAAAAGAATTCATTATGAGCAAGCAATTTGAAAAAATCAAAGAGCTGGTAGCCCTACGCGCCAAAGCGCGCCTGGGTGGCGGAGAGAAAGCAATAGAGAAACAGCACGAAAGGGGCAAATACACTGCCCGCGAGCGCATAGATATGCTACTCGACAAAGGCAGCTTTGAGGAGATGGATATGTTTGTCACACATCGATGCACCAATTTCGGCCAGGAAAAAAAGCAGTTCCTGGGCGACGGTGTTGTTGTGGGTAGCGGAACAATAGATGGCCGTTTGGTCTATGTATTTGCACAGGACTTCACAGTAACAGGCGGCTCACTATCCGAGACAATGGCACAGAAGATATGCAAAGTGATGGATATGGCAATGAAGATGGGCGCGCCCGTCATGGGCATCAACGACAGTGGCGGCGCACGCATCCAGGAGGGCATAAACGCCCTTGCCGGCTATGCCGAGATATTCCAGCGCAACATTATGGCATCGGGAGTTATTCCCCAGATTTCGGGAATCTTCGGACCCTGCGCAGGTGGTGCAGTGTATTCACCCGCGCTCACTGACTTCACCATTATGACCGAGGGAACATCATATATGTTCCTCACCGGCCCCAAGGTGGTGAAAACCGTATTGGGCGAGGTGGTGACACAGGAGGAGCTTGGCGGTGCCAGCGTGCACGCAAGCAAGTCGGGCGTAACACACTTTACTGCACAAACCGAGGAAGAGGGCCTTGCACTCATACGCAAACTGCTCAGCTACATACCGCAGAACAATATGGAGAGCGTGCCCGATGTTCCCTGCACCGACCCCATCGACCGCAAGAGCGATATTCTAAACGAAATTATCCCCGACAACCCCAACCAGGCATACGATATGTACCAGGTTATAGGCGAGATAGTAGATAACGGAGAGTTCCTTGAGATACACCGCGATTATGCACAGAACATCATCGTGGGCTTTGCACGTATGAACGGCAAGTCGGTGGGTATCGTGGCCAACCAGCCCTGTCGCTATGCAGGCGTGCTCGACTGTAATTCATCGCGCAAGGGTGCCCGTTTTGTACGTTTCTGCGATGCATTCAACATACCCATAGTAACATTGGTAGACGTTCCCGGGTTCCTCCCCGGCACCGCACAGGAGTACAACGCAGTCATTATGCACGGTGCCAAGTTGCTATACGCATACGGCGAGGCCACAGTGCCCAAAGTAACGGTAACACTGCGCAAGTCCTATGGCGGTTCGCACATCGTTATGGCCTGCAAGCAGTTGCGTGCCGACCTCAACTACGCTTGGCCCAGCGCCGAGATTGCGGTTATGGGTGCAGCCGGTGCGGCCGAGGTGCTCTATGCCAAAGAGGCCAAAGAGGCCGAGGACCCCAAGGCATTCATTGCCGAGAAAGAGGCAGAATACAACCGCCTGTTTGCAAACCCCTATCAGGCTGCGAAATATGGCTACATCGACGATGTGATAGAGCCACGCAACACCCGTTTCCGCGTAATACGCGCATTGGCACAGCTGCAAGGCAAACGACAAGACCTGCCCAAGAAAAAACACGGTAACATTCCTTTGTAAAACAATAGAACTATGGAAGAGAAGAAGATAGACGGTGCTGTGGTGGCAGCAATTTCAATGGCAATGAGCGATTTCCTCGGCAACAACATACACGACGAGGAGAGCGGCGTGCTCACCATAACCTATGTAAACAAAAATTGGAACAACCTTAACAGATAAGCAAATATGAAAGAGTACAAGTATACAATAGACGGCAACCAGTATTGCGTTGCCATTGAAGAGGCAGGCGAAACAACAGCCAAAGTGACCGTAAACGGCACAGAGTATAACGTGGAGTGGGAAAAGCCCAAAGAGGAGAAACCCGTGGTAAAAGTAAAACCCGTGGCTGCGAAACCTGCGGCAGCACCTGCACCCGCAGCAGCGCCTGCCGCTGCCCCCGTGAGCGGCAACGCCATAAAGACTCCCCTGCCCGGTGTAATCATCGACGTAAAAGTAAACGTGGGCGACACGGTGAAGAAGGGCGACACTGTTGTGGTGTTGGAGGCTATGAAGATGGAGAACAACATAAATGCCGACCGCGACGGCAAGGTGGTATCCATAGCTGTGAAAAAAGGCGACACCGTGGCCGACGGCGCTGCACTGATAGTACTTGAATAACCCCTGTAAATAACTATATTATGAAGAAACGCTTTTTTCTATTACTTACCCTTGTAAGTGTACTGTTTTCGACAGCCCTTTTTGCCGCAGGCGACAAGGCAGTGAAGAACGAGAAACCTTTTGTAATTCCCGAGTTGCGTGAGTGGCAGGGAGCAACAGGCACATTCGCCATCACCCCTGAGACAAAGATTGTCTATGGCAAGAAAGATGTTCAGATGGAGCAGGTAGCCAACCAATTTGCAGCCGACATCAAAGCAATGTTCGGCAAGGAGGTTGCTGTGGTTGCCGGCAAAGCAAGCAAGGGCGATATTGTACTTGCAACAAAGAAAGACAAGAAACTTGGCGACGAGGGCTACAAAATTACCATCGACGACAAAGTGACACTTGCCGCACCCACCGCTCAAGGTGTATTCTGTGGCACACGTACCCTGTTGCAGATTCTTGAGCAGAACAACGGCAGCGAGCTTCCCAAAGGAACAATAAAAGACTGGCCCGACTATGCAGTGCGTGGCTTTATGCTCGACTGCGGTCGCAAGTTCTTTACAATCGACTTCTTGCGCGAATATGTTCAGTTTATGTCGTACTACAAGATGAACACTTTCCAGATTCACTTAAACGACAATGCCTTCAAACAGTTCTTCAACCACGACTGGAACAAGACACCCAGTGCATTCCGCCTTGAAAGCGAGTACTTCCCCAACCTCACAGCACGCGACGGTTACTACACAAAACAGGAGTTCATAGACCTGCAGAAACTTGCCGAGGGCCTCTTTGTGGAGATTATCCCCGAGATTGACGTGCCCGCCCACTCGCTTGCATTCTCAAAATTCCGCCCCGAGATTGCCAGCAAGGATTATGGTATGGACCACCTCGACCTCTTCAAAGAGGAGACATACCAGTTTGTGGATTCGCTTTTCGATGAGTACCTCAAAGGCGACGAGCCCGTGTTCCGCGGCAAGCGTGTGAATGTGGGTACCGACGAATATTCTAACCGCGACAAGGCTGTTGTTGAGAAGTTCCGCTACTTCACCGACCACTGCATACGTCTTGTAGAGAAATATGGCAAGCAGGCAGTTGCCTGGGGTGCGCTCACACACGCAAACGGCGAAACACCCGTGAAATCGGAGAATGTGATATTGACAGCTTGGCACAACCCCTATGCACAGCCCGATGCAATGATGGAGCAAGGTTACGACCTCATAAGCATCCCCGATGGTCTTGTATATATTGTACCCGCAGCAGGCTACTATTACGATTACCTCAACTGCAAATATCTCTATGAGAGCTGGACACCCGCAACCATCGGCGACAAGAAGTTCGACGAGCGTCATCCGCAGATTAAGGGCGGTATGTTCGCTGTATGGAACGACCACCCCGGCAACGGTATCAGCGCAAAGGATGTTCACTACCGTGTATATCCCGCAATGCAGACAATGGCCGTGAAGATGTGGACAGGTGCCAACACCAAACTACCCTTCGAGCAGTTCAACAACACACGCACAGTGTTGAGCGATGCCCCGGGATTGAACATCGCAGGTCGCTTCAGCGGTGACACCAAGACTATACTTGCACTCGACAAGGTTGTCCCCGGCAGCGAGAACGACGTTAAGGAGATTGGTTTCAACTACACCGTCACATTCGACATTGAAGCAGCAAAAGAGAAACGCGGTACCGTATTGTTCTGCTCGGGCGATGCACAGTTCTACTTGAGCGACCCCATTTCGGGAATGCTTGGCTTTGCACGCGACGGCTACCTGAACACATTCAACTACCAGCTGTTCCCCGGCGAGAAGGCCACTATCACCGTGAGCGGTAACGAGCAGGAGACATACCTCTTTGTAAACGGCAAGCTCGTTGAGACTCTCAACAAGCAGACAATCTACCACAACGAGGGCAAGGATAAGATGTACTATGTACGCACACTTGTATTCCCCTTGAAGAAGGCAGGTATGTTCAACAGCAAGGTTACAAACCTTAAGGTTACAAACAAATGCACGAAATAAGCATTGGTAACAGATAAAGCACAAAAAAATCTCCGAGCCGCAGCTCGGAGATTTTTTTGTATCTAATAAAAGGATATTTACTTATATCAAACGATTGGTACCCTTCTCGGGAATTATCACACGCGGTTTGTTGGCTGCCGCCTCTTCGGGGGTGACTATGGCGTATGCCATAATAATCACCACATCACCGGGGCTGAACTTGTGAGCGGCTGCACCATTAAGACAGATAACGCCCGAACCACGCTCTCCTTTTATGATATAGGTAACGATGCGCTCGCCGTTGCTGTTGTTAACAACGTGGACCATTTCGCCCTCGACCATACCGGCGGCCTCCATAAGAGCTTCGTCTATGGTTATGCTACCCATATAATGAAGATTGGCCTCGGTGACCGTGGCGCAATGAATTTTCGATTTTATAACCTGCAAAAACATTTTACTAATACTTTATATTATCGATAAGACGTATCTTGCCACAGAAAAGAGCTATACAGCCAACGGGATAGTTGCTGTCGGCCCACTCGGCAATAGGTTGCAAAGTGTTGCCATCCACTATTTGGAAGTACTCGAGGTCGAGCCCGGGAGTGTCGTTTATAGCCTGCTCCACAAACGCCTTTGTATCGGCAAGTGTATGCTCTTTTGCATAGGGAAGGCTGGCAAAGAGAGTGCGCGATATTGTGAGCGCACGTGTACGCTCCTCGGCTGTAAGCAGGGTGTTACGGCTGCTCATTGCAAGGCCGTCGGCCTCGCGCACAATGGGGCAGGGAACGATATTTACCTTAATATCCAACATACGCACCATAGCACGTATTATCGCAAGTTGCTGGAAATCCTTCTCGCCAAAATATGCATTGTGAGGCTCCACAGCATAGAACAATTTGCTAACGATTTGCGCCACGCCATTGAAATGGCCGGGGCGGCAAGCACCCTCCATAACCGTATCGAGCGGTGCAAATGAGAATTCGCGATTATCGGGTGTGGGATACATCTCCTCTACCGATGGAGCGAAGGCTATGGTTGCACCCACGGTATCGAGCAAGGCACAGTCGGCCTCTAAGGTACGGGGATAGTTCTTAAGGTCGTTCTTGTCGTTGAATTGTGTGGGGTTCACAAAGATGCTCACCACCACCACATCGTTCTCTTTTACTGCGGCCTCCACCAGCGAAGCGTGCCCCTTGTGCAGAGCGCCCATTGTGGGTACAAGACCTATCTTCTGTCCGTTGGAACGGCACACATCGAGTACCTCGCGCAGTTCTTTGATTGTATCTATTACTCTCATTTCTAACTTTGTGTGATAAAAATGGAAACTATGTTTTTCAATATTTATGTGTGTAAAACAAAAATTTTGCCTGTTTTACCGTTTCGTACTGCATACATAGTGCATACGGGTGAAACACACCAAGTTTACCCCGCTTTTTGCAGCGAGCGCAGCACTATGTTCGCAATTTTGGACTGCAAAGTAACAAACAAATAACCATAAAAAGAAATAAATAAAAGAAAATTTACGTGCTTGCGCACAATGCGGCGCGCACAAGCGGTAGCGACACAGTTCACTGTTACAGGCTGTTAAAAATGCGTTAATATCTGTAAATCAAAGGCTTTTTAGCCCTAAAAACGCTTAAAAAAGAGCATAAATTTGCTACTATGGCGGTTTTTTAGTAACTTTGCAAAAGCCGCGTAATATACCTGCGGAAAAGGAAAGAAAAATGATGAAAGCAAACAAAGTATTATTTATTACTCAGGAAATTACACCATTTGTACCAGAATCGACAATAGCCAACATAGGCCGCAGTCTTCCACAAGCCACACAAGATAGTGGTAAAGAGATAAGAGTATTCACGCCCAGATGGGGAACCATAAACATAAGACGCAACCAATTGCACGAAGTGCAGCGTTTGTCGGGTATGAACCTTATCATAGACGACACCGACCACCCGCTCATTATTAAGGTGGCATCGCTGCAGGCTGCAAGAATGCAGGTATATTTCATTGACAACGACGACTATTTCCAGAACCGCCGTATGACAACCGACGAGAACGGAAAAGAATACAATGACAATGACGAGCGCGCAATATTCTTTGTACGCGGTGTTCTTGAGACCGTCAAAAAGACCAATTGGTGCCCCGATGTCATCCACTGCCACGGCTGGATAACAGCCCTCACCGCCCTTTATGTAAAGAGCGCCTACAAGGAGGAGCCTTCGTTCCGCAATTCAAAGGTGGTTATTTCGCTTTACGATGACAATTTCAACGACACATTCCCCGAAGGCTTTGCACAGAAAACACTGCACAGGGATATGAGCATCGACCTGCTCGACGGAACAGCCGAGCCCACATCGTATGAGGAGCTTGCAAAACTGGCAATAAGATACAGCGACGGCGTGATAGTGAACGGCGACAACGTATCGCCCGCACTCATAGAGTATGCAAAATCGCTTGGCAAGCCCGTAATGCCCAAAGCTACCGACGAGGAGTATGCCGAGGCTTGCAACAATTTCTATGAAACAATCATTTGATAACAAATAACGAACAGTGGGCTACATTCAATAAAAGAGTATAACCCATCGAGAGTTACAAAAGACTACCGGATTATAGATAACCGTATGAAAAAGTACATCTCGTTTTTCTTATTTGCAACCATTGCAATACTAACTTTCACAGGATGTGATGATGAAACTGCGACGATTGGAAGCAGTATTGTACCCGATAAAGACATTGTTACTGCAAGCAAAAAGATTTTCTATGCGAAAAGCAAATCCATTGATGCAGGCAATTCCATCATAAACAAGTCGGACTATATGTATCTGGGGCGCTACACCGAGCCACAGCACAACACGACCTTCGAGGCAAGTTTCCTCACACAGTTTGCCAGCGGCGACAACGAAGCCTTCCCCAAAGAGGGCGTTATAGACAACAGTGCTGTGTACACCAAGCTGCGCATATTCTACGACAGCATAACAGGCGACAAGAACAACGCTATGAAATGCGAGGTTTACGAGCTCGACAAGGTTGTTGCCGAGGGCGTGAGCTACTACACCGATATAGACTTTGGAGAGTATTACGACCGTAGCAAAGCACCCATTGCCACAAAAGTTTACAGCGCAAAGGACTATGCCCTGCACGACTCCCTGACCGAGGCCAACTACGACGCCAACATTGAGATTGCATTGCCCAACGAGATAGGCACACGCATAATTCAGCAATATTATGCCAACCCCGCAGATTTTGAGAACTCCGAGGTTTTCATAAACAACGTGTTCAAAGGCATCTATGTAAAGAACTCGCAAGGCGACGGCACACTCATCAATGTCTATCGCACAAGATTGGAGGTTGCATTCAGCCACTACATCAAGAGCAGTTCGGGCGAGAAGGATTCCATAGAAACCCTCTTCACCCCCTTCTATTCAAACAAGGAGGTATTGCAGCTTAACAAGTTCGACAATGGCGACCTCACACCCTATATGAGCAACACCGATGCCACATACATAAAGACACCGGCAGGCATATTTACCGAGGTGGAGCTGCCAATAGACGAGATTATGGAGGAGTGCGCAGGCGACACGCTGAACTCGGTGAAGATAGAATTTGCAGGCTTCCGTGCCGACGAGAACAACGACTTCAACCCGCCCACCACCCTGCTTATGGTGCGCAAGAAGGATATGACAGAGTTCTTCGAAAAGAACAAGGTGTGCGACAACATCACATCGTTCTACACCACAATCACGAGCAACAGCAACCGCTACACATTCGGCAACATAGCCAAACTTATAAAGCACTGCTACAGCGAGTATGAAGCAGGCGAGGCCGATGCCGATTGGGAGAAGGTGGTACTCATCCCCATAAATGCCATAACCGACGGTTACGGCAACCTTGTGAAGGTAAAGCACTACACCCAATTAAGCAATATGAGGTTGCAGGGCGGCGACAACCGCCCCATCGAAGTTGAGGTTGTGAGCAGCCGTTACAAATAAAACGGAGAACACCCAATACAAAAAAATGCAGTACCGCGGTACTGCATTTTTTGTATATCCACCCCACGTTCAGTTGCATATAAAAAAAGTGGGCAGCGCTATAGCACTGCCCACGGCGATTATTTACAAGGAACTATTACTTCTCCTTTTTTGCCTTTGCAGCTTTGGGTTTAGCCTCTTTAGCGGGCTCCTCGGCAGTTTCAACGGCCTTGGCTGCCTTTTTTGCCTTTGTGGCGAGTTTTGCCTTAAGGCTCTCAACCTCAGCCTCGAGCTGAACGATTTCAACCTCCTGGTTCTCTATCATCTGCTGCAATGCACCAAGCTCTTCGTTATCCATCTCCTCGGGATACTGTGCACGTACACGTGCCATAAAGTCGCCAAGGATGTTCATATAGTTGGTGAACGCATCGTATGGAGACTCATAGATGCTGCGCTCGGTAATGATACCATTCTGCTTTGTTGTCATAAAGCGAAGGTTCTCGGCTGCCTGCAGATAGTCGAAATCCTGTTTCAACTTCTTATCATCAGAGAGCGAGATACGCTCTGCCAAGCTATACAGTTTGTCGAAAGCCTCGCGCTGCAATGAGTTACCCAACCAAGAGCTTGCGTCGCGCTCCTCGTCCATCCAAGAGAGGGGATAAGAAACCTCCAACGAACCTACAGACTTATGCTTGTCAATAATCTCCGAAGGTGTAGAGAACGAGATGCCGCGGTCTTTTGCACAAGCGGGGATAGCCTTGAGGAAATCCAGGATGTGCGATGACAAGGGCTGCGATACACCAAGTGCGTGGAGATTCATAAAGATGTTGATAACCTCATCCTCCTCGGGAAGCTGGGCAATCCAGTCTACATAAGTCTCGGCAAACAATGGATACTCGCTCCATTTGGGGTTAGAGAAACGCAACGAGATATCGTCGGACAACTTATAGTCGCGCAACAGGAGCTTGAGGTTAGGCGCTGTAGCGCAGTTGTAAACAAAGTGGGGGCTTCTCCAAGCAAGGATGTGCTTTGCACCCTCTGAGAGCATACCCTTGAAGCCCATAGAGGCTGCCATCTCACCAATCTCGTCGGAGTAGATAAGGCCCGAGTTGCGCAACACTTTGGGTTTCTTGCCAAAGAGTTCCTTGATTTTACGGTTCTGACGCTGAACCTCCTCCATAAACACCTCGCGTGATGCAAGTGAAGAGAGGCCGTGTGAGTAGGGTTCGCAGAGGAACTCGCAGCAACCGGTCTTGTTAATCTCGTGCAAAAGTTCTATTACCTGGGGAGCATATAGCTCAAGCATCTCCAAGCCCACGCCCGATACCGAGAAGGCTACCTTGAAAGCACCATCGTTCTCCTTTACCATCTCCAGCAATGTTGTCAATGCGGGGATGTACGATTTCTCTGCTATCTCTGTAATTGCGCTCTCGTTTGCGTAATCGTCATAGTAGTAGTGGTCACTACCAATATCGAAGAAACGATAACGTTTCAACTGTCTGATTTGATGAATCTCGAAATAGAAACAAATTGTTTTCATATTATTCGTCTTTTAAAATTTTACCAACCCATTACTTTTTCATATACCTTACGCAGTTTAAGAGCTACGTTCTCCCAAGTGATTTGGTTCACCTCGTTGCGACCTTCAACCTTCAAATACTCATACAACGACTCGTTGTTACAGATTGAGTAGATGGCATCGGCCATTGCGTGAATATCCCAATAGTCGGTTTTGATACACTTGTCGAGAATCTCGGCACAACCCGACTGTTTTGAAATGATTGTGGGCACATCGCACTGCATAGCCTCCAACGGAGAGATACCGAACGGCTCACTTACCGAGGGCATTATATACACATCACTCGCTTTCAGGCACTCATAAACCTGACGTCCTCGCATAAATCCTGGGAAGTGGAAACGGTCCGAAATTCCGCGTTGCGCAGCCAGGCGTATCATATCGTTCATCATATCGCCGCTACCGGCCATACAGAAACGGATATTCTTTGTACGTTTGAGCACCATTGCAGCAGCCTCAACAAAATACTCGGGGCCCTTCTGCATTGTTATACGGCCAAGGAAGGTAACCACCTTCTCACCGGGAATCTTCTTGGGAACGATATCCAGAATCTCCTGCGACAAAGGAGTAACCGCGTTGTGCAGGGTAGACACCTTGTCGGGGTGCTGATGATACTTGGTGATAACGGTCTGACGTGTGAGCTCACTCACGCACAGGATGTGGTCGGCATTGTCCATACCATTTTTCTCAATGGCATAAACGGTGGGGTTCACGTTACCACGGCTACGGTCGAAATCGGTAGCGTGAACGTGTATCACAAGTTTCTTGCCCGACACCTGCTTGGCGTGGATACCTGCGGGGTATGTGAGCCAGTCGTGCGAGTGGATGATATCGAACTCCTCGGTGCGGGCAACCACTCCTGCAATTATAGAGTAGTTGTTAATCTCGTCGTGAAGATTTTCGGGGTAACCACCGGCAAACTCCATACAACCCAGGTCGTTGGTGTGCATATAGCTGAAATCGCCATATATGTGTTCGCGATAGCGATAATACTCATCGGGTGTCATCACCGCACCAATGCGCGAATTTACATAGTCTCTGTCTACGTTCTTCCACACAATGGGCACGGAGTTCATTCCGACGATTCTCAAAAAGCTGTTATCTTCGTCGCCATAGGGCTTGGGGATACAGAACTTAATCTCCACATCACCTTGCTGAACAAAGCCCTTGGTCAGTCCGTAACTTGCTGTACCGAGTCCGCCCGAGATGTGAGGCGGGAACTCCCAACCGAACATTAATACTTTCATATCGCTTATCCCTCCAATTTAGATTCATACTGTTTGAGCAGCTGGCTTGTTCTCAAGATTTGTGCCACGTTCATTGCAAACGCCACGGCACCACGTCCCTTGAACGGCGGGTTGCCATCGAACACCTCGGGGATAGAACCCACGCAGTGCTGTACAATCTCATCCTCAAAGCCCACCATCTGGCGTTCCACGAATGAGATACCGCTCAGTTTATATATCTTCAAATAAGCCTCGTAATAGAAACCGCCGAGCCAAGGCCAAGCTGTACCCTGGTGGTATGCGTAGTCGCGCTGTATCTGCGGGCCCACATAGTTGGGGTTGTAACCAACACTCTTGGGCGAGAGCGAACGCAAACCGCGCGGTGTGAGAAGCTCGCGGGTAACAATATCGAGAACTTTTTTCTTCTGTTTTGAATTGAGAGGAGAGTTGTCGAGAGCAACGGCAAATATCATATTGGGGCGTACGCTCCAATCTACATAGTCACCATCGACATAGTCGTAGAGATAACCGTGTTCGTTGAGGAACACCTCGACAAATGCTGCGCCTGCGAGAGGAATGAGGCGTACAAGCGAGTCGAGCACAGGTTGGTTGTGCATAAGCTCGGCCATCTGCTGTGTGAACACAAGTGCATTGTACCACAATGCGTTTATCTCCACCACGTGGCCCGTGCGGGGAACAACGGGACGGCCGTTCACCGTAGAGTTCATCCAGGTAACTGCCTTGTCCTTGCCATTGGTCCACAGCAAGCCGTTTTGCGCAACGCGCAAGTTGTTGTGTTTGTTATTGCGAATGAAGTCGAAGATGCGCATCAGCAGGTCGCCATACTTATCGCGGCAAGCCTCCATACTGCACTCCTTGGCATACTGCTGCAAAGCCCAAACAGCCCACAACAGCACATCGGGGTGCTCCATCTCGTAAATCTTCACATTGCTCACACGGTCGTTTATGAAATCGTCGATGGCAATGCTTGCAGTTTTCATAACTTTCTCGAACTCATCATAGTGGCCCTGCGACAATGCCAAACCGGGCAACGACACAAAGAGGTCACGGGCACGGCACTTGAACCAGGGATAACCTGCAAGAATGTAGATGTGCTCTCCCTGTACATTGAAGAACTGGTTGCCGGCACACTGCATACAGTGCATAAAGTTATCGCGCGGATCGCGAATTTGCTCCTCGTGTTCAAAGGCCGCCTTCATAGTACGTGTGGTCATAGGAGCCACACCGCCCGAGAACACAATGCTCTCACCGGCCTTCATCTTAACCTCGAAATAACCGGGAACAAAGAGGTCCTCGTTAAAGTCGTAACCACGCTCGAGTTCTTTCACATACTCGATACCGCGATACCAGTCGGGCTGATAAACAAACTCGTTTTTCTTGTTCAGCTGCATATAGAGGTCGGGGTAGTCGGCATACATACGCATACTTATACCATTCTCCACCTCCTTGTAGCTGCGGTCGGCAATGCTGTTCTCGTGTGTATATTCACGCACGCTGCGGAACGCCAGGAAGGGGCGCAAGCGCAATGTAACAGGGGTGTTTGCCTTTAACAAGGTGTAACGAATAAGAATTCTGTTCTCGTGATGCACAAAGGCTTTCTCTTTTTTAAGCCACACGCCACCCACGTTGTATATGGTGGTGGGGACACGCTCCCAGGCGAACTCACGAATGTACTTGTTACCGCGGGGACTGAAGTTGTCGGCATTGTACTTGTGCAATCCCAAGTTAAATTCCGCACCGTGCAGAACTACCGTCTCGTCGAGCGACGACAGCAGCACGTGGTTCTCGTCATCGAGCTGTGGGATAGGAACAACCAGCAAACCGTGATATTTACGGGTATTGCAATCGACAATTGTCGAACAATGATAAGCACCCGAACGGTTTGTCCTCAAAATCTCCTTTTGCAACGACTCTTCCAAGTTCGTCATCAGCGTTTTTTCGAATCGCAAATAACTCATCTCGTTTAATTTATATAATTAGACTAATTTACTTATCACCTCTCAAATGTAAGTATTATAAAATTGAATAACAAAAAAGTGTGCAACTTTTTTTAAAAAATCATAAAAAGTAGCAATTTCTTTAATCTTCGAATAGCGAAATTGTTATTTTACAGCCTATTTTATGAAATGAGGTATTCTCGAAACCGGCGAAGATTCCCAAATCGACGTAAGGTGTTTCCACACCATAGCCAACCTCGCAATAGGGGTGCAGTTTCGATATGAAAAGCAAATTGAAGAAGAGCATCTCGTTCTTTATGAATTTAACTTGCGGGAGCATCTTCTGCCACACGAGGAACGGCGACACATAGGCGGCATTGGCTCTGAAATATCTGTTGGCCGAATTGTACCATTCGCCGTCGAGCAGTTGAAAAACACCGCTCAGCTCATCATCCTTATCCAGCGGCAGGATATTATCTTTAAGAAACGTGTAGTTTATAAAATACAAATCCTTTTCATACAAATAGCCGCCAAATCCCAAGCGGGTATTAAGCGTGGCACTGCTGGAGAGGCGATGCTTGTATTGCACATCGAACTCGGCGCGGGTGTAAACACTTTTCGAATCGAGCGGACCGCGCACACCCTGTTCGATGTCGAGCGAAAAGCGCGGCATACGGGAACCGAGGTTCACCTTTTTGTCACCATCGTAATAGTGGTACATCCCGGGGTGCCATATGAGTTGCAAGTGCGGAGCAAAACTGCGATATTTCCGTTTTATCTTCTCGCCATCCACAATTTGCCCCACGGCATTGCCATAGAGTGAGCGATAGTAGTATGTCACACCAAGCTGCACATCAAAGCCATTGAACCACTCGCGCTGAAGATTTACAGCAAAGCGCGAATCGCGGTAGTAGGTAAAAGCCATTTCGGAGAAACGTATATCGGGAAACTCAAGGTCCTTTATCTTTTCAACCTCAAACTCCCTGTATATGCTGTTTTCGCGCCCCGCGTTCACCTGCACCATTCCCCTGTGGCGCGGATCGAAAACATAATAGCCGTTTACGCCCCAATAGAATTCATTGCGTTTGAAGCTATAGCCAAGCATAGGTTTCAAGGAGAAACCGTGCTTTTTACCCATACGGCTTTGCAGGTTCAATGCAAATTTGTATGTCACACCCTCGCCTGTGCTGTATCGCATATAGGAAGGGTTTATGAGCGGATACACCTTAAGGTCACTATCGCCCCAATTCAGGTGGTGGCTGCTAATCATCTCATCACCCACGTCCCATAGCCAACGCAGCACCTTGTCGCTCTTTCTTTTAGGTTTGTCCGAATTTCCCCACAGAGCAACGGTGTCGGTTTGTATTACACCTTTCTTTATATATATAAGGGAATCGGCTGCCGTCAGCGGGCAAGGACGATGCATCGTCACATAGACATCGGGAGTTTCCACGGAAAGAGTGTCCCAATCGGCATTGAGCAGACCGGTAAGGTCGAAACGGCTTTTATTGTTATAATTGTTAAGCGCTGTGGAGAGCGAGGAGTAGGTGTACCGTGCATCAACATCTATATCGAGTTTGTTTAGGGCGAAATCGTAGAATATCTTCAACGACAAATCCTTCACCACAAAACGCTCGAGCCCCTCGTCACCCATACGGCACTCTATGGAAAAGCGACTCTGCTCGTCCCATCCCTCGGCATAGAAAGAGCGTACCGCGTGGCCCGCATCAAAGACCACCCACCCGTTTGTAAGCAGCTTTATATTATCGAATTTATGTGTAAAAAGAATTTTACACCCGCCGTCGGGGGCATTGTATGTGCTATCGATAGTATAGTTGTAATAATTATAGTTGGTGGGATAGATTGGTGAGAGATACTGCGCCTTGAAAAGTTTCTCGTGCAGAAAATCGGGGTTCATATAATAGAGCACCCTGTCAATCTCGCCATTGCCTCTTTTGTAGGATGTCAGATGCGCCCTGCGCCTTATGTCGGGCACTGCGTTGTCCACATAATGTATCTCATAGAAAAATTCTGACAGATACTTCTGCTTCTCGGAGTCGAAACGGGCAAGGTCGGGGATGATATTGAGCACAAGGCTCTGTTTCTTCACATCGACATACTCTTTTATATACAGCTCGCCAAATAGCTCTCCCACCTGGAAATCACCTGCAAGCAGACGGGCGGCATACGCATCCATAACGCGCTTGGCAGCGTCATCGGTGACGCTGCCAAACAAGGGCACCGACAAAAATGCCCATATAGATATAATAAGGTATAGCCGCCTTATCATTGCTTGCACGAGGGAAGAATTAAATTATCGCACAGCTGCGCGCACCCTCAAAAGCGTGTCGAGCAAATCCTCAAGCAGGTCGAGGCGCAGCATATTTGCGCCATCGCTTTTTGCCACTGCGGGATTCTCGTGTGTTTCAATGAACAGGCCATCGGCACCCACAGCAATGGCAGCCTTCGCTATAGTGGAAATCATCTGAGGCATACCACCCGTAACACCGGCTGTCTGGTTGGGTTGCTGCAGCGAGTGGGTTATATCCATCACTACAGGATAGCCGAATGAACGCATCAGCGGAATTCCGCGAAAATCGACCACCAAATCCTGATAGCCGAATGTGGTACCGCGCTCGGTGAGCATCACCTGCCCTGCACCGCCCTCGGAAACCACCTTCTCGGCTGCGAACTTCATAGCCTCGGGCGAGAGGAACTGTCCTTTCTTTATATTCACCACACGACCGGTTTTTGCCGCAGCCACAAGCAGGTCGGTCTGACGGCAGAGGAATGCAGGTATTTGCAGAATATCCACATACTCGGCAGCCATTTCAGCCTCATCGGCCGAGTGGACATCGGTTACCACGGGTACATTGAACGTCTCACGCACCTTGCGCAACACGCGCAATGCCGCCTCATCACCAATTCCGGTAAACGAATCGATACGCGAGCGGTTGGCTTTGCGATAAGAGCCCTTGAATACATAGGGAATATTCCTGTCACTCGTCATACTTACAACACGCTCTGCTATGCGCATAGCCATATCCTCGCCCTCAATAACACAGGGGCCTGCCAAGAGAAAGAAATTCTCGGTAGATGTCAAATCTCTTATTGTCATATTATTTATTGGTTTTTATTTTAGTAGGAATAATCAAATTAACAACCTCGGGCATCACGGCAACCTTCATTGGGAATGTGGGGTGGAACATACGCCCGTCGATACCAACGTGAGCGCCGCCCACATCCTCTATAAGCACCTCGGTTGTGCGGAAGGGCTCCATTAGTTCGTAGTTCATAATCTTGCGGCGATATACCATCATAAGCCCCTCAATCATACCAAACAACTTAGGCATCTTAATGGCCGACACATCGAGCCATCCGTTATAGGGCACCGCGCTGGGTGTCATACCATAGCCACGCGAGTTACCCACACAAAGCATCATAAAGTTCTTGTCAACAGACTGGTTGTTGAGCCTGAATTTCATCCTGTAGCTCTGGCGGAAGAAAAGCAGTTGAAAGAGACCTCTTACAATAGAGCCGAGCTTGGCAAAAATAAACCTCTTCTGGTTGGCAATCTCCACCACCCTGGCCGTGAGCCCGATGTTGAGCACATTCAGAAAATAGCGTTTCTGCTCACCGGCATCGGTTGTATAGTGGCAACAGCCCACATCCACCTTGCGTGCGCGATGCGTAATTATGCAATCCACGGCCGCCTTGTAATCCTTCATAGGCAAGCCCCAGTACGAGGCATAGTCATTGGCAATTCCATTGGGAATTATGCCAAGCGACACTTTGTTATAATTATCCGATGCCATAATGCCATTCACAACATCCTGCAAAGCACCGTCGCCACCCACTACCACAATGGTCTCGTAGCCATTGTCGGCAAGCATTTTGGCCTGGCGTTCAAGCGAGCTGTAATCCTCGGACTGTATGCAGTCATACTCCACGTGCTTTTCACGCAGATACTCGCGTATCTCCCTCCATCGTTTGCGTGGCGAGAGGGAGCCCAATTTGGGGCAATATATCAACCCCCAACGATGCCTGCTTATCTTACTTTTTGTCATACATCAAATTCTTTATCAACTCCACCTGCTCGGCACGGGGCAACGAAGCATCAATCCAATGAATGTGCGTGCCGCGTTTTTCCATTCCGCGAAACCAGGTCATCTGCCGCTTGGCAAACTGGTGGATGGCAATTTCAAGCCCGCGTACCATATCATCGTAACTCATCTTGCCGGTCACATACATTGTCACGAACTTATATTCAAGCCCATAGTATATCAACTGTTCGGCAGTGATGCCCGATGCAAGCAGAGCCTCAACCTCCTCGACAAGCCCCTCCTGCAACCTTTGCAACAGGCGGGCTGTGATTCTATGACGGCGCACCTCCCTATCCACATCAACCCCCACGGTGAGGGTGCGTATGGCAGGAAAGGAGCGTTCCTCCACCGGGCACGATGCATAATGCTCCTCTATCTCTATTGCGCGTATGGCACGTTTCTTCGTATCTGTATCGGTGTTGTTATGCAGCGTTTTATACCCCGCAAGAATGGCGGTGAGCTCTTCGAGGCTCTTCTCCTCGAGCCTTGCACGCAAAGCGGCGTTCTCGGGCACGGGGATGAGCCTGTAGCCACGCAGCACCGACTCCACATACATACCGCTACCGCCACACAGCACGGGAAGCGCACCGCGTGAGGTCACATCATCGTATGCCGAAAGGAAATCGCGCTGGAACTCAAACAGATTGTACTTTTCACCCGCATCCACGATATCCACAAGGTGAACAGGCACAGAAATGCCATTGCGGGAATACTCGGCCAAATCCTTACCCGTGCCAATATCCATACCACGATACACCTGGCGACTGTCGGCACTTATAACCTCGCCGCCAAGCGACAAAGCAAGCTCCACTGCAAGAGCCGTTTTGCCACAAGCCGTGGGGCCCACCACCGCCAGCATATCATATTTCATTTCATCTACATTCATCGGGCAAGGCATATGCCTATATTATATATATAACAATGATGCGAAGTTAAGCAAGTTCGGCACAATAGCAAAATAAATCATCCACAAATTTTACATTGCACAAAGCAGGAGGGCAGCAGCAAAGGAGCGCACAACAATAATTAAGTTAAAAAACTTAAAAACCAACATTGTAATTATACTTTTTTCATAAGAAAATAGTTATAACATAAAAACTGCTGACATATGTACGAAAACCTCTTATGCCTGCCCTATTTCCAGGGTATGAGCAAAGACAATATCACAGCCATACTCGACAAGGTGAAACTCGAGTACCACAACCACGGCGACAAAGAGACACTCTGCAAGAAAGGCGACGAGTGCCGCAGCTTCATACTCATAACCAAAGGCGAAATAGTATCGCACGCCTATGCCCCCGATGGCACATACTCCATTGAAGAAGAGCACAAGGCACCCTATGCCATAGAGCCATACTCAATGTTCGGATACAGCACCGCATACACCCGCAGCTACAGCACCAAAGGCACCTGCACCACCCTCACGATAGGGAAAGAATACTTCTTCAGCGAATTTACCAAACAAGAGATCTTCACCCTTAATTTTATGAACCTCATAAGTCGCAGGGTGCAGTTGCTCAACGATGCCATTTGGGGCTATACCCCCACCACCATCGAGGGGCGCATAATTACATTCATTGCCAAGCGGTGCGAAACCACTCACGGCTGCAAAAAGGTGAACATAAAGATGGAACGCCTTGCCGCGCTGTTGTGCGAAACACGCCTCAACATATCCAGGGCACTGAACAACCTGCAAGGCAACGGGCTCATAGTGCTAAGCCGCAAGGAGATTTACATACCCGAGTTTGAAAAACTTATTCCGCACATCAGATAATTTTGCCATAAAAGAGCAAAAGCCACCTGCACGTAAAGCCCTGCAGGTGGCTTTTTCCTTAAAAAAGCGCGCATAAATTTGGCATAAACGAAGAAACACACTATCTTTGCACCCGCAAAGCAAAAAAAACTTTGCACAACACAAGGTTGGTTCCGTAGCTCAGCTGGATAGAGCAACGCCCTTCTAAGGCGTGGGTCGAGCGTTCGAATCGCTCCGGAATCACAACAACAGGAGGAAAGCGCGCTTTCCTCCTGTTGTTGTATATTTACACCCCTCGCAGCCCGCACAAATTGTCAATTTCGCAACCCCACCCGCCCATTGGCAGCATAATTTTGCAGTAAACACAAAATATATTACTATGAAATTCGACGAAATTAAAAGAAAGATTGAGAATTACAGGCGCGAGTATGGGAAGAGCGCGGCCAAGAGGCTTTACATTGGAATAACCAACGACGTGGAGAGGCGGCTGTTTGGTTTTCACCGGGTGCCGCGACGCGATTACTGGTGGATATACCTGCCTGCCGACGATGCCGACACGGCCCGCAGAGTGGAAAGACATTTTATTGAGGCAGGTATGCAGGGTGGCACCGGCGGCGGCAACGAAAACTCGAAAATAGTATATTGCTATGAGGTTTCTACCGAAACGAGAGAAAACTAATCTCAAACGGAGAGGGGGCAGACACACCACCCCTCTCTGTTACATATTATAATATATTAACATCGTGCAGAGCAAAGAGCATTTCTCGGCAACACTTTTTCACTATATTTATATAAATGTTTAAGTTAAATTACCATATATTCGCAAAATGAAAAAGTATTAACCATAATTATGTAAAAATGAAAAAATCTCTACTCACATTATTAACGGTACTATGTTGTGTGGCATTTATCAACGCTGCTACACCATTCAAAGTAACCGCCATCGAGAACGGAACGTTTGCAGCCGGCACCACTTGGTACACTATGGCCATTGGCACCGGTGGCAAGATAATTTCGGACAATGATGGTGCCGAGCACATTGCTCTTGGAAGAGCCACCACGCAATACGAAGATTGCGATTTGTGGTGTTTTGTAGGCAACGACACCGATGGCTATGCCATATACAACAAACAGGCAGGCCCTACCAAGGTACTTGCATCGCACACCACAATGAGCAATATTAACGGATTCAGCGGCACAGGTGGCAGTACCTACCCCACAATGCAACCTGCCAACGAACTACCCGCCGGATACATTGGGCTGTGGGATTTTACCTCCACCGATAAAATTGAGAATGTCGATGGCTACATAATGAAGATACACGGCACCGATTACGCCGTGAATAATTTTGGAAACAGAGGAATGCTTGCCTTTTGGGCCGAGGGAGCAGATGCAGGCTCCACTATATACTTCACTATGGGCGAAGGCTCGACAGAGGTGCTTGCCTCAACCGGCTCGTTCACTGCAAGCAACGCAGGCAAAACGTGGCATTCAAAATGGGAGAGCAGCGAGATTGAAGGGCTGAGCATAAACACCGGCTACAACAACATGAAGGCCGTGGGTGACAACATCGCCGGCTATTCGGGCACAGGAGGCAGCAGCACATACACGCTCACAGCCCCCGAGGATATGTGCATAGCAGAATATAGCTTCGACTATGTAAACACCGAGAACGAGACCTATTCACTCACCCTCACAGTCGATGGAAAGACATACAGCACATCGGGAACCAAGCAGAGCGTAAAAGTGATTATCGAGGAGCCTCAACGCACAGCATCGTTCACACAGAGCGGTGCCAACAAGGGCATAACATTCAGTAACTTCCGCATAGTAATTAAACCAAACGTCATTGCTCCCGAGCCCTCATTCGATGTATTCCCCACCCTCACATCGCAAGCCATACCCTACCGTATTCCGGCCATTGCCACAGCGTCTAACGGCGACATCATAGCTGTTGCCGATTACCGCCACAGCCGCGCCGACATAGGTATGGCAAACAACGGCCGCATCGACCTGCGTGCACGCATAAGCAAGGACAACGGAAAAACCTGGGGCGACATCTTCGACATTATACGCGGACAGGGTGCACAGTCGCCCGACTCTATGCACGTTGGTTTTGGCGACCCCTGCATAGTGGCCGACCGTGAGAGCAGCCGTGTATTGGTTATAAGCTGTTCGGGCAACGTTTCGTTCCCGGCCGGCCAACGCCACTGCCACCAAGGTATAGCACACTTCTACAGCGACGACTACGGTGTTAATTGGAGCGAACCCGTGGACCGCAGCGAGAGCATATATGCACAGTTCGACAACACATCGCACGGCCCGGTACGCGCAATGTTCGTAGGCTCGGGAAAAATATCGCAGAGCCAATACATAAAAGTGGGCGACTACTACCGCATTTACTGCGCCGTACTTGTGAAAAACGTAAACGGCACACACGTTAATTTTGTACTATACAGCGACGACTTCGGCAGGCAGTGGACCGTGCTTGGCGGTGGCGAAGTGAGCCCCATACCCGGCGGTGGCGACGAGCCTAAGGCCGACGAGCTACCCGATGGTTCTGTAATCATAAGTTCGCGCACAACGGGCGGCCGCTACTTCAACATATTCACCTACACCGACAGCAAAAAAGCCGAGGGCTCTTGGGGCACATCGCAATTCTCGGGCAACAGCAATAATGGCACTACAGCCATTAGCAACTCCACAAACGGCGAGATAATGTTTGTTCCCGCACGTCGCAAGGCCGATGACAAGAAGGTGTATCTGGCACTGCAATCGGTACCTCTGGGTTCGGGCCGTGCAAATGTAGGCATATATTATAAAGAGCTTGAAACACTTGCCGACTTCATTTCACCCCAGGCCTTTGCAGCCGACTGGAACGGGCGCCACCAAGCAAGCAACCTATCGAGTGCATACTCCACAATGACACTGCAAAAGGACAACAACATAGGATTCCTCTACGAGGAAGACACATACGGCACAAACGGCGGTGGCTACACAATTGTATATAAAAACTATAGCATAGAGTATATAACCGACAGCACATACATATACGACGAAACAGCCGACCGCAATGCCATCGTATTAGAGGGGATAGATGCAAAGAGCGACGCCCTGCAATCAGGCGACGAGGGCACATACATAGGATGCATAAAACCCGAATCATTCGAGCAACTCGAAGCAGCCATCGAGGAGTACAAGACCACCCCGCAGCAGAGCAATTACGAAGCCCTGAATGCCACCATAGCAAATTTGGAGCGCTACGAAGTGGAGCCCCACCAATGGTATCGCATACGCAATAAAGAGCGCAGCAGTGGCACATTATACCTAAAACCCGAGGATAGCCGCATAACCGCAGCGGCCACCTCAAAGAGCATAAACCACCTGTTCACATTTATACCCACAAGCGAAGGAGCCGACGAGTATTACCTGTACAACGGTAACTACGAATACTATTTAGGCCCTCTCGGAGCAAACGAAACGCAACCCACGGTAACCACCGACACCGCCAATGCCGGCAAGTGGAAGATTCAGAGCAGCAGCACCGGACAAAGTTCCATCATCTGCACCAACAAGACAGGCGGCAACGTGGGCCTGCACCTTGCAGGCGACAACACCCGCCTTGTTCCGTGGACAGCCACTGCCGATGCATCATTGTGGTACATAGAGCCCGCCACCGAATACACAATGACCATTAACGAGGTGGCAGCCGTATGTATGCCCTTTACAATGACACTGCCCGACGGCGTTACAGCCTATGTTGCAGGCGCCGTGGAGAAGGACAACGATGGTGTGGAGTATATCCCCATCACCGAATATGGTTCAAGCACCATAGCAGCCGGCACACCCGTTATTTTGGAGGCCGCAAGCGGCAGCTACACAGTGGCCATAGGCGGTGCAGCCGAGCCCTACGATGGCACCAACAATCTTAAAGGGGTACTCAAAGGCAAAAGCGTAAGCGGCAGCGATGTATATAGGCTGAATAGCGGCAAATTCACAAAACGCACAAGCTCAACAGGCAGCATAACATCGAACAACGCCTACTACACAACCACAGCCGAGGCTACCACCCTGCCGTTAATAAAGAGCACTGCCACATCTATCAACGGCATAGAAACAGAAAAGAGCGAGGCAGAGTTCTACGACCTTAAAGGAAACAGAGTGAACACACTTAAACGTGGTATATACATAACATCGCAAGGAGAAAAAGTTGTGGTATTTTAATACCACATAGACAATACAACGGGGGTGCGAATATTCGCACCCCCGTTGTATATTAAACAGCAATAAATTCAATTACGCTGAATATTCTTGGGCAGATATCTGTTAAGCAATAAAACGCCCAACAATGCCGATATGAACGAGCCGCACAGGATGCCCAGTTTAGCCTGTCCAAGAACAGCCGCACCGCCCTGGAGCGAGGCATACGAGAGATCGGCAATGAAGATGGAGACCGTGAGCCCTATGCCGCAAAGCATACACACCGATGCAAAAGAGCGCCAGTCACTACCCTGCGGCAGAGAAACCAACCCACACTTTATTGCAATCCACGAGAAGGAGAACACACCCACAAACTTGCCCACCACAAGGCCCACCATAACAGGCAAAGCCGCACCTGTGAACAGCGTGCCTATGGTCATTCCCGCAAGGTCAATACCCACATTGGCAAAGGCAAACAATGGAATAACCACGTACCCTATGAAGCTGTTCATACCATCTTCCAGGTCCTGCAACGGGCTTATCAATTTATCGGCAGCAGATTCTATACTCTTTAATATATGTATCTCGTCGTGGGTGAGCACCACCGTGTTGTGTTTGCCTGTGACCTCGTGTACCGGCAGGCAGTTTATGTTATTGCGTATGCGCTCTATATAATAAGCCGACCCCTTGCGCAGCGATGCCGGCACGCAGAACGCCACAATAACGCCTGCAATGGTGGCGTGAATACCCGAATTGAGCATTGCATACCACAGCAGCATGCCCGCTGCCAGGTAGAAGGACTTTTTACCCACCCTGCGTATGTTGCCTAATATGAGCAACGCCACACAGGCAAGCGCCATAAGCAGATAGGCAAAATCTATTTGCGACGAATAGAAGAGCGCTATCACAATGATACCGCCAAGGTCGTCGGCCACGGCAAGGGCAGCGAGAAACACCTTTAACCCCACAGGCACCCTTGTACTAAAGAGAGAAAGAACGCCAAGCGAGAAGGCAATATCGGTGGCCATAGGAATAGCCATACCACGCAACATATCGGCATCCTGCGGACACACAAGCCAAAACAGCAGCACAGGCACAAGCATACCGCCGCACGCACCTATGATGGGCAACATCGCCTTTTGACGCGACGAGAGCTCACCCACAAGAATCTCCCTCTTAATTTCCAGGCCCACGGTAAGGAAAAATAGAGCCATAAGAAAATCGTTTATCACGGCAATGAGCGACATTGCGTGCCCGTTATGGCTGAATAGATTGAAATCGCCCACCGACACCGACACCGGCGTGCTCCAGAAATCGAAATACCACTCCTTCAACGGCGAGTTGGCACACACAAGAGCAAGCAAAGAAAACACCACCAGCACAGCGCTCGACGATACATATTTCTTAAACATACTCTTGAAACTATAATTACCCATAATTACTCTCTGTTATAATATCAGTTGCTAATCGAGTGGCAAAATTAACAACTTCCCACGAAGAAAAACCCTTTTATTCATTGGCTTTTTCAATGGCAACAATTGCTTTTAACGATAAAAGCAACTCAATAGCAAAAAATAAATCGCCACAACATTAGGAATAAAAGAAAATGGTTGTAAATTTGCGCAAAACAAACTTAAAAAACAAACATATGCTGACACTCGACAAAATATACCACGCACGGTATGTATTGAAAGATGTTATTCGCCGAACAGACCTTATCCAGGCCCCTAACATCAACCCCGATGCAATGGTATTTCTAAAACCCGAGAACCTGCAGCTGACAGGTTCGTTCAAGGTACGTGGTTCATACTACAAGATTTCACAGCTATCCGAGGAGGAGAAGAAGAAAGGCGTTATCGCCTGCTCGGCAGGTAACCACGCACAGGGTGTTGCTCTTGCAGCCACCAAGAACGGCATTAAGTCTACCATCTGCCTCCCCGACGGCGCCCCCATCTCCAAGATTGAGGCCACCAAGAATTACGGTGCCGAAATATGCCTTGTAGAGGGTGTTTACGACGACGCTTACCAAAAGGCTTTGCAGTTGCGCGATGAGCACGGCTACACATTCATCCACCCCTTTGACGACGAGGATGTGATTGCAGGCCAGGGAACCATTGGCTTGGAGCTGCTCGACCAACTGAAGGATATGGATGCAGTCATTGTGCCCATTGGCGGTGGCGGTCTCATTTCGGGTGTTGCCTATGCCATAAAATCGCTCAACCCCAAAATAAAAGTATATGGTGTTCAGTCGAGCGGTGCGCCCAGTATGTTCAATTCAATAAAGCACAAGAAGATAGAGCGCCTGCCCGGCGTGGCAACCATTGCCGACGGTATCGCCGTTAAGGAGCCCGGACAGAACACATTTGCCATCTGCAGCAAATATGTTGACGATGTGGTAACAGTAACCGACGACGAGGTATCATCGGCTATCCTCTCGCTCATAGAGAAGCAGAAACTCATTGCCGAAGGTGCCGGCGCCGTAGCCGTGGCCGCCGCAATGTTCAACAAGGTACCCATCAAAGGCAAGAAGGTTGTGTGTGTGGTATCGGGCGGTAACATCGACGTTACAATCCTCGACCGCGTAATCAAGCGAGGCCTCCTCACAGCAGGTCGCTCATACGCACTCACAATAGAGCTACTCGACAAGCCCGGCCAGCTGCTCAAGATTTCGCAGATTATAGCAGAGCTCGGTGGCAACGTAATATCGGTGCACCACGAGCGCGCCAACGCAAGTATGGATATCAACGGCTGCTTCTTGCGCGTAAATATGGAGACACGCAACTTTGCACAGGTCGATGAGATAAACAAAGCCCTCCTTAAAGCAGGATTCAGAATTTTAGAAAACAATAAACTTTAACAGCTATGATTAAAAAGATTCATACAGACAACGCCCCTGCGGCAATCGGCCCCTATTCACAGGCCATAGTATGTGGTAACATTCTCTTCACATCGGGCCAGGTACCCATCAACCCCGCAACAGGCGAGGTGGAGGCCGAGGGCATCGAAGCACAGGCAACACAGGTAATGAAAAACCTCGACGCAGTGCTCACCGAGGCAGGCAGCTCATTCCAGAAAGCAATTAAAACAACCTGTTTCTTGAAGAATATGGAGGACTTTGCAGCCTTCAATGCAGTGTATGCACAATATTTCACCGAGAAACCCGCACGCTCTTGCGTGGCTGTAAAGCAGTTGCCCAAAGACGTACTTGTAGAGGTTGAGGTTATTGCAGAAATCTAATAGCGCAAACTACAACCAACAAATATAATCGCTTGCCCGGTGGCAAGCGATTATATTTATATGCCGTAAATTCTAAATTTATTGTGCCAAAGAGAAAAATGGGTGTTAAAATCTTTGCCAAATAAAAAAAAAGCACTAATTTTGCAAGCTGAATGGCAAAAGCACATTTTGAGCAAAACATATAAAATAATATAAGACGATGAAAAGAACATTCCAACCCTCTAACAGAAAGAGAAAGAACAAGCACGGTTTCCGTGAGAGAATGGCCACAAAGAACGGCCGTCGCGTATTGGCATCTCGTCGCGCAAAAGGACGTAAGAAACTTACAGTATCTGACGAGTACAACGGCAAGAAAAAGTAATTGCTACGCAATGCGAATTGCAATGTCAGCATAAGATTTTGCAAAAACAGGAGTTTACCTTTGGTGGTAAACTCCTGTTTTTTTTACGATAAACGCAACTGTTCACGGCTCACCTGTAAAGTATAGGGGAATACCCCATAATAAGTTTCATATGTTGTAGGGGCATTAAACTGCTCCTCATTAGGAGGAGCCGGCTTGCGCTCTTCGCAAGACTGAGGAGGTTTTGTGTGCGCCCTAATAAATAATGTTGCTTCTGTTACACTGGTGCAGTATTCTATGGATGATATTGTCTTGCTTTATAGTTTTCGGTGCTGATTATCGGGCATTCTCTCAATTTGGTTATATTTTTTATGTACTTTCTATGCCGATAGAAAAGCACGATTAAGCGAGCGCAATGTAAGTTTACTTACGAATTGCCGAGCGAGAGTGCTTTATTCAAAGTACCAAAAGGAGAGAAAGAATTATGGTTAATGAGAAAATACCCGATAATCAGCACTGAGAATTTAGAGCAAACCCACAACTTTTGCAGGTGAACCCTGCTTACTTGAGCAAGAAACGCATAACCGAGCCCATAAGGCTGCGGCGCATATCCTCATCGGCAACAGCCTCAAAGGGGAATCCCGTGGCAAGCACACGATACTTGCCCGCATAGGCCACGCCTGCACTCTTCTTGCTCTTTTCATACACAAACGCCACAAAAGCATCGGGTGCAGGCACAAGCACATCGGGGCGCTGCACCGCATAGCTCTCCTCGTTCACCGTGCGATATACAGGCAGCAACAAATTAGAGCCAAAAATTCTATCCTCGGTAACATCGGCAACAGAGCCGCCATATTCGAATTTCAACAGCGAGCGTATGAAATTACGGTCTTCATCATTCTTGCTCATATCGCTTGCAATGTGAGCACCGCTCACAAACAACCTGCCACCCGCTGCAAGGTACGACACCAATTTGTTCTGTATCTCCACGGGAAAGGTCTTATACGGACGGTTGTACCCAAGCAGTGAGCCCTGCTCGCCCTGCTTTTCCACACCTGCGATGTAATCGACCACATCGTAGCCTGTAAGCGACACAAAGCCATCCATCACCGCCTCGCTGCTGCACGACACAAACGAAATAGCATTAGCCGCCATAGCAGCCCCGTGCAGGCAGGGATAGTCAAAGGTATTGCCCGCAATGAGCAGCCCCTCGAAGTCGTTGCCACTGAGCCCCAAGCCATCCTCAAAGCCAATGTTCGCGCGCTCAAAGTCGAGCTGGCGGCCGCCATACTCGGCAGTGTTCATATATGCCACGCCCGCATCGTTGTCCATATCAAAGCCCGCCTTCGATGCTGTGAACACCTCGGCTGGGCCGCTCAGGCGGTGGAAGCCGTTCACAATAAGCGCCAGCGGCCCCTCCTCGGCAGCCACATAGGCCGACAGCACCTCCGACGGAAAACTCTCGCCACCCTCGTTAAGCGCCGCCACCTTAAAACTGTACTGAACCTCCTTGAGCAGTGGCACCTCGCAGCTATTGCCCCTTACCACGCGACCGTTATCAAAATCGCCATCGTTAATCTTTGTATATACAATATATGAGGTGGGCGAGGCAGTGGGTTCAAGTACATCCTCCACAGGCTGCCAATGCAAGCGCACCTTCTCGCGCCCCTCATCGAGCGACAGCGAGAAATCCTTCACAGGCAGAGGCTGCACCACATAGTTACCGTTGCCGTGTATGTAGTTCACCTGCTTCAGCAACGATTTATACACCGCACGGGCAAGCGTAAATTTGAAATCGGGGTTATGCCCGTAGACCATATCCATAAAATTCTGGTGCGATAGCGACTCGAATATCATTGACGGCACCACAGGCAGACGCGACTCGCTGTAGCTGCGGTCGAGAATACCGCGCACCTGCCACTTGCCATAACGCGCCTCAAGGTCGCGCTTCACATCTATGAGCAAGTTGCTCACAACGTCGCGCGACATATAACGCGAAGGGCCCGCCTCAATAGTATCACCATTAAAATCGGTGGTAACAATACCAAGCGAACCTATTATGTTATCCTCGGCTGAAATGCCCGCATCGGAATGGAACCCGAACGAAAGCTCTATGGGCACATTAAGCCCTAACGTGTCGGGGTTATAGACCGAGCCACCCGCCAAGTGGTTCACCGCGTGCGAGCGGCAGTTTATATCGTCGTTGTAGTCGGTCTCACCCTCGCTGGGGGTGTAAACCTCGTATGGGAAACCACTGTAGAGCAATGCATAACGGGCACCCTCGAGGTAACGCGGCAAGCCGCTTGTCTGCGGCAGACTGTCGCCACGGGCCACAAGCCCCATACCACCGCCAAAACGTACCGCATCGGCAGTAACCACACCCTTGTAGTCGCTGCTGTTCGTGAGCACCACGCCCTGATTCTCGTTCACGCCCCCTTTGAAACGAAAGGTACCAAGATACACCCATGTGCCTCCACCCATACGCTGGTTCACCCTGAATTCGGTAACACCACCGCTGTGCAGCACGCTGTAGCGCGCATCGGGCACGGAGTTCTCCATTGTTTTGTACGACACATAAACTGCATAGGCACCATCGGCAGGAATCTCGGGCACCCAGCGCGCCACGGCAGCCGTGCGCTTTCCGCCGTCGGCAGCCTCCACACAGGCTGCCGTACCCTGCATAAAGGGATTCTCGCCATCCACATAGTAGCCCGCACGCGGTTTGAAGCCCGCACCGGCCACATCCCAAGAGCGCCGTTTTTCGGCCTCCTGCACATAGCGCGAAGCACCGCACAAAGTATCATTATCCACCACCACGCACAACCTTTGCGTGTCGCGCTCGCGCGGCGTGTAAACCACTGCACCTGCGTTTTGCAGCATCGGCATAAGGAATGGCAACACAATCGACTGGGTAAAGAGGTCCTCGGTGGTGCAGAAGAGCGACGGCCGTTGCCACTGCCAGCGCCCCTTGTCGGCCCTGTATATGCGGCCGTGGCTCTGCCACAGCGCCAGATGCCGCCCATCGAGGCCGCGGCGTGCCACATAAGGCTTAGACACATTCCTCACCCACGGCTCACCGGCATAATCCACCCCACCCCACAAGCGGCTCTTGTCGAGTGTTCTCTCGCGCAGATTGTTGGGTACAAGCTCCTCTATGGGCCTGCGCGCCGCCACCACCTCAATCTTGTACTTTGCATAGGCCGGCGGCAACGCCTTCTTTATACCCGCATAAATATCCTGCACCACGGCAGGGGTGAACACCTGCGCGGCAAAATTCTGGTTGGCATATATTGTAATCTTGCGCGCCCTCTTGTTCACAACAACATTGTTGCGCCTGCGCTCCAACCCGCAATTCTTCACATACACCGTTTTGGGAGTGTAGGCCGCAAAGAATTTCTCTATGGAACGCGTAACGGTTTTATCGACCGACTGCGCCGACAAAACCGCTACACAAAACAGGCAGGCCGCAAAGGCCGATACCCTTTTAAGCATAACCACTTGTTATTTTGTAAGTTCGCCTATTTCGGCAAGAATAGCTCTTGCATCCTTGTTGAATGAGTCGCACAATGCGTTGAAATATTTTTTCGCAGGCATACCCGGCTCCACGTGGTTCACGCGGGCTATATATTCGTTGTTGAGGTTGAATATCTTGTTAAACACATTAACCCACGCCTCGGTATCTCCCTTCGCATCATACGAAAGCAAGAAAGCCTCGGTAGCCAAATCATCCACAACAAAAGTGATAACCTTTTTCAAATTTCTTCTGCTTGCCATAATACTATATTTTTTGGTTTTGTAACAACAAGATTGCCCGGTGCAATCTCTGTTGCCAAAGATACACTTTTCTGCGAAAAGAAACAATATTTACAACAAATAGAATAATTTTTCAAAATAATTTACCCCGCAAGCGATAAAAAACGGCAAACCTCTTTTACATCTCATAAAAAAAAGCGAAATTTGCGAATAGTTTGGATTCAGAGTAACACTAACTTATTTATTTAAGATATGAAAATTAGCGCATTACAACAAGCAAGAGCTGAGTATCAGCCCAAGTTACCTCAAGCATTGAAAGAGGTTGTTAAAATCAGTGAAGGTGCAGCTACCCAGTCGGTAGCCGACCAAGAGGCCATCAAATCGATGTTCCCCAACACCTACGGCCTGCCCATCGTAACATTCGAAAAGGGTGGCGAGGCTGTTGAATACCCCGCAATCAATGTAGGTGTAATCCTTTCGGGTGGTCAGGCCCCCGGCGGACACAACGTAATTGCCGGTCTTTTTGACGGCGTTAAGAAGCTCAACGCCAACAGCCGTCTTTTTGGTTTCCTTATGGGCCCCGGTGGCTTGGTTGACCACAAATATATGGAGATTACCTCCGAGATTATGGACGCATACCGCAACACAGGTGGTTTCGACATCATCGGTTCGGGCCGCACAAAACTTGAGAAAACCGAGCAGTTCGACAAAGGCTTGGAGATTATCAAGGAGCTCGACATCAAGGCACTTGTAATCATCGGTGGCGACGACTCAAACACCAACGCCTGCGTGCTTGCAGAGTACTACGCAGCAAAGAACACCGGTGTTCAGGTAATCGGTTGCCCCAAGACCATCGACGGCGACTTGAAGAACGCCTACATCGAGACATCATTCGGTTTCGACACCGCTTGTAAAGTATATTCAGAGGTTATCGGTAACATACAGCGCGACTGTAACTCGGCACGCAAATACTGGCACTTCATCAAGCTGATGGGCCGTTCGGCTTCACACATCGCTCTTGAGTGCGCATTGCAGACACAGCCCAACATCTGTATCATCTCCGAGGAGGTTGAGAAGAAAGCCCTTTCGCTCGACAACATCGTCACCTCTATTGCCGAGGCTGTGGCATCACGCGCAGCAGCAGGCAACAACTTCGGTACAGTACTCATCCCCGAGGGCCTCATCGAGTTCATCCCCGCTATGAAGTCGCTCATTGCCGAACTCAACGACCTGTTGGCAGTCAAAGGCGAGGAGTATGCCGCTGTTGAGGCAGCCGACAAGCGCCAGTACATCATCGACCACCTCTCAAAAGAGAACGGCGAGGTATACGCAAGCCTCCCCGCAGGCGTTGCACGCCAGCTCACAATGGACCGCGACCCCCACGGCAACGTACAGGTATCGCTCATTGAGACAGAGAAACTGTTGTCCGAAATGGTAGGCAACAAGTTGGCCGCTTGGAAGAAAGAGGGCAAGTACACAGGCTCTTTCAACCCCCAGCACCACTTCTTCGGCTACGAGGGCCGTTGCGCAGCTCCCTCTAACTACGATGCCGACTACTGCTATGCACTCGGTTACAATGCATCGCAGCTCATTGCAGCAGGCAAAACAGGCTATATGTCATCTATCCGCAACACCACAGCTCCCGCAGCCGAGTGGATTGCCGGCGGTATCCCCATCACTATGATGATGAATATGGAGCGTCGCCACGGCGAGATGAAGCCCGTTATCCAGAAGGCATTGGTTGACCTCGAGGGTGCTCCCTTCAAGGCATTCGCTGCCAACCGCGACACTTGGGCAAAAGAGACTTGCTACGTATATCCCGGCCCCATCCAGTACTTCGGCCCCACAGAGGTATGCGACCAGACAACAAAGACTCTCGCACTCGAGCAGCAGAAATAATCTATTTTCAACAGCCTGAATGGCAGAAAGAAAAAAGATAGCACAGAGAACCGGCGGACGGAAGAGAACTTCCGCCCGCCGTTCATCGTCACCCTCTGTAAAGCGCAGGGAGATGCCGCAATGGCTCTTTGTCACAACCATAATACTTGTGGCCGCCGCAGCGCTCTACCTGTCGTACCTCTTCTTCTTCAGGCCCTATTTCTACCGCTTCCGTCCCTGTTACGGACACAAGCAATACGAGATATGCCTCCCATCGGGCTTTTCAGTCTATGGCATAGACATATCGCGCCACCAAGGCATCATCGACTGGGAAAAATTACGCAACGAGAACCCCACCACCGCCCCCATATCCTTTGTATATATGAAGGCAACCGAGGGCAGCGACTTCACCGATGTCAGTTTCCAGGAAAACTTTGAGAACGCCCGCAAGCACGGCTTCCTGCGTGGTGCCTACCACTACTTCAGCCCCCACTCCACAGGAGCGGCACAGGCACGTATGTTCATAAAGACAGCCAACCTGCAAAAGGGCGACCTCCCCCCTATGATAGACATAGAGGAGAAGCCAAAAAACAAGACAAAGTTCATACAGGAACTTAAAGTATTCATAAAATGCATAGAGGAGCACTATGGAGTGAAACCCCTGCTCTACACCTATCGCAAGTATAAATCGCGTTACCTCACCGACCCCTTCTTCGCCCGTTACCCCTCTTGGGTGGCACATTACTACATAGACTCACTCGATGCCGATGTGGAGTGGCTCATATGGCAATGTTCCGATATGGGTGAGGTGCCGGGTATCCCCGAGAATGTGGATATAAATATCTTTAACGGCAGCCGCCAACAGCTCGAAAGTCTGCGGCTGAAATAAGCATTTAATTTACTATATGGTTCTCGGTGGCCCGTGAGCCTTTCTTTGTTTAATCTTATTTTTATACGTTCTTTCATCGCGCAGTCGCCTGCTGTAGGGGCATTAAACTGCTTCTCATTAGGAGGAGCCGGCTTGTGGCGAAGCCACAAGACTGAGGAGGTTTTGTGTGTGCCCTGTGAGCACCGCTTCACATGCAAAACTTGGGTGCTTGCTCCAAACTCCTCGGTGGCCCGTGAGCTTTTCTTTGTTTAATCCTAATTCTTTTATCTCCTTTTTGTCGCTCAAACCAATATAAGAACAAGTTTTTACCCCGGCAGAATAAAAATAAGACCGCAATCGCTATCTTTGGTTTGACGAAGGG
>JAFVSR010000106.1 GCA_017503645.1 Bacteroidaceae bacterium | reverse complement strand
GTCTATTTCGAGCGTTTCCGAGAGCTCTATAATGCCAATTGCTTGTGTGCGTATAGCATTAAGTTTGGTTATCACGTTGTCTAACTGTTCGTGAGTGATAACATCGGGATTATTAGCACAGTAGTCATTGATGAACTTAAAGCGAGAGAACTCATCGCTAAAAACCTCTGCAATATCTGGAATCCAATGTTTACTTTTGAGGTGTGCGGGCGTTTGTACTGCAAATAACTCGGCTTCATCCTCTCCCGATAACGCTGCTATAGGGTTAAAAGCGATTTTTACACGACATAATTTGTACTCCTCATTGTAAATATCACGACCCGCAATGGCTGTCATTAACGCTGTAATACGCTGCTGACCATCAATAAGCACCTTTTTGCCCGATGATATCGTGCCATCCTTTAACTTTACATTCGGATTTTTCCAAAGGATTATATATCCCACAGGGAAACCTCTATATAACGAATCAATGAGATCTCGCACCTGCTTGCTCTTCCATACGAAGGGACGCTGAATCTCGGGTATAGCGATATCATTAGCTTTGATTAGCCCAAGAATGGCACTAATTGACATTGAGGTAGTAGTAAATTTTTCGCTCTGCATAACTCTGCTTCTCTATTGTATTTTTCCACATAAGTTCGTTTGTGCTTAAATGGATTGCCTTACAAAGTTAAACAAAATTTGGCACATAATGGTCTTTTTCAAGACAAAAAGGCTTGTAATGGACTGATGATTTGTAAACTATGACAAGAGAAAAGAGTTGAAATCACCTCAAAACATACACCGCCTTATCGCTGTACCTGTCGAGGGTGAAATGCAAGGTGCTGAGGGAGCTGGTGTTGTCGAATTGGGTGAAATAGACCTCGTCGGCGAGGTCGGCGGCGCCCCAGTTGCGTTGTTGGGCGGAGTTCCAGCTATGGCGTGTGTAGCCACGAAACGAAATAAACAGCAGATTCCCCTCGTCAAAAGCCGTTTGCAGGTGCGGCGGGACCTTCTTATAAAGTGCTCTGCCGAGTGCGAAAATAACGGGGTGCTTGCGTTCGAGCAGGTAGTTCAGAATCTCTTTTTCGAGTGGGGAGTGAAAGCCGCTGATGACGACTTTGTCGGTTTGGCAGATGTCAGCAGCCCATTGCAGCGCCAATTTCGTGTCGTGTGGCGTTGCTTTCCGCGATGCGAAGAATGCCACCAACTCTCTATCGAGCAAGTCCTTATTTCCGGATAAGTCCATAAAAAAGCGCAGGCGCTGCATTTACTTATCCCTCATCAAGGCCTTGGCTGCCCACAAATCTGAATAAGCAACACAGACAGCCCACGCCGGATGATATATGCAAACACACATTGAGCCAAACGGGCACAATGCGGAGATATAACATCTCTGGTGGACATCTGTTGCGTTCTTCAGATTTGTTAAAACCGCCAAGTTTTGATGAAGAAGAATCGTCAAAAAATATCCAATCAAATATGTACGGCTCAACGGCAAAAGCCATAAGCCATTACAAAGATATAGAAAATTTTTGATAAAGCGTGAATTTGTGAAAAACTCTTATGTAGGAATTTGTTATCTTTGCGACATATCGCCAGATTTAGGGTGCAATCGCAGTGGGCTATGACTGTGTGGATTGCGAGTGGAGAGAAAAAGTTTCAACTTTTTCTCTCTTTGTTTAGCGATTATTGTTACCTTTGATGTAAAATTGAAAGGTAATGTTGAATCCTCGTGAAAATATAGTAGTTATTGATGGTCAGATAAAGACTGCGGAGATTCATTGCATATCTGCAAGTAGTAGAACACAAGGCTATAATATTACTTTCATCGACCGTCGTAATCCTGATAAAGGAGGGAAAACATATTCATATGGTTTTGGCAAGGTTTTGTGGCTGAATAATCCTGTCATTTTCGATCCCCAACATTGCTATTTTTATCACAATGAGAAACAAGAACGGCCCTCATTTATTGCAGCATTCCAAAAAGGCTATTCAAAATATTGGTATGTTGAGTATCCTTCTGGGGCTCATAAAAATTATTTTAACAATGAGGTTCGCATCGAAAAATCTTGTTTGGGTGACCTGCAATCCAAAAGTGTATTCGAGTATCTGCGCAGTGTTGCTGCTATCAACCCTCTCAAATCAGAGGATGATGGTACGCCATTATTGTTGAGGCAATATCAAGGTGTCGACTTTATTGGCGATGACCGTGCAGCAGCCCCATACCTCAACCCCAAGGAGTTTCAGCCTCAAAAGTTTGCCCTACAACCCCTTATCTTCCCATTCGGTTGCAATGCAAGTCAGCAAAAGGCTGTTCAGGCGGCATTTGAAAACCAGATAAGCATTATTCAAGGCCCTCCCGGGACGGGTAAAACGCAGACTATCCTCAACATCGTTGCCAACATAATTTTGCAGGGCAAGACGGTGATGGTTGTGTCGAACAACAACTCCGCAATCGAGAATGTTGTCGAGAAGATGGAGCGCTACAATATGGGCTTTATCACTGCGATGTTGGGAAGTCGTGCGAACAAAGATGCGTTTATTGCAGCACAAGAAACCGAAAAATTTATCCCTGCCGATATTGAACAATGGCACACAATAGAAGCAGATAAAGCGGAGTATTTGCAAAATCTCGACAGCCATTCAAAAGCCCTTGCAGATGTATTCGCAAAGCAGGAGCGTTTGGCTCTCGCCCATCAAGAGTTGGATGCACTGAAAGTTGAGCGCACTCACTTTGAGCAAGAGGTTGAATACAATAGTGCAATTACCATTCGCAAGCAGTTGTCTTCGGCACAACTTATGACTTTGTGGAATGATTTGCAGGCCGTTGTTGAGGGAGTAAGATATTCAGGGATATTTGCAAAAATCGTCAATGCGATTCGCGATTATAGGTTGAGGCGCAGACTACACAAGATTTTCAGCGGAGTTGCCAATAAGCCAACCTTGAATGATATTGCTTCGCTTATCCCGATTGTTCAGCGCAAGTTCTACGAGGTAAAACACTCGGAGTTAGTGGATGAAATAGCCTCATTGGAGCGTGCTTTATCGTCGTGCGATGCCTCGGCAATGATGAAACAACTCCAAGAGCAATCGATGTGCTATTTACGCAACTCGTTATATCACAAGTATGGAAAAGACCACGAGCGACCTGTATTTGGAAACATCGTTCCCGATTTGATAAAGGAGTATCCTTTGGTGTTGAGCACGACCTTCTCATCTCGCACAAATTTCCAAAAAGATACCGTATTCGACTATGTGATAATGGACGAGGCTTCGCAAATCTCTGCCGAAACGGGCGCATTGGCTCTTATGTGCGCCAAAAATGCAGTTATTGTGGGTGACTCAATGCAGTTGCCAAATGTGGTTACCGATGAGGATAAGTTGCGTTTGCAGTCGATTGCGATGAGTTGCAACATCGACGAGCGATACGATTGCGCCAAGAATAGTTTCTTGCAGTCGGTTATCAAAGTATTGCCCGATGCACCGCAGACGCTGCTCCGAGAGCACTATCGTTGCCACCCGAAGATTATCAATTTCTGCAACCAAAAGTTCTATGGCGGCAAGTTGATAATTATGACCAAAGACAGTGGCGAGGAGGATGTAATATCGGCAAAGCATACTGCCGTGGGCCATCACACTCGTGGAAAGATGAATCAGCGAGAGGTTGAGGTGGTAATGCAGGAGGTGTTGCCAACTTTGCCATACCCCGCAGAGGAGGTAGGTATTATTGCGCCATACAATGGTCAGGTCGATGCGCTAAATCACGCCATTGGTGGTCGCGTTGATGTTGCCACGGTGCATAAATTTCAGGGCAGAGAGAAGGATGCTATCATTATGTCCACGGTTGATGATACGATAACCAAGTTCTCCGATGACCCCAATCTGCTCAATGTTGCCATATCGCGAGCCAAGCAAAAGTTCTGCCTTGTGGTGTCGGGCAATGAACAGCCAAAAGATTGCAATATAGCCGATTTGTTGGCATATATCGAGTATAATAATTGCACGGTTTCGGATAGTAATATCCACTCGATTTTTGACTTGCTATACGACCAATACACCGAGGCTCGATTGGCATACTTGAAGGAGCATAAGCGCATTTCGGAGTATGATTCGGAAAATCTAACCTACGCAATGTTGGAGCAGATAATTGAGGAAAACACCGAGTTCTGCCATTTGGGTATTGTTTGCCATCAGCCATTGCGACAGCTCCTGCGTGATGTGTCGTTGCTTTCGGATGACGAAAGAACTTATGCGTTGCATCCAAAAACGCATATCGATTTTCTACTCTACAACAGAGTAAGCAAGCAACCTGTACTCGCAATCGAAACCGACGGCTACCAGCACCATAAATCAGGAACGGAGCAATCGGTGCGTGATGAAAAGAAAAACCGCATCCTTGCTACATACGGCATCCCTTTGTTGCGACTATCAACTATCGGCAGCAATGAGCGCCAACAAGTAGAAGATGCTTTGAGAGGTGGAGTAAATTAGTGGCATACATCTTGAACTATTCGGAATAAAAACAGAGCGATATGAAAAAGATTGTGATTGTGGATGGTGGTCCGCGAAAGAATATGAATACCGCGCAGTTGTTGCAGCGATTTGCCGAGGGTGCGAAGTCGGTCGGCAATGATGTTGAGGTGAAGACCGTGCGACTCTACGACATTGATTATAAGGGTTGTATGTCGTGTATGGCTTGTAAACTCAAAGGCAAGGCGTCTAACATCTGCCGCTTTCGGGATGCGCTCTCGCCCCTCTTGGACGAGATTGCCGAGGCAGACGGCTTGGTGCTTGGCTCGCCTATCTACTTTGGCGAGGTGACGGGCAAGATGCGTGCCTTCTTGGAGCGTCTGGCGTTCCCGTGGCTCTCATACAACGATTACAGCCTGACCGCGCCGAAGCGTATGCCCGTGGTGCTTGTCGAGACGATGAACGGCACGCCCGAGCGCAACAACAGCAACCACTTCGGCACGATGGAGTGGTGCCTCACAACGGCACTCGGTGAGACTGAACGCATCATCGGCTACAACACCTGCCAGGTGGCGAAATACGACAATTACGAACTCGGCAGCTTCTCCGAGGAGACAAAGCACGCTTGGCGTGATACCCATTGGAAGGAGGACCTGCAACGGGCCTATGATGCCGGCCGAAAAATGGCGGAGCAGTAAGGGTGTTGTAGTTTGGCGATAGAGAGAAAAAGTTTCGGCTTTTTCTCTTTTTTATTTCTAATTGTCAGAAGTTGTCAAAAATGTGGGGTTACTTTGCAGCAAAGTAACCCTTAATTGTTTTTTGTTATGTCACTTTGGGATTGGCTGCTTGCAGCGTGGATTTATGAGGAGCTGTTCGATGATGACTCGGACACCACCTCGCACGACAACACTTGCGACTATGAGTCGCCATACGATTATGATAATTATGAAGATTTAATTTAAGATTTGCGATTTACTTTTTGTATCTTTACGGTACGATTAAAAACTCAAACATTGATACGATTATGAATGTAACTTACAACAATAAGGTTTTGTCAACCCAAGAGAGAGAAGAGTTTAGAATGATGTCAGAAGGGACAATCCAGGATTTCGCCGATTCCATAGAGCACTACTATGCATCATCTCAAATGCTTAACCATCATAACAACATTCACGATAAAATAACGAAAACAACATTAGATGTCGGATTGTTTACCTCATATACATTCTGCGATTGTGTAATTCTGCTTAAACATTTTATTTTATCCTCCAACTCATATGAAAAAAGTCTATTCAGAGGTAAATTAAAGGTCTTGCTCAACGAAGGCTTTAAGAGATTATATGGCTTCAACGACAAACAACGCAAAGAATCATATTACATTAAGCTTGGTGAAATTATAAATCATTTTCCGGGTCTTCAATCTGAATATGATTCTATTTTGACGCACCTTAAACAACTCTCCGAACAAAGTAGTTGGTGGAAAGATGAACGAAACAGTGAAGTCCATCTTGATATGAATCAGTTGTATAAGACAAGACACGAAGAGATAAATGAGAGTAAGGTGGCAATGGAGTCCAATCAGCTACTAGAACTTTGTGATCGGGTTAATGATTTGATACTCATGATGACTGGGGCCCATATCCACTATATGGAGAAACATCTCAATATAAGTAGATAATAGATAGTATTTTATGTGTAGGAAACTGCTGAATTGAAATAATTGCTAACTTTGCAACTAGTACTAACCTATGCCTTAATATTATAAAATTCGCTTCAAACTTATGAAAACTGTTAATTGGTTTCAGGCTATTCCTTCAAAATACAGAAATACTCCTTTCGAGATTAGCATACGTTATGTAAAAACGCATGGACAAGAGGTAAAGTGTGGAGATACTATTGCTATTTGTGCGAGTGAGTTGCCCAAATTCAATTTCACAATTAAGTCAGAATGTGATGGATATTATTATCGAACAGAAGATTGGAAACGCCATTTAAAATATGATCCAGAAGAACATATTGACCTTAAAGAAGAGTTTAATAGTGAGGGTACTTCGTATGAGGAGTTTGTTAGCATTTGGTATAGCATAGGAGGCATATGTGAATCATTGAAAGAGTGGTGTGATAGGGAGTATGTTTTTTCTTATGAAGTTGGGGTCGATAATATAACGAACTTGCGCTTCATACATATGGATAGATATCGTATCGCTCAAAGTAGACATTCGAGTTTAAAGTACCTAGCGTCTGGACACATATGTGACCTTTGCTTACAGATAAAGGATGATATGCCATCTCTTTCATTAGCAGTACCAACATCTTTCAAAATAAAAAAAGGGGATGTAGTTTATTTCTGTGATTCAAATTCATCGTATTTAGGGTTAAATGTAGCAACCATTCCATGTTCTAGTAATGGGAATGCAATTATTGACTTTAAACTTACTAGTGGTGACATCGATGTGCTGTATGATAATGAATTTGTAAAAATAGTTATTGTACATAAAAATAATGAACAACGCCATACAATAGAAAATATATGGGGAGGGAATCATCCTGTAACTTCGTGGAGTCGAGTCGGATTAGAACCTAGTCAAACCACTTTTAAGCGGTATATTACAGCCTATAAACGAGCACTACAAGAAGCCGGATTTTCTTTTGGAAAAGAAACGCAAGATGTTGATGTGACTGATGTAAAATTAGATCCCTGCTTTGTATATTTGATGTGCGACTCTAAAAATGGGTATCACAAAATAGGTATATCCAAAACGCCAGAGTATCGAGAAAGGACATTGCAAAGTGAAAAGCCCACAATCGAAATGGTGTGCGCCAAAGAATATCCATCAAGAAAAATCGCGGAAGCCATAGAATCTGCGCTACATAAGGTATATGAGCGAGAAAGAATTAGAGGAGAGTGGTTCAATCTGTCGAAAGCAGATGTAATGATGATACAGAAAACCTTAAGTTAAATAAAACATACAATGCTCGCCTACACCTACATATCCCACGGCAAGTTCGAGTTGATCGACAAGCCAAAGATAGAGTGTTTATTGTGATATGATTGACCACCTACTACAACCATTGGTTTGCGAGCGTTTCTTGACGGATGCGCGGTATCGGGAGGGGCATTTGCGAGTGGTGAATGCGTTGCCCGAGAGGCGTGTCGTGGGGCTTCATTCGCCTGAGATTAAGCAGGTCGCAAAGCAGCTCTCACGCAAGGGTGGCGAGGTCGTTATGCTTGATGGAACACACAGAATTTGTGCCAATGGGACCGAGGTTATTCGTGCGTTCGAGGCGGTGCCGAGCGAGAGTCTATGCTACGAGGAGACCGTCATTTGGGGCTACCTCATAAACCTCGAAAAGCGTTCGCTTGCTGAGCGGTTGGTGATGCTCGGTCGCTATGTGCCCGTGCTGGATAATTGGGCAGTGTGCGACTCCTACTGCGCTCACGCAAAGTGGATGGCGCGTGCAGACAAAGCGGTTCTATGGGCGTTTTTGCAGCCGTGGTTTCGCTCCGAGCGTGAGTTTGAGGTGCGCTTCGCAGTGGTTGTGGCGATGTGTTATTTTCTCAACGAAGAGTGGCTCGACAAGGTTTTTGATTGCATCAATCGGCTCGATTTCGGGCGCATAAAGTCAAAGTATAAGAGCGTCAAAGGCAAGCCAAAAATGGCGCAACAAGGTACGGTGCAGGGCGCAGAGCCATACTATGTGCGGATGGGCGTTGCGTGGCTACTGGCGACTGCACTGGCGAAGTTCCCCGACCAAACAAGAGCCTTTGTCCGCTCGTCAAATTTGCCTGCCGATGTCATCAAGCTTTATATCCGCAAGGCTCGCGAGTCGTTCCGCACACGCACGGTCGAGGCGTTGTAGGGTGTCAATAAGGAGAATTATATAGACATAATGGTAGTGAGGTAATATATGAGTTCTTAGAGTATTCAAAAAAACAGCCTCGGCGCTTTTTGCGCCGAGGCTGTTACATAAAGTGTTATCTTGGGTATCCCAAAGTCGAGAAGGCTCGGAATTGCTCAAATTAGTTGTTAAACACAATCCCCTGGTCGTTAGCGTCGATTGTGATGGGTTTGGTGCGGTCGACGGTGCCGGCGAGTATGGCGCGCGAGAGGTTATTGACAACGTGCGTCTGAATTACACGCTTAACAGGTCGTGCTCCATAAATGGGGTCGTATCCCTCGGTGGCGAGCCACTTGCGGGCGGCATCGGTAACGCTCAGTTCCAAACCCGACTGACGAATCATACGCTCCACCGCACTCAACTGAATATCGACAATCTGGAGTGTCTGCTGGCGGGTGAGTGGTGTAAACATCACAATCTCGTCGATACGATTCATAAACTCGGGTTTCAGTGTGCGTTTCATCAGCTCCACAACCTGCTCTCGAGTGGATCCCACAACTTCGTCCGACAACTCATCTCCCTTGGCCAACGCATTGGCAAAATGCTCGGTTATGATACTACTACCCAAGTTGGAAGTCATAATGACTATGGTGTTGCGAAAATCCACAGTGCGCCCCTTGTTGTCCGTAAGACGTCCGTCGTCCAACACCTGTAGGAGTATATTGAACACATCGGGATGGGCCTTTTCAATCTCGTCCAAGAGCACCACCGAGTATGGTTTGCGTCGAACGGCCTCGGTGAGTTGTCCACCCTCGTCGTAGCCTACATATCCCGGAGGGGCTCCAATCAGACGCGACACGGCGTGACGTTCTGGATACTCACTCATATCTATACGAGTAAGCATTGACTTATCGTTGAAGATAAACTCCGCCAAGGCCTTTGCCAACTCTGTTTTACCCACACCTGTCGAGCCGATAAAGAGGAACGAGCCTATGGGACGACGCGGGTCGCTCAAGCCCGCACGACTACGGCGCACAGCGTCCGACACCGCAGCAATGGCCACATCCTGCCCCACAACACGATGGTGCAACTCCTGCTCCATACGTAGCAACTTTTCTCGCTCGCTCTGCAACATACGGTTCACGGGTATGCCCGTCCACTTGGCCACCACCTCAGCAATATCACGTGCATCAACCTCCTCTTTGATTAGTGAATCTTCGGCACGTGTCATCGACTGCTCGGCCTCGAGTGCCGAGATGCGGGCTTCGGCATCGCGTATTTTGCCATAGCGCAACTCAGCCACTGTGCCATAGTCGCCACGACGTTCGGCCTCGGCGGCCTCTACCTTAAATTGCTCAATGGCCTCCTTCTCGGTGTGAATCTTGGCCAATATTGCCTTCTGGCTCTCCCAACGAGCACGCAACTCCGAACGCTTGGCGTTGAGTTCGGCCAGCTCGCGGTCGATGCCTTTCAAACGCGGAGTGTCGTTCTCGCGACGAATAGCCTCGCGCTCGATTTCAAGACTTCGGGCACGGTTGTCCAACACTTCAATCTCTTCAGGCACAGAGTTCATTTCCAAACGCAACTTGGCTGCTGCCTCATCCACAAGGTCAATGGCCTTGTCGGGCAGGAAACGACTTGTGATGTAGCGGTGGCTCAACTCCACTGCTGCCACAATAGCCTCGTCTTTGATACGCACCTTGTGGTGGCTCTCGTATCGGTCGCTCAGACCTCGCAGGATGGATACGGAGTCCTCTACCGACGGCTCATCGACCATCACTTTTTGGAAACGACGCTCGAGTGCCTTGTCCTGTTCAAAGTACTTTTGGAACTCGTCGAGGGTGGTAGCACCGATTGTTCGCAACTCGCCACGTGCCAGAGCGGGTTTGAGGATGTTGGCAGCGTCCATTGCGCCGTCGCCCTTACCTGCACCCACAAGTGTGTGAATCTCATCAATAAACAACAGCACCTCGCCGTTGGTTTCAACCACCTCGCGCACTACGCTTTTGAGTCGTTCCTCAAACTCTCCCTTATACTTGGCACCCGCAATCAGCGCACCCATATCGAGTGAGTAGATCAACTTGCTACGCAGGTTTTCGGGCACTTCTCCATTCACAATTCGGTGTGCAATACCCTCGGCTATGGCGGTCTTACCCACACCTGGTTCACCCACCAGAATGGGGTTGTTCTTCGTACGGCGCGAGAGAATCTGCAACACACGTCGAATCTCATCGTCACGACCAATCACGGGGTCGAGTTTACCGCTTCGGGCCATATCGTTGAGGTTGATAGCGTAGCGACCCAGGGCATCGAACTCGTGCTCCGAGGTGGGGCTATCAACACTCTGCCCTCGGCGCAACTCCTTGATGGCGGCCAGCAGCTCCTTTTCGGCCACACCACTCTCGCCAAGCAGACGACTTGCCTCGCCTCGCTCTTTGAGTACACCGAGCAACAGGTGCTCTACTGAGGCGTAGCGGTCGCCGAGTTTGGAGGCGTAGTCCACAGCGTTCTGAATGGCTCGTGAGGAGTCGTTGGAGAAGTATTGTTCGCCTCCGCTAACGCGCGGTTGAGATGCTACAATGTCGTTGGTGCGATTGCGCAATCTGCGTACATCCACCCCCACCTTTCCGAGCAAATAACTGCACGCTGCGGTATCGTCGGAGATGAGCGCCGCCAAGATGTGGATGGGTTCGACGGCCGCACCCCCGGCCGTCTGGGCGACACCGAGTGCTTGCTGCAAGCACTCCTGTGCCTTGATGGTAAGTGCATTAATGTTCATAATCTGTTTTTTAAATTTGGTTTTCAAGAGGTGTAGGTACAATTCCCACACCACAACAACCAACTCTGCCATTATGTCCGAAGCGGCAGACAGCACTCTGACCGATTGGCGCAGAATAAGGGCAAATTGTCATTCACCACTGACAATCAGTCGGATATATGTCGTATGCAGATAATAAAAACGGTTGAGGCGGTGTAGTGCCCCAACCGTGCGACATCCAAAAAAATCATAACCTTTCATACAAACACAACCCCGCTTTTAGCGGACTTTGCAAAGAAATTACTACCTTTGCGACCCTTTATCAAAAAAAATTACAGCTATGAGAGAGATAAATCCCCAAGAGACAACACGTGCATACGCCTTTGAGATGTGGATGCAGGCTCCCAATCCGATGGTTACATTTTTTAAGACACTCGATGTGTCACGCCTTTTGAAAATCAGCCGCAAGAGTGGGCTGAAATTCAATATGTTGATGTGTTATTGCATCGGTCGTGCCGCCTCGCAAGTCAAGGAGTTTTATCTGTTGCCCGTGGGTGATAAGTTGATGCAGTACGACACCATCGCTGTAAACACCATTGTTGCCAACACGGCGGGCGAGGTTAGCTCGTGCGACCTGCCTTACATCGAGGATTTGGCGCAGTTCAATAGCGACTATCTGCGCCTGACGAAGCAAGTGGCGGAGAGTTGCACCGACCACGACCTCTCGGCTGGCAGTATGATTATCGGCACTTCGGCATTGGCGCAGTACGAAATAGATGGTGCGGTAGGTATGTATAGCGGCGTTTTCAACAATCCGTTTATGATTTGGGGCAAGTACAAGCGAGGATTGTTTAAGACTACGCTGAGCGTATCGTTCCAATTCCACCATACCCAGATGGACGGTGCTCACGCTGCGAAATTCCTTGATATCTTGCAGAGGGAGATAGACGGAGTGAATGTATAATGTTTGCGAAATAGGAACGCAACAATTTATTGTATAATAAAATGAAGAAGATAAAAATTACCGTGATGCGTATTACGCAGTATGCAGACCTTATGGCGCAATACGAAAATCCCATTGAACATACTTGCGATATGCGTCTTGGGCAGACCTTTATCGTGGAGAATTGTGCGAAACCTGAGGGTATGTGCGATAGTGCTTGGCAGACGCTGTTGCCATTTGTGCGCGAGTTGGCTACGGGCGGGGGCAATTTCTTTGATGGGTGGATGCAGAACCCCCATTCGGCTATGCTCTCGTGCAACGATGGCTTTCGACCGGTCAGTTTTTATGTTGAAGTAGTTGAATAAACGCAAATTATTTGAAGCAGGGAAGGGATATGACCGAAAAAGAGAAGATGTTGCGTCAGATGTTGTATGATGCAAACAACGATGCGGACCTAATTGAGGAGCGCAAGGTGGCGAAAGACCTGTGCTATGATTTCAACCACTTGCGCCCATCGGACACCGCTGGCCAGCAGCGAATTATGCACCGGTTGTTGGGCAAAACGGCGGGCGATAATTTCTGCATTGTAGCCCCTTTTTGGTGCGACTATGGCTACAATATTGAGATTGGCGATAACTTCTTTGCCAACCACAACACGGTGATTTTGGACGGTGCAAAGGTGAGGTTCGGCAACAATGTTTTTATTGCTCCAAATTGCGGTTTTCACACAGCGGGCCACCCCATTGATGCCGAGCGCCGCAATCGGGGGTTGGAGTACGCCTACCCTATCACGGTGGGCGACAATGTGTGGATAGGTGCGGGCGTGCAGGTTATGCCGGGCGTTACGATTGGCTCAAATGTCGTGATTGGCGGGGGCTCGGTGGTGGTCAAGGATATTCCGTCAAATGTGGTAGCAGTGGGCAACCCCTGCCGTGTTGTGCGCCCAATCACCGATGAGGACAAACTCAAATCGTGGGATAGAGAGTAGAACACAAAGAAAGGGAAAACAAAAGAGAGAAAAAGTTTCGGCTTTTCTCTTTTTTCTTATGTAGAAAAGTAAATTCTCGCATTTTCAAAACTATCGAATAGAAATAAGTGCTATATTTGTGAAGATAATAAACTTTAACACTACACAAATTCATGAAGAAATTATATTTGTTAGCTATTCTCACCTTTTTATGCTTGACAACTAATGCACAAAAGTATTTTGAACTCACTCCTGATGGATTTAAGGCCAGCAACAATAAAGAGTTTATCGTAGTAGATGCTCCTAATATGAGTCCTAGTGCCATATACAATATGCTAGAAACGGGACTTATTTCAGTTTTTCCTCCTGCACACAGCACACTTAATAAGGAAACAGACACTAGATTTTCTATAACATCTGTTGCGCGCGAATTGTTTAGAATAAATGCAGGATTAGGAATGCAGTACATTATGGATATGGAGTTCAATGTCGTGATTGATATTAAAGAAGGCAAATACAGAATAGTAGCTCCAACCATTAGTCATCTAGGAACGCTTGCGAATTATCGTATATCCAGAATGGTTGTTTATGGAGATCCAAAGGTCTATAAAGACTATAGGAAGAATCAGTTCATTTTCAAATTTAAAGATAGAACTATACAAAACAATGAGGCAAAAACGGTTATAGAGAATTATATTAACAATGTTGTCAAAAAGATAGTGGATATTAGCAAAGCAAATGAAGATTGGTAAGGCAAAAACGATAAACTAACTTCACCATGACCAAGGTTGATACGATACGGGAATTATGCGATATGGTTAGTAATAGTATTGCTGCCCGCAATGCAATTATTATAGAGAATATTGAAACCAATTTTGAGATAGATTTTAGAGAAGTTTTACGAGAGTGCGGCATCTGCCATTTTGAAGACGAGGCTACACTATGCATCGTAAAATTACCCATCCATATTAGCGACATAGTTGCCCCTAAACTATCTTTTATCAATATTCATTTTTACGAAGATGTATGTATCAGTGGATTTGATAATTGTAATATTAGGGATATTTATTGCTGCTCTTGTAAATTTTTGGCACCCCAAAGATATTCGATAATGATTGGCATATGTGAGAACTTAGTAATGTCCGATTGTTATTCCAAATCAAATATATGTGTAGATTCCATCAAAAATACCACCCAAAGTATCAATATCGATGATTTGATATGTGACAATAACTTAGAATTCCGAAATCTTCAACTAATAGGCAGGGATCTTGACAACAAAGCAGAGTCATATGTTCAAGGCGATGTGAAAAACAAAGTATCATTCTTTAATTGTTCCATTGTCAATAGCGATCTTATCGTTAATTGCGATTGTAGTAAACTTGACTTTTTAGCATAAACTATACACTTAAAGATGAAAAGTTTTTAGACTTTTATTCTGGATCAATACACATAAATGGCGTTGAAATAGGATTACTCAATTTGTATTATTGCAAGATACACACGATTGGTATACATAACACTATTGTATCAAACATACACGAATATCAGCTCTTATATCAGAAACTTGAGGATGAGACATCGATGACATTTAGAAATGCCGCATTGCAAAACAACAATGATATTTTGGCTAGTAAGTACACTTCAATAGTATATGATGCTTATTTGAGATCAATGAGCATTGATAAATATAAACAAGCCATTTCATATATTTCCTCAACTAAACACACAATAAGTTGTTGGGAAACAATTAAGCGTATTTTGTACAAATACTTATACGAACCAATTATACTATTGATACCAAATATATTTTCTAATGAAGGTTTGTTATTGTGGTTGAGTAAATATTCTAACAACTATAATAGAAGTTGGATAAGAGGTGTAGGGTTTACTCTACTAATCACCTTGCTTTTCTATTTCATTATAAATTACTGCGGAACAGAAACGCAATACTTTATAATAGACTTTCGATTTCATAATTTTGGAGAGGTATTAGAGGGATATTTGAGTTTGTTAGATATTTTCAATTTGTCATCCACTCCTCAACCCATGCAATTAAATATATACGGTAGGATACTATTGTTTTTTGCAAAAATAGCGATTGCATATGGATCTTGGCAAACCATATATGCCTTTTACAAATACAAACGGTAATAGGAGATTATAGATTCACACAAAGCATATAAACCCATGCTCGCCTATACCTACATATCCCACGGCAAGTTCGAGTTAATCGACAAGCCGAAGATATGGTGCTAATTGTGTTATGATCGACCACCTTTTACAACCTTTGATTTGCGAGTGGTTCTTGACGGATGCACGGTATCGGGAGGGGCATTTGCGAGTGGTGAATGCGCTGCCCAAGAGGCGTATTATGAGGCGTCATTCGCCCGAGATTAAGCAGGTCGTAAAAGAGGCTTTCACGCAAGAGTGGCAAGGCTGCGATACCCAGTGGAATGTACCGATTTTGCGCCAATGGAGCAGAGGCTATTCGTGCGTTTGAGGCAACACGAGCGTTCACTGAGAATTGAGAGATTTTGCCCTTTACAAATGCAGTGGGCCTTGTGTACAACAGAGGGGATTGTGCAATGGCGATGTTGCACAATCCCCTCTTTTTTGTCGGCAAATGTATGGGGTAAAATCAACCTATTTTTTTGATGTAGAGCCTTAGGAGGTTGATGGCTGCCGAGGCTGCACGGTCGATGTTTTGGGCACGCAAGCGGCCGTGGACCTTCATTTGTGCAACGGTGCCCTGCGGGCCTGCCACTGCGGTCCACACGGTGCCCACCGGCTTGTCGTCGCTTCCACCCGTGGGTCCTGCAATGCCCGTGGTGGCCACTCCGTAGGTGGTGCCGCACACGCGGCGCACCCCCTCGGCCATCTGTCGGGCCACCTGTTCGCTCACGGCTCCATATTGTTCCAAGTCGCTGTGGCTCACGCCCAACACGTTTTCCTTAACACTATTGTCGTAGGAGACCACTGCGCCCCAAAAATATTCCGATGCGCCACTCATAGCCGTAAACTTTGCGCTCAAAGCACCGCCCGTACACGACTCGGCCGCAGCCAGTGTTTCGCCCCTTGCGGTGAGCATTTCGGCCACCACGCTCTGCAACGTGTCGCTCTCCCACCCCACGAAGAAGTCGCCCAGCAGGGGCATCAGAGCCTCAAATTGGGCGTCAATCTCCTGTGTGGCCTGCTCGGCATCCACATCGTAGGCCGAAAGGCGCAGGCGTAGTTGCGAGGGCGAGGGTAGGTAGGCAAGGTGGAGATAGTCGGGTAGCGCATCCTCCCAGGGGGCGATACGCTCGGCCAGCATACTCTCGGCGAGTCCATAGGTGATGGCTGTGCGGTGGACCACCGATTGGAGGTTGAAGTGGCTCTTCAGGCGTGGCAGCACGCTCTCGGTCATCAGTGCCTCCATCTCGAAGGGCACACCGGGGAGCGACACCACAACCCTACCCTCACGCTCAAACCACATACCCGGAGCGGTACCCTTGTGGTTGGGCAACACCGTGCAACACTCCGGCACAAGTGCTTGGCCCTGATTGAGGGCGTTGAACTCAATGCCTCGTGCGGTCATCATACGCTCCACGCGTGCGTAGGTCTCCTCGTGGCGCACGAGGGTGGAGTGGAAAATCTCGGCCAGCACCTTCTTTGTGATGTCGTCTTTGGTGGGGCCGAGGCCACCCGTAATGAGCACCACCTCGGAGGCCGCCAAGGACTCCTCCACGGCGGCGACAATCTCCTCCCTGCGGTCGCCAATGGAGTACTTGCGGCGCACCGAGAGGCCTATTTCGCCCAACCTTTGGGCCATCCAGGCGGAGTTGGTATCAACAATCTGGCCGATGAGAATTTCATCGCCAATGGTTATGATGTCTGCTTTCATTGTGTTTGAGGGAAAATGATTTTTGCTTCGATGGAAAAAACAGTAGTGCCCATATTGTAGCGGGCAAGGTCGGGTGGGGGCACCTACGTTATCTATGCCTGCGCCTGTTCTTCGGTGGCAACCTTTGCCGAGAGTCGGCGGCACACCCTACCGGCAAAGCCGGGGCCCTCATAGACCACAGCCGAGTAACACTGCACAAGGCTTGCGCCCGCAGCAAGGAGTCGCTCCACATCCTCGGCCTTCATCACACCACCAACTGCAATCACAGGGTAGCGGTACTCCATCTTGCGGCACACGTAGTCCACAAGTTCCACGGTACGCTCCAACAGCGGAGCACCCGAGAGCAGACCACCGCTCATACGTGCGAGTCGGCGTTCACTCATACGGCCACCAAGTCGGGTGGAGCCTCCTGCCACAACAAGGCCATCCAAGGGGGTATCTATGAGGATATCAACCATATCGTCAATCTGCTCCGTGCTCCAGTCGGGCGACACTTTGAGCAGTATGGGGCGGTATTGGTTTTGGCCCCTGCGGAAGTCAAACAGCGCGTCCAGCACCTCCTTAACCTTGGCCTTATCCACCTCCGAGTAGCGTTCGGCATCGCTCACCAGGACCGACACATTGACGGTGAAATACTCCACATATTGATAGAGGTTGCGGAAAAGGCGAAGGTAGTCGGCCGTGAATTTGTCGGGCGAGGTAATGTTGCCTGCCGTAATGTTGGCACCCACCACCACCTTCTGACCATAGGCCCTGCGGCGCAGGTGCTCAATGGCCTTTTCGAGTCCACAGTTGTGATTTTCCATACGCTCCACCAGAGCCCTATCTTTGGGCAGAGCAAACATTCGGGGCTTGGGTGCGCCCACTTGTGGTTTCGGGGTGAGCGAGCCTATCTCCACAAAACCATAGCCGAGGGCTCCCCACTGACGGTAGAGTTTGGCGTTGGTGTCGAGGCCGGCAGCAATGCCCACAGGGTTAGGGAACTTCACACCGAAGACCTCCCTCTGCAGCGAGGGCGCACGCCACGCAAAGAGTTTTTTCAGCAGCCACTGCCCCAGAGGGCCACGCCCCACAACACCCAGCAGCCACAAGGCCACGTTGTGTACCTTCTCTATCGGGAAGAGAAAGAGCAGCGGACGAGTTATTTTTGTGTAGAAAGACATCCTTATTGTTTCTTGGTTTGCAGCAATCAAAAATTACGCAAATATACCAAACATTTGTTACCTTTCTACGGGTGGGCACTTTTTTTGCACATTTTCCCCTCTCCATTTGGGGCTTTGTGGGGGAAATTGTATCTTTGAGGATATGAAAATCGTGATTGACAAATTTGTGCCCTATCTGGCCGACGTCCTCGCCCCCTATGCAGAGGTGGTGGAGGTGGACGGCAGGGAGTTCCCCAAGGAGCTGCTCGGCGATGCCGATGGGCTTGTGGTGCGCACCCGTACAAGGTGTAATGAGGCCTTGCTCGGAGGGGCCGACAAGTTGCGCTTTGTGGGCACGGCCACCATCGGCTATGACCACATAGACCGCCCGTGGCTTGCCTCGCGGGGCATTAGGTTCACAAGTGCCGCAGGATGCAACTCAAGGGCTGTGTTGCAGTGGGTGTCAGCCGCTCTCGCCCACCTCTCCGCCAAGCAGGGGTGGAGTCCGCAGGAGCGCACCGTGGGCGTTGTGGGCGTGGGACACGTGGGTAGGCTTGTGGCCGACTATGCCCGCAGTTGGGGCTTCAGGGTGCTGTGTAGCGACCCCCCACGTGAGCAGGCCGAAGGGCTCGGCAGGGGCGAGGGTTTTGTACCTCTGGAGGAGTTGCTCTCGCAGAGCGACATCGTTACGCTCCACACCCCTCTGACCCGCACAGGCGACCACCCCACCCTACACCTCATCAACCACACCACCCTCGCACTGATGCACGATGGGGCCACACTGCTCAACGCCTCGCGTGGCGAGGTGGCCGACACGACCGCACTGCTCGACAACGCACACCGCCTGACGCTCTGCATCGACACTTGGGAGGGGGAGCCCGACAACATTAACCGCAATCTGCTGCAAGTGGCCGAGATTGCTACACCCCACATTGCGGGCTACTCGGCACAAGGCAAGGTCAACGCCTCGGCCATTGTGCTCGATGCTCTGGCCGACACGCTCGGCATCGGCGAACTCAAGGGATGGTACCCGAAGGAGGTTGCTCCCTCCTGCCCCCGCCCCATAGGTTGGAGTGAGATGTGTGCCCGAATAGGAGCCCATTGCCCCCTTGCCGAGGAGAGCAAGCGGATGAAACAAAGGCCCGAAGAGTTTGAACACCGGCGCAACACCTACCCCCTCAGAGAGGAGTTTTTCTAACCTCGGAGGGTAAAATGGAGCGAAATTTGGTAGGTTAGGAAAAATTTACTAAATTCGCACACTTGTCTTGTGAGGCTTTTTGTGAGCCTACGTAGACGGGCGGTAAAATCGTTTTACACGACAAATAAATTTATACACAATATAACACAAACAATTTTCACAAAAATCACATTTATGGCAAACGTAAAAAGAGTTTACACCTTTGGCGACAGGAAAGCCGAGGGTAATGGCAAAATGAGAGAATTGCTTGGTGGTAAGGGTGCAAACCTTGCAGAGATGAACCTGCTGGGTATGCCCGTGCCTCCCGGATTTACCATCACCACCGAGGTTTGTAGCGAGTACTACAAAGAGGGTGAGGCAAAAGTAATCGAGCTCATCAAAGCAGAGGTTGAGGCTGCAATCAAGAATATTGAGGAGTCGACCGGTATGAAATTCGGTGGCGAGGCTTCGCCCCTGTTGCTGTCGGTACGTTCCGGTGCAAGGGCTTCGATGCCCGGTATGATGGATACCATCCTGAACCTCGGTATGAACGACCAAGCCGTTGAGGCTGTGGCTGCTCGCTCGGGCAACGACCGCTTCGCTTGGGACTCCTACCGTCGTTTCGTGCAGATGTATGGCGACGTTGTGTTGGAGATGAAACCCGCATCGAAGCAGGACATCGACCCCTTTGAGGCTATCATTGAGGAGGTTAAGGAGGAGAAAGGCGTTAAGAACGATGCCGACCTGACCGCCGAGGACTTCAAGGAGTTGGTTGTACGTTTCAAGAAGGCTGTGAAAGAGCAGACCGGTAAGGACTTCCCCGTTGACCCCTGGGAGCAGCTTTGGGGTGCCATCTGCGCTGTGTTCCGCAGCTGGATGAACGAGAGGGCTATCCTCTACCGCAAACTCAACAACATTCCTCAGGAATGGGGTACCGCAGTTAGCGTTATGGCAATGGTGTTCGGTAATATGGGCGACAACTCGGCTACCGGCGTTTGCTTCTCGCGTGATGCTGCTACCGGTGAGAACATCTTCAACGGTGAGTACCTCGTGAACGCACAGGGTGAGGACGTTGTTGCAGGTATCCGCACTCCCCAGCAGATTACCCTCGAGGGTTCGCGCCGCTGGGCTAAAGCACAGAACATCGACGAGGCTACCCGTGCCGCACAGTTCCCCTCGCTGGAGGAGGTTATGCCCGAGGTTTACAAGGAGCTCTGCGACATCAAGGAGCACTTGGAGAAATACTTCACCGATATGCAGGATAT
>JAFVSR010000014.1 GCA_017503645.1 Bacteroidaceae bacterium | reverse complement strand
TTACACCCCGCACGAGTGGAATCCCGCGAATGAATACTATTATGGCGTGAAGAGCAATAATATAATTCAGGCGAAGGAGAGCACTGCTGCGTTGAAGGGTATGCGTGGTTACTTTGTTATCCCGCAAGGCCGTAAGGCTATAATTTATATTGGTGACAACTTTACGGGAATAAGCGAGGTTGTTGATGATACAAGGAATGGAAATGCCGGTATCTATAACCTGCAAGGCGTTTATCTCGGAAATGATGCCGATGCTCTTCTTCCCGGTGTTTATATTGTTAACGGACAAAAATGTGTAGTAAAATGAAAATAAAGAAAAGTTATGTCACTCCACAGGCAGTATTCTGCAATGTGGAATGTGAATCTTCGATATTGGTGATTTCCGGTTCAAACGAGGTGGGTACCACACCTGGAACCGAAGAAGAAGACCCCAATGGAGCTCGCAGGCACCGTGGAGAATGGGGCAACCTTTGGAAGAAGTGACCAAAGAATTACGACAGCAGAAAGGTGCGTACAGAAATGTGCGCACCTTTTTGTTTGCTACAGAAAATACATAATCTGCCGTTTATAAATATAAATAGCGTTGTTTGGCAGAATAAACACTGTTATATTTTGCCGGTGTGGAGCCTATATATTGCTGCGCATCACAAACTCCTCGGCGGGTTTCAATGCGTCGAGTTTGCCCACGTCTATGAATTCAAGGTTCTCTGCCTCCACTCCGTATATGGGGTAGCGTGCCGCGGCCCACATATAGAAACTCATTATGGGGAAGCGGGTGCCTTTCTGCTCGTCGGCAGGCAGCTCTTTCTCTTTGACGTACTCTTGCATAAGGTCGAGCACTTTGTCGCTCAATATGTGTATGCCCGAGAAGGCGAGTGCACGGCACTCCTTGGGATTTATTTGGGGCGATGTCACGTGGTAGTCGCCTGTGTCGGTGTTCATCCATCCCACAAGGCGCATATCCTGTGGGTTAAAGAGAAGGAATCGGGTGGTGGGGCGGTTGCTCACGAGCAGGCTGGCAATGGCCTCGTCGCGCACTTGCGATGCAAACCACTCTATGTCGCAGCTCGAAAGAATATCCACGTTGTGTATTAGGAATCTGCCGCACCCTTGCAGCTGTTTGCGGGCGTGCAACACGGCGCCACCGGTTTCAAGCAGCAGCCCGCGTTCATCACTCAGTTCAAAGAGCATCTTACCGCCGGTAAGCTCCTCGCGGTTGCTCACTATCCAGGGCTGGTTGGCGGCCCACTCCTCGATTTTATCGGCAAAATAGTGTATGTTCACCACGGCTTCGTTTATGCCGCTTGCAAGCAGTTTGCGTGCAACGTGCTCCAAAAGTGGTTTCCCGCACACGGGAACAAGTGCCTTTGGCAGGGTGTCGGTGATGGGTTTGAGCCTTGTGCCGAGCCCTGCCGCAAATATCATAGCCTTCATATTATATGTTCTATTTAGCAAATTTAGTGATAATATTTGTAAAGTGCTCCCTGTGTAGTGTACAAAATTCCCCTTTTTGGCACTGATGTAGTTATAAATGTGCCAAAATAACCAAATTATGTCGGCTTTTTTCAAAATCAAAGTTTTTTATATTACATTTGTGGCAAATACTAAAAACTGTGACTCGATGAATGCGAAACAGTATGATTATTTGATAGTTGGTGCGGGGCTTTTTGGCGCAGTGTTTGCTTGCGAAGCAAAAAAGGCCGGAAAGCGTTGTCTTGTGATAGAACAGCGTTCCCACACGGGTGGCAATATCTATTGCGACTTAGTTGAGGGTATCAATGTGCACAAGTATGGTGCGCATATTTTTCACACGTCGAATAAAGAGGTGTGGGATTATGTGAACAATCTCGTTCCTTTCAATCGCTTTACCAACACCCCTATGGTCTGCTACAAAGACAAGCTCTATAACTTGCCTTTCAATATGAACACCTTTTACACGTTATGGGGTGTAAAAACTCCGGCCGAGGCGCAAGCCAAAATTGCAGAGCAACGTGCCGAATATGCGGCCATTACCGAGCCGGCCAATCTGGAAGAGCAGGCGCTTACCCTCTGTGGCAAGGATATATATGAGCGTTTCATTAAGGGCTATACCGAGAAGCAGTGGGGTATGGCTGCCACTGAACTCCCACCATTTATCATTAAGCGCATTCCGTTCAGGTTCACATACGACAATAACTATTTCAATGACAGCTATCAGGGTGTGCCCATTGGCGGATACAACAAGTTGATAGATGCCTTGTTGTCGGGTGTTGAGGTGTTGCTCGACACCGACTATTTCGCCGCCCGCGAAAAGTGGGATGCCGTGGCCCACAAGGTGCTCTTCACAGGTTGCATAGACCAATATTTCGATTACCGATTCGGGCGTCTCGACTACCGCAGCTTGCGTTTCGACACCCGACTGCTTGCCGAGGAGAATTTCCAGGGCTCGGCGGTGATAAACTACTCGGAGCGTGAGGTTCCGTACACCCGCGTGATAGAGCACAAGCATTTTGAAAGTGCTGTTTCGCCATATACGGTGGTTACATATGAATACCCCGATGATTATGAGGATGGCAAGGTTCCATATTATCCGGTGAACAACAGTCGCAATTCGGCAATGTATCTAAAGTATAAGGAACTTGCTGCCGCTTGCGACGGTGTACTGTTTGGCGGCCGTTTGGCACAATATACATATGCCGATATGGATGATACGGTGGAGGCCGCTCTTGCTTTATGGCGTAGTGTAAATGAGTAAATATATGAAAGACAAAGATGAGCGGCTGTTGAGCCGCTCATCTTTGTCTTTCATAGTATGCTGAAATATGCCTTCCGGGAGACTTTTCAGGCTTTGTATTCTATTTTTTACAAAGATTTAACACGAAATGCGATTTTATCAATGCAAAATGGGCTAATAAACATTTTTTTAAGCTATATTCGCACACTAAAATATAAAAATTATTATTCACTAAACAAAATTATGTCTATGAGAAAATTTACTTTTCTATTCTTCTCGATGTTCTTTATGCTTGGAACATCTGTGGCTGTTTCTCAGGAAATAGCAGATTTTAACTCCCCTACGGTTTATCCCAATAGTGAAAAACCTGAGACTATGGTGTATAATATCCGTATCTCTTTTTCCAAGGATATTACCGTAACACTTCCCGAGGGTGGTATTGATGTTGTAAACACCACAACACAGGAGGTAGTAAAGATTGCAAACGCACAAGTGTATGATTGGGAACCCAATACGGCTGTGCTTGAATTCGAGCAAAAACTTGTCCCCGGCAAAGATGGCAAAGAGGAACTGCAGCCTCAATATATTGAGACTCCCGGTACATACACATATACTATTCCTGCCGGTTGCATAACAAGTGTTGATGGTGATGTGTTTGCCGAGCATACATATACATTCTCTATTACTTCTACATTCGATGTTGTTGGTTGTTCTCCTAAAACTACAGACAAACTCGAGAAGGTGGAAATTACTTTCGAGGAGGAGATTGTAGACGTGAATATGCCTGAGCAGGGTTTGACCATTTGGGATATGTACTATATGAATTCGTGGTTCACAAAGAGTGAATTTACTTTAAGCGAGGACAAAAAGAGTGTTACATTGGAGTTGGCAGAGCCTATTACAGCTTCAGGAATGTATGATTTGGCTATACCTCAAGGAATTTTTGTAAGCGCCAATGGTATTAACAATTATAGTACACAAACAATTACCATTCAAGATTTGACTCCTTCGTTCTACACAAATTACGACGACGAAAACCGCGTTAAGGAGATTCCCGGCCTTGCTATCGGTTTTAAGAACGTAAGTAATGTGGAATTGGTTGAGGGTGCCGCGCCCGTTATGGTGTACTTGCCCGGTGGTGGCGAAGCTGCAGGTACAGCCCAGATTATTGAAGGCAGCATTATTGTAGCCTTCGACATTGCGCTTACCGAGGAGGGCCTTTACACATTTGTTATCCCCGCAGGTATGTTCAAAATGGACGGAGTAGAGAACGAGTCGCGCGAGGTTGGCGTGGAGCTTTACACATTCAATCTTCTTCCTTTGGAGATTGTCAGCATTACTCCTGCAGCAGGTACAGTAGAGCAGCTCGACAAAATTATCATTGAGTTCAACCAAAATGTGATACTTGCACAGAAGGATTGGCAAGAGATTTCTCGCGAGATTAAAATAACCGATGGAGTAAATGAATATACTCTTACAAGTAATGTAAGCTATACCTTGAGTAACAAGATTGAGTATGTCGCAAATGCAGTATGGGACGGTTATGGATATGCATCTACACCTATCACAGCCGAGGGCCGTTATGTTTTGGACCTCTCTGATATCATTTTAAGCTATGGAGCAGAAAAATATATCGACGAGTGGGGTTATGAAAATACTCGATGGAATGCACAGGGCAGCTGTGAGGGCACACTCGTGTGGACTATAAGTGCCGCCCCTGAAACAGGTATCGACGGTGTTGAGGCCGAGGATGGCGAGCAGGTTATTTACGACCTTACAGGCCGTCGTGTTAAGAGCATTACAACTCCCGGTATTTACATCGTAAACGGTGTTAAGGTGGTTAAGTGATGAAATAACAAATTGATAAACATAATTAAGGCTGCAAACCGTGGTGTTTGCAGCCTTAATTGTTTTTGTGTTTATGTACTTGAGAAATTACTCTTGGTTGTCCAAGTAGTAGAGCTCGCCTGCAAGAATCTGCTCAACTCGCATAATAACCTCGTCTGTTTCCATATCTAATGAAACAGCGCGCCCCCGGGTTCAATAAGAACTATTTTAGGAGCCTTTTCCACCTTGAACAGCTGTGCAGCAGGTGACACTGCACCTGCACCGTCACAAGCGTGCAACCAACCTTCACGGCTCATATTTTTGCTCTTTATAGCCTCTTTCCACGCGGCAATGTCGCTCTCCAATGCAAAGCTGATGATAACGAACTGTTCCTGCTTCTCCTTTATCACATCGTATAGCTCTTGCATCCGGGCAAGCATCTCGCCCGACTTCTCACAGCCTGTTGCCCAAAAATTAAGCACGATGTACTTGCCACGGTAGTTGGCAAGGTGTGCTGTGGTGCCGTTCTCCAATGGGAGTGTTATGTCGGGCACTTCGTCACCCACTTTCAGATTACTCGAAAGAACTTTATTGCGCAATGACTGGTAGTAGGGGTGCTTGTGCAGTTGCACCGACATAGCCTTCAGCATCTGGTCGGTGTACGTTGCGCTGAACTTTGGCAATAGTACGCGCTCTACCATTAGCGGTGTCATTGGCGAGGCATTGTGGTCTATAAGGAACTTTATAGACATTGCTTCTTTTTTTATGGCCTCTTTTGCATCTGCCGGCTCTCTGTTCAAGATTGCTTTGTATTCGCTGTAAAGGTCGTTTGTGGGGGTGCCTGCAATGGTGCTGCTGCTTGCTTGTGCAGCCGATGCTGTTGTTACGGAAACCTCACCGGGCTCAACGAACAATTCAATCTCATTGCCTTCGCCAAAACCGGTTATTTCATACATTAAAACGGGTTCGTCGGCAGCAAGCTCATACTCTATTGTATATTTGCCTTTTTTTACTTTTGCTGTGGCCACCTGTGTGTGTTGCCCAAGTTCGTTGGTGCGTGTGAGGTACACCTTCTTTATTTTTTTTTCGGTGCTTAACTTCTCGTCTATGATTGTGCCGTTTATTGTGCAGGTGCTTTGTGCGTACACTGCAATACAGGCAACAATAAGTGCTGCTGTTGATATTATTTTTCTAAGCATAGTTCTTTGTTATTTGATAGGTTCTTCTCCGTCTATAATAGCCTTCACTCTCTTTACCATCTCCTCGCCACGCAGATTAAAGCCTATTACCTTGCCTCCGGGGCCGATGAGCACGGTGTGTGGAACTCCTTGTACGTTAAATAGCTTTGCAGCCTCGCTGTTCCAGCCTTTCAGAGCCGATATATGTATCCAGTTCTTGTGCTTTAGGTCGTTCTTCTCTATGCAGTTTACCCAATCCTTCTCTTTACTGTCGATAGAGTAGCTGAGAACGGCAAAACGGTCGTTCTTTTCGGAATATGCAAGTGCCTCCTTGAGGAATGGGAACTCGCGGCGGCAGGGTGCACACCAGCTTGCCCAGAAGTCGAGCAGAATGTATTTATCACTAAAATCGGATAGTGCAAGTTCTTTGCCGTCGGTGGTGTGGCCGCTGATATCGGGTGCTATATTGCCCTCTTTAAGGTTGGCAGCACGTATGTCGTTCACAATTTCCTTGTACATCTTGTGCTTGTGTAGTTTTGCCGGTATGGCTTTAAGGAACACCTCCTCAATTACCTCGGGGGTGAATGCGGGCATCATTGAGTATTTAATTATATATAGCGCTACCGGTGATTCTATGTTTTCGCATATGTAGTTCATAATCTCTAATTTGAAATAGAGATTATTTACATAGAATGTTGGCGACACCCAGGCCATCTCGGCTGTTTGGTCGCCTTTTATCTCGGCAGGCACATTGGCCATAGCCTCCTTCATACGCACTCTGCTGGTTTCGGTGCAGGCGCTGTTTACATCGTAGTATCCTTGCATTACATTGTTGCAGGGAGTACCACCGATTTTTGCTGCTACCGGGAATCTTGCGTCGAAAGGGCCCACGGTTATTTCTCCGGGCTCAACAAAAACCTGTATGCTGCCGTTGTCGAATCCGGTTATATAGTAAATCTCCATCTCGGCAGGAGCGACGCCGCTGAAGGTGAACACGCCGTTGGCAACGGTAGCTGTGTCAACCGTGGTTTCTACACCGTCTATTGTGCGTTTCAGATATAGTTGCTCCACTCTCTGTGCTGTGTAGCGCAGCGAGTCGTTTGTGAGCTCACCACGTATGGTGAACCTCTGCTCTTGTGCCTGCATCATTGTTGTGCATAGCAGCAATAGTGTGATTAAAATATTTTTTCTCATTTCGTTTATGTAAAATTTGATTATTTACAAATATGTTTGTGCCTGTTATTTCAAACGTTCCTGAATGAAATTCTTTAGCTGCTCGCCGCGTAGGCCGGTGGCTATTATGTTGTTGTTCTCGTCGAGGACAAACAGGGCAGGGATGCTTGTTACGTTGTACTGCTTGGCCACATCGCATTTCCAGCCTTTGAGCGACGATACGTTTATCCACGTGAGTGCATCTTTCTCCACTGCCATCTGCCAGTTGGCCTTTTTGTTGTCGAGCGACACGCCTATAACCTCCAGGCCTTTGCTGTGGTACTCTTCGTATAGCTTACGCAGGGCGGGGTTGTTCATACGGCAGGGCCCGCACCAGCTTGCCCAGAAGTCGATGATTTTTATTTTGCCTTTTACGGCGCTCATTGTTACCTGGTTGCCATTGATATCCTCGAGGGTAAAATCGGGGGCTTTGGCTCCTCCCTCGGTCTTTTCCAGGCGGTCAATGCGCTCTTTTATCATACGGCCGTATTGGCTGGCTTTTGCTCCTTCGCCCAATGCAGCGTACATTCCTTTAGTCTCTTGCAACCCCGAACCGCGCATCTCTATGTTCGAGTATATCGTGTATGCCGATATTATGTTGTCGTTGCTGCCGAGGAAGGCTTGTGTAATCTCTCTTAGCTGCTCTTGATTGCGTCGCAATGAGTCGTTGACAAGGCTTGCACTGCGGAACTTTCTGCCTGCACGCAACGAGTCGTATCTCTGCTGCAGGGTGGTTATCACTGCACGTAGCGAGTCGGACACGGCAATGTGTGTGGTGTAGGCATCGTTCAGTTTGCCACCTTTGATGTAGTAGTCTTTGTCGTTGCTCAGGAGTGCGGTGTATGTTTCACCGGGCTCGGCAAACAGGGTGAAACCGCCCGAATAGCCTTCCAATACTATTTGTGTGAGCATCGGCTCTGCCATTGTTGTCTTTAGCACGAATTTACCCTTCTTTACCTCGCAACTGCCAATGGTGTCGGTTTTTTCCTCTCCTGTGCGTGCAAGCATATGCAGGCGCCCTTTCTTTATATCCTTGACCTTTCCTTTTATTATAGTTTCTTCTGCTTGTATCTGCATTATTGTGCAACAGAGCATAAGCAGTGTGAAAAAAAGACTCTTTTTCATATTGTCTGGTTTATGTTGTTAAATATCAGTAAAAGGTGGTTTTTCTTAATAGATCGCTTTGTACACATACTCATTCACAAACTGTATATCCTCTATTTCGCCCCACTTATTGCCATTATCGTCTTTGTCATAGAAGAGTGGTGCATAGTCGGTATCCACATCGGCCGCAGTATTGAACTTTATCTCGCCGATAGCACCGTTTGCACCGTTATACATTACGATATTCAGGTGTAGTCCAAGGTCGTCGCTGAATGCGGAGTTATCCTCTGTGCGGAACTTGATTTTTGTTATGTTATAGCCATTCGGTGCTTCATATACTGCAAACTTGTCGCCGTTCTGCACGTTGTAGCGATATACGGTATTTCCCTCGACAAAGAAGAGGTTGCTTGTAGTGAAATGCGAGTTATATGTTATGGATGATGCGTCGGTGGGGGTGAGGCCCGCGAGTCTCTTCTCGCTCACAATAGTATATGCCGATAGCTTTTCCTTTTCATCATCCTCGCCTATGCGTTTGGCCTTGCTGCCGTCGCCTATGTTCTGCATAAGCAGTTCGTATCGATAGTAGTCGCCCGTTGTTTCGTCTTTGAAGATGAAATAGGGGTTCTGCTGGTCGTAGCTGTCGCGATAGTTGATATATCCCAATACGGCAGTCATCCCCTCGGGCGATTTTTGCAATGCCTGGAACTTTACGTTTGCGTCGAGCACGGGGTTCGCCGATGCAAGGCTGGGCTTGATGGCAGCGGCCTCGTTGTCCGCAAATCCTGCATCCTCTTTTGCTGCATAGAGGAAACGGTTGTTCTTTGCGTCCCACATAAGGAAACGGTTATGGGTGATTGTGGCGGCTGTAATCTCATAGTCGGTTTCGTGTTCCAAGTCGGGATTGTTCTCGCAAGCATATCCGGGCTTGTATAGTGCGTGTACATAGTTGCCAATGTATGCTTGGCCGTCGTCTGTGAGCACAATCTTATACTGCGTGTAGTTCGAGGGGTCACCCGTCTGCAACAGTTTCTTGAATGAGAAATTGTCGCTTTGGGGTTTGAATACTTGCGCTGAGGTATATTTGACTTTCATACCAAAAGGCTCGTAGGTCATTGTCTCACCGTTGTTGCCAAACAAGGTGAGCACGCGTGTCTCTCCAATGTTGGCGAGGTTATCGGGAATGTTAAGATATGTGCTATACCCGAGTCCTACGGCATTCTCGTAGTGGTTATTGTCCTTGGTAACGGTTTTAACATCGGTATATATCTTTGTTTCGTTGCCAATAACCTCTATGTTGCCGAGTTGGCGTTTGCCCTCCTCGCCGTGCAATACAAAAAGGCTGTTTTTGAATACAGGGCGTGTCTTTAGCTTGAACGACGAATAGTGCGACAGTGTTGTTGTTTTGTCGTATATGTGCAGGAATATGTTGTATGCCATAGGTTTGCCTACGGGCAGGTCGAACTCGAGATAGCCTTTGGTCTCTATTGTGTCCTTTATGTTGTTGCCATCTTCGTCGGTGTATGACCTGCACCAATAGAAATCGAGGTCGTCGAGGTTTGATGCGAGTGATTGCTCTAAAACAGCATCAACGCGGCGAGTCTTATCCTCTTCATCTAAGGCTTGCTGCACCTCAATGGTATTGCCTTCAGCCGTCACTGCTATCGATGGCGAGAAGGTTACCGATGATATGGTGTTCATTGAGTCCAGCTTGTAGTCGTAGTTGCCCTTATCTTCGTAGCAACTTGCAAGCAGGAATGCAAATAATAGAAGTGATGATATCTTTTTCATATTATTGTCTTTCGGTTGTTGTTTGTTATTTTGTCTGCTGTTGAAACAGGCAGGTTAGTCAATCTCTACCTCGGGTATGTCGAATTTACGCGATGCAGGGCGCTTGTCGTTGGCGGCCTTTATGATGCGGTAACACTCCTTGAGGCGCTCCTCGCCTGCGAGTTGCTTGGTGCCAAACGGTGAGTTGTCCCAGGCGTAGGTGTCGTTCTCCTTGTCGTATGTGAATGGGAAAATAGACTCGGCAATGAAGTTTTCGGCTCCATCCTCCCTCAGCATTGTCTTGAGCATAAATTGATATTTGTCGGCATTGTATTCGCCAAAGTATCTCTTGACAATCGCTCCTGTGCCATAGCCTTTTTTGTCTTCCCACCAATATGGTATCCTCATTGTATATGTTACGTTGTTCTTTATCTCCACCCAGAAGATATCCTTGTATTGCGATATGGGGTATCCCATAAGTGCTATGTTGTAGTATTCATTCAACATATCGAATACATCCTTCTTGTGCAATTCGCTTGCCTGCTCCTGCATTGTCTGCAATGCTGCATCGCTTGCATAGAGGGCTGCAATGTCCTTTGTGTTCGAGCCACCCAACATTGTGGTGATGCGACAGAATTTGCTTGCACTGAATGCACCCAGGTACTCTTTGTACTCATCCCAGAAATAGGGCTTGGTGTATGCCGGGTAGTCGCTCTCCTTGAGGATTGGCAGTTCCACGATGATGGGCTCTGCGGGCTCTTGGGCAAGCAGTGCGTTTACCGCGCTTATATTAAGGTTTTTAATCATATCGAAATTGTGCATACCCAGATTGTTGTCGTAGAGGGCCGAGTAGAAATGGTTGTTGCCGGTGTGGTTGGCCAGGAAAATCTGTTTCTCCTTGCTCCAGTCGCCTAAATAGGTATCTATGTGGCTATACCATACTCCGGGTTTCTCGTATGCTTCGGTTACATAGAGGTTTATCTCGCTTTTACCCTCTATGCCGGTGCCTATGTCGCCACTGCCGTCAAGGTATATGCATATACCATACATTACATCCTCTGCTGCGGGGCGTTTTACCTTCACCTCGACATCCTTTTCATACTCTTTATTGGCAAATACCACTTTCTCTATTGTCACATCGGCAGGCTCGTATCCCTCAATCTCTTTTGTCTTGATTGCAAGGCTGCGCTCCTCGTTCATAATGTAACCAAGCAACCTCACCTTAAGGTTCACTGTTATAACATCGGGTGTGCCCACTATGTGTTCGCTGAAATTGACCACCTTGTCGAAATCGGCTGCATAGCCATAGTCGAAATATGCCCCGTTGGCATCTTTGTCGAAAAAGTCGGGCTCGGTCTTGTCACAGGCTGCAAATATAAATGTGAGGCCGAGCAGCCAGGCTATATAATTGATTCTATTTTTCATAATTATAGTGTGTAATGTTTGAATGATAGGAACTGTTTTATATTCTGGGTGTAACTACTCCTTCGTTGCTGGTTTGTTCATCTTCTCTTGTGTTTTCCTCGTTATTATCGGCTGTGTCGTTCTCCTCTGTCCAGCCATATTCAAGCTCGGCATCGGGTAGTGGGAAGATGAAGTTCTCCTCTGCCAATGTAACGTCGGGGCAGTGTGCCAGTGTTCCTATAACACCGTGTGTCTTTAGGAACCAGAAGTATTGTCCCTCGCCGTAGAACTCTTTGCGGTACTCCTTGTTGAGGGCTGTAGTGCGCTGCTCAGGTGTGTCGCAGGTAACATCTTTGGCTTTCGATATACCTCTCTTGTTGCGTACAAGGTTTACGTATGTCGCCGATTCTGCGCTGTATTCTGCTGCCTCGCAGGCTATGTAGTACATCTCGGGAATGCGTATGAGGGGGATAATCTCGTTGTCGTTGTCTATGTATTTAAGCGATATCGCATTTTGCTGTTCGTTATTTCGATAGAACGCGGTTCCTTTGGCACGCATATCTTCACTTTCGCTACCTACCGATTCGAATATGGTGTTCAGGGTAGATATGTTGAGATAGTACTTTGTCGTCAATTTTTCGCCCACGGCAAAGTAGTCCGATAGGTTGTCTTTGAGCTCATACATATTTATACCGAAGATAACTTCGTTCGTGAGTATGGGATCGTTGTCGTTGCCGCTTTGCAGCTCCAGACCACAGTTCTCAATAACCTCTATTGCGCAGGTGCGTGCGTCACTGTATTCCCCTGCGTAGTTATATACGCGTGCCAACAGTGCGTTTACAGCGTGGTAGTTTAGGCGGTAGCGACGACCGATACTCTCGTATGAGCTAAGGTTGAGCGTGGCTTCGTAACTTAAGTGGTTCTTAGCCTGCAGTAGGTCGTTTATTATTTTTCCTACTATCTCTTCGGCTGTCAGCAGGGGTTGCTTGGAGGCATCGGTCACTGTGCGGTAGGGGATGCACTTGGTGTTGCGGGCGTCGGCGTTGCCGGCATAGTTCATTGGGCCCCAACCACGCAAAATGTCGAAATGGAGGAATGCGCGCAGTGCAAGCGCCTCACCACGTATCATATCGTACATATTCTCTTCTACAAGCACGGCCTCGCCATTCTTGTCGAGCCATTTAAGCAGGTTGTTGGTATTGGCAATGAGGTTGTACTGCGATTGCCACATATTCTCGAGCGCCGATTTTGTGTTGAAACCGCCACTGGTCTGCTGGTTGTATATGTAAACGCTTCCTCTGTCGTTGGTTCCGTCGGGCAGTTTGTCGTACATCTGCGCAAGCTGTTCCATAAGACCGAATGTGAGGTTCTTGCCATATATGTTTTCTCCTGTCATTGAGATATATATGCCGGCAAGTGCGCTCATATATCCGTTCTCCGTTTCAAACAGTTCCTCGGCAGGAACATTTGTTTTGGGGCTGACATCCAACCAGTCGGAGCAGGAGCTTAATGTAAATGCACCTGCCAATGCTGCAATAATTATATATAATCTGTTCTTCATATTTGAAATAATCTTTTAATGGAGCGGGTTATTTGAATATCACTGACATTGAGAATGTGTATGAGCGTGCAAACGGGTAGTCGAGACCGCGCTCCATACGTATTGGCGATATGCGTGCAATGTCGTTGGTTGTAAAGTTTAGTGATAGCACATCTATGTTCATATGACGCAGGAAATCAAATTTGTCGCTTTTCATCCTGTAGCCCACGTTTATGGTGGCCAGTTTTATTTCGTTGTCGTCCATAACGAAACGTGTGCTGGCCGGTGTGTTTGCTCCTGTGGGGCTGAAGCGCACAAAACGTGTTACGTCGCCGGGTTTCTCCCAACGGCCTTGTCCTGCGCGTCTATCCAGGTTATATGCCACGTTTTGATTCTCTATCTTATCAACCAAAGTCTGGTTATAAACAATGCCGCCATACTTGTATGTGAAACCAAGCGTGCAGGAGAGGTCCTTCCAGCTGATGCTTGACGATATTGTACCGCTTACATCGGGAGTGGTTTCGCCCACAGGCACTTTGTCATTGGCATCCCAAACAAAGGTTTTCTCACCGTTACGTTTAAGATATACCTCTTGGCCTGTTACGGGGTCTATTCCAAGTGAACGTACAACGTAGAGTGTGGTGGTCGATTGCCCCTCTTGATACTGTGGCAAGGGCGCACCGGCCGATTTCAGTTGCTCTTCGTTTATCTTTCTTAGATAGTCCGATAGCTTGCGTATCTTGTTCCTGTTGTGATTGGCGTTAAAGTTCACTGTCCAGAAGAATTCGTTCCTTATGCTCTGGAAGGCAATGATGTTGAGCGAAGCATCGAATCCTGTATTCTGCAGTTCGCCGGCGTTCATTACCATTGTGGGGAAACCGGTAGATGGTGCAAGGTCGTAGTTTGTGAGCAACTCTCTTGTGATGTTGTTATAGTAGTTGAAGCTCATATTTACACGGTTCTTCCAGAAGCCAAAGTCTATACCAATGCTGGTGTTGTCGGTCTTAGCCCAGCCGAGGTCGGGGTTATTGAGCCCTTGTAGCAGAGCACCAAGAACGGGGAACGACTCATAGGGCTTCATACCGTCAGAGTAAGTGTAGTACTCTATGGCATCCGATGGGCTGAAGTTCTGCTCGCCTGTAACACCGTGGCTGACACGCACTACCAAGTTCGAAACGTAGCCTTGCAACCATTTTTCGTTATGTGCATTCCAACGCGCACCTACCGACCAGAAGGGAACCAGGTCGTGTTTGGCGTAACGCGAAGAGGCCTCGCCGCTTATGTTTGCATCGAAAGAGTAGCGGTTGTCGTAGCTGTATGAGAACTGGCCTATGAGACCGGTGGAGCGTGAAATGTTTTCTGTACCTATGTTGCTCATATTCGTCTCCATCTTGTTACCAAAGATGAAATCGTTCATATGACGGTCGGGGTATCCGGTGGCCGACAGGTTTACATAGTCGTTGCGGTCCTCGTTTATTGTCCAGTTACCGAACACACTGAACAGGTGCTTGTCGAGTACTAAGTTGTAGTTGATACCCAGGTTGCTCGACCACGATGCCATATTACCGGTGCTCTTGTAGTAGCTACCCTTGCGTGTGAGGTCGTCCTCAAGCTCAAAGCTTGTGTGGTCGGCAGGCATGAACCTGTCGGTGCCGGCCATTCCTCGGGTGTAAGAGAGTTGCTCGGTGATACGCAGGTTTTTCATTATTGCATATTCGAGGCTTAGGTTTGTGGCAATTGTAAGGCTGTTGGTTTCGTCTTTTATACCAACTGTTGCATCGTATAGCGGGTTGGTTATTATGGTACTGCGACCACTGACGGTGTTGTTGTCGAGCACCTTGATAGCTTTGCCGTTGGCATCCTCGGGGATGTAATATGGGTTTAGCCTTGTGTATTGCTGGAATGAACCATAGGGCGAGTTCTTGCCATTGGACTCGGACAGGCTGATGTTGGCACGCATTGTGAAATTCTCCTTCAGGTAGGTCATATTGAAATCCACACCCTTTGTGGCGTTCTCAGAGCCTTTCATCACACCTGGCTGGAAGGCTGCGTTGAGGTCGAGGCTGTAGCGGAATACATCGGTACCACCGGCCACGCTTGCCGAGTGGCGGTGCTGAATGGCTGTGCGCAATGGTTTCGACAGCCAATATGTGTTCACCCCACCAAGCACGTTGCGCAGGTACTTGTTGTAGAGGTTCATTGAATTTGCGTCATTGGGATTGTATAGACCGGCGCGCCACTCGGTGTCGAGTTTCTCACTTGCGTTCATCATATTATAGTCGGTGAGGTCGGGGGCTTGTACGGTCATTGTTCCATTATATGATACAGAGAGGGCACCATCGGGGGCTACCTTTGTTTCAACCACCACCACGCCATTGGCTGCGCGCGAGCCATATACCGATGTGGCAGCGGCATCCTTCAGTATGGTAATAGTCTCCACGCGCTCAGGGTCGAGGTCGAGTATGCGGCTCATAGGCACAATGAAACCGTCGAGCACAAACAGCGGGGTATTGGGGCGGCTCGACACGTTGTCGAGCATCAAATCCATACTATTCATTGAGGTTGAGCCAAGTGACTGGTCGCCACGAATCTGGAATTCAGGCTCGGCGTTGGGGTCGGAACCTGTCGAGTTGTTCTCTATCACTTTGAAGCTGGGGTCGAAGAACTGCAAGCCTTTGAGTATGCTTGTGGGGTTCATCTTTCTAAGTTCGGCGCCCTTAACCTCCACAAAGTTACCCGTGAAGCTGTTCTTGTTGCGCTTGCTTATACCGGTTACCACCACCTCGTCGAGCTCGAAACTGGGTTTGAGCTCCACTATGAGATTGCTCTCGGGCTTCAGTATCTGCTTCGACAGGGGTTCGTAGCCTACGAATGTTACGCGCAGCGATTCTTTTTTGCTTATGCGTAGGTTGAACTTGCCGTTTATGTCGGTAATACAACCTGAAAGGCCCTTGCCTGTGCCGTCGGTAACCATAACCATAGCACCCACAAGCTCCTCGCCTGTTTCGTGGTCGATAACCGTTCCCTGTACATTGAACTCCTTGTCTGTGTTGGCTTTTTGCTCGTAGGGCTCAATAATTATTTCACGGTTGTTCTCAAAACGTATTTTTACATTTTGGTCGCCAATGAGCTCGCCTATGACTTTGTCGAGCGGTTTATCCTTCACGACAATGCTGGTAGGCTTGTTTATGTTTACAAGTGTTACTCCCTGCAGTGTTATTTTGGCATTGGCCGCCTGGGCTGCCATCTCTAAAACCTTACCCAACGGTTGGTTGCTTACTCGCAAGGTTATCTGTTGCTCTCTCCATTTGTCGGTATCCTGTGCTTGTACGTTTGCGGCAATGCACATAGCTACCAACATACAGAGGAATGCCTTGCAGAAAAACTTCATATAATAGTTAGCTTTTCTCATAAGTGTGGTATCTTTTGTTGTGATTATCTTATATCGTTGCTACTCTGTTTGGCATCATTGCAATAGAGCATCAAGTATGCTCTTGTAGCCTGCGTTTTTGTTGTATTTGTTTACGTAGTCGTTGTAGAGTGCGTCGGCTCTCTCTATCTCCTGTCCGTTTCTTATGAAATTGCACAGCAGGGTGTAGAGCACAAAGTCGCGTTGCTCGTCATTGTAGAAGGCTGCCAACTCCTTGTACATATCCTCGAAACGTGTGGGCATTTGGTATGTGGTGCCGTTCTGCGCTGCATCCATCTCGTTCTTGTAGAAGCAGTAGCGCATAAGCAGGCTGGCATATTCGGGGCAGCTGAGTGCCTGTGCGTCGCTGCGTAGCTCGGCGTCGTTCATTATGCTTGCATAGTCGCCAATCTCCTGCTTGTCTATGGCTGTGCCTCTTATGCTTGCATACATAACGGGGTATTCCATAAACGAAAGATATACATCGGAATCTACAATGGCCATAGCGTAGTTCTGTGCTTCGGGTGTGGCCTGGCTGTTTGCAAGCATCTCTTTTACCTTGCTGTGCAGGGTGCGCGAGTCGTCGATGCGGTTCTTGGGCTTTATGTCGAGTGCTGCACAAGTAAGGAGCTGGCTCTTGTAGTTGATATTGCGCTTTATGTTATTTATGTTGTTGAACATAATGTTGTTATTCACGGCTCTTTCGCTTCCGCTGAACTTAATGCTTTTGATTTTGCGTCCGTCGTAACTGATGTTCACGTGCAGGCTGTCGCCGGGTTGCAGCAGCACTTTTGTGCGTGAGTTTATCGTCATACACACAAGGCCGTCGCAGTCGAATGTGTAGCTGTGTATCTCGCCGGGGTTGGTGTAGAACTCGCAGCTCACGAGCGGTGTCTGCACACAGTCGAAATATACCATATCTTGCTTGTAGCCGTATATTTCCGCACTCAGTGTGGCTTTTTCCTGGGCGAAGGCTGTATTTGTCGCAAGAAGAATGGCAAATAATAGTTTTAATCCTCTTTTCATAGTAGTCCTTTTTTAAGAAGTTATTATAATTTCAGCAAATTTAAGTCAAATGGGGTAAATAACAAATAAAAATGGATATTGCAATTCTTATTTATGGTTGAAAAATGTGAATTTATTGTAAAAATGGGCTTGTAAATGGAATTCTAACGGAATGCAAGGCAGAATCTTCGCCTGCAGTCGATGTTCTGCCTCTCTTTTTGCGGCACGTGTAGCGTGGTGGTTGCCTGTGTCATAAAAAAGTGCTAACTTCGCGTTGAATTTTCATATAGACATTTATTTCTTCAGCAAATATGGTTTCAGTAGATGGTCTTGCCGTGGAATTTGGCGGCACAACCCTTTTCAGCGACGTATCTTTTGTGATAAACGACAAAGACCGCATAGCCCTTATGGGCAAGAATGGTGCGGGCAAGAGTACCCTGCTTAAGATTCTTGCAGGTGTGCGCACCGCCACGCGCGGCACGGTGTCGGCTCCAAAGGACACTGTTATAGCCTATCTGCCGCAGCATCTTATGACCGAGGATGGTCGCACTGTATTCGAGGAGGCTTCGCAGGCCTTCAGCCACCTGTACGAGATGGAGGCCGAGATTGAGAATCTGAACAACCAGCTTGCCACCCGCACCGACTACGAGAGCGACGAATATATGGCTCTCATAGAGGAGGTTGCCACCAAGAGCGAGAAGTTCTATGCCATTGATATGACGCACTTTGAGGAGGATGTGGAAAAGACTCTCTTAGGCTTGGGCTTTGAGCGCAAGGACTTCGGCAGGCAGACAAGTGAGTTTTCCGGCGGTTGGCGTATGCGCATTGAACTTGCAAAAATGCTTTTGCGCAATCCCGATGTGCTGCTGCTCGACGAGCCCACCAATCACCTGGACATCGAATCCATCGGCTGGTTGGAGGATTTCCTCATAAACAACGGCAAGGCAGTGGTTGTGATAAGCCACGACCGCAAGTTTGTCGATAACATCACCACCCGCACCATCGAGGTTACAATGGGGCGCATATACGACTACAAGGTAAATTATTCCCAATACCTTGTGTTGCGTGCCGAGCGCCGCCAGCAGCAGATGAAGCAGTGGGAGGAGCAGCAGAAGATGATACAGGAGACCAAGGACTTCATTGAGCGTTTCAAAGGCACATACTCAAAGACCTTGCAGGTGCAGAGCCGTGTGAAGATGCTGGAAAAGCTCGAGATAATAGAGGTTGACGAGGAGGATACATCGGCGTTGAGGCTCAAGTTCCCGCCATCGCCACGTTCGGGACAGTATCCCGTGATAATGGACGGTGTGGGTAAGGCATTTGGCGACAAGCGCATATTCGGCGGTGTGAACCTCACAATAGAGCGCGGCAACAAGGTGGCCTTCGTGGGGCGCAACGGTGAGGGAAAGTCAACCCTTGTGAAGTGTATAATGAAGGAACTTGAGCACGAAGGCTCTTTGCAGCTTGGGCACAATGTGCAGATAGGATATTTCGCACAGAACCAGGCATCGCTGCTCGATGAGAATCTTACCGTGTTCCAAACGATTGACGACGTTGCCAAGGGTGATATCCGTAACAAAATACGCGACCTGCTGGGCGCATTTATGTTTGGAGGCGAGGCAAGTGCAAAAAAGGTGAAGGTGTTGTCGGGTGGCGAGCGCACACGGTTGGCGCTTATGAAACTGCTGCTGGAGCCGGTGAACCTGCTCATTCTCGACGAGCCCACCAACCACCTCGACCTCAAAACCAAAGATATCCTTAAACAGGCATTGCAGGATTTCGACGGCACGCTCATATGCGTGAGCCACGACCGCGATTTCCTCGACGGCCTTGCCACCAAGGTATATGAGTTCGGTCACGGCCGCGTGCGCGAGCATCTGTGCGGTGTGTATGAATTCCTCGCCACAAAGAAGATGGAGGAGTTGCAGGAGCTTGAGAGAAAGGGATAACGCTCTTGTTCCCGTATATAACAAAGCGACAGTTGCACCCTGTGCAACTGTCGCTTTGTTATTGTTCAATGTTGGTTTATTCCTTAGGGGCAATGAAACGGTATAGGTTGCAGCCAATGAAGTTGCCAATAACCAAGCAGGGGTAGAGGGCTGCAATCTCGCCAATGTGTGCCAGTGTGTAGTTTGTGGGAACCGTGAGGTAGTAGAAGGCATCGGCAAGGCAGTGGGGGAACCCGCAATTGATGAAGAGAGGCACGCCAAACAGCAGAGTCAACGGTTTGCCCTCGCGGGCAAATGTCACCACGGTTGTCATAATGAAGCCGCACCCTATGGCAAGCAGGCCTGCGCGCAACGGCCCTATGGCAAGGCGCGATTCTAAAATTCTCTGCGCGCTCTCGCCCAGTTCTATCGGCGACAGGCGTGTGAGCAGCGACACAAGCAGGCAGCCGATGATGTTGGCAAAAAGAATGAAAAGCAACTCGCCAATGGCGCGCATCCAGCGCGAGCGCCCATCCTCGTAGCGCAACGGCACAAAGCCGGCCGTGCCGGTATATAGCTTCAGTTTATAATTTACCACGGTTAAAAGACCGAATGAGAACAATACAGCTCCTATAATGTTGGGGAATGCAAGATAACCCCATCCGGCAATAGCCACGGCTATGCCCGAGAGCACTGCGGAACGGAATGTGTTTTTCATATTCATAGTCTTGTGATTGTTGTTTTAGTACAACTCCTCGTATTGCTTGCTGATGCTTGCCCAGGTGTAGTGCTGCTGTGCCACAAGCATAGTGTTGTTGCCTGTTAAGTCGTTTCGCTCCACCAATTGTTGCAACTGCTCGCTGTTTTGCCAATAATAGGCCTTTTGATATGTGGTTTCACGGTTGTAAACCACGTCGTATGCAAGAATGGGCCTGCCCAGGAACATTGCCTCAACCAACGATGGGTTGGTGCCGCCGGCGCTGTGTCCGTGTATGTAGCAACGCGCGTTGCTGCGCAGGGTGTAAAGGATGTCCAGGTCGTATATGCTGTCGATGAACTTTATATTGCTGCAGTTGCCATATCTCTCCTTAAGCCTGCGGCTGTATTCATTGCGCTGCCAGTTACCCACAAAAACCAATGGCTTGCCGCTCTTGGCAAATGCATCTATTGTTATGTGGCAGTTGTTTTCGGGCTCAATGCGGCACACGCTTATGGAATAGGCATTTTTTACCAAACCATATGTTGAAAGAATCTCGTTTTGCTTCTCCTGTGCCACGTTGCGCAGTGCGTGGTCGCCGCCATATGCAATGAGTTTGGCATCCTTTTTATATCGCCAAGTTACATAATCGGCAATGCCCTTGTTGTCGGCAATTATGGTGTGGGCGTTTTTCACCGCAGCCACCTCGGAGAGGAGCAGGAATTTTCGTATTGAATGTGTCCATTTGTCGCGGCGGTGCTCCAGTCCGTCAATATTCACAATAACTCTTGCACGGCTCAGCAGTTTGAAGATAGGGAGGAATGTGCAACCGCTCACGCCCAGCACCAAGATGGTGTCGTACCCACGTATGGAACGAATCATTGCTGTAATATCGTAGAAGACACTTTGCACTCCATTTGCACGCCAATTGATATATTTCAGTTTAGCGCCTTTGTACTCGTCGAGCCTTTGCGGCATATCTTTGGCACTGCAATATACGGTATATTCAATATTATCGGAACAATGCTCCCCGATAATATTTTCTACAAGTGTTTCAAAACCACCATAGTTGGCTGGAACTCCTTGCGTGCCAATAATTGCAACCCTCTTCATTATAGGCTTTTCCTGTTGTTTATCTTATGTAGAATTTCGCAGGCCATAGCTGCCGAATTGTACTTTTTTGAGCGTGCCAAGCCTTCTTCACACAAAGATAGATATAATTCCCGATTAGTGAATAGTTTTTCTATTTTTTCTGCAATAAATGATAAATCTTGTATATTTATCTTAAATCCGTTCTTGCCATCATCTACCATTTCGGCCACACCGCCCACCGTGGGCACAATAACGGGCAGGCCTGCCGACATTGCCTCCAATACCGTGAGGCCGAATGTCTCTATGGCAAATTCTTTATTTGTGAGGTTCAGTACCATTGATGCACGGTTGTAGAATGGGACCACATCCTCTTGCCGTGGATGCACCGCAAGGTTCTCAATGCGGACAATGCTGTTGTCGCGCCAAAATGCGTCAATGTTCTCCTGTGTATCGTTTATTACAAGTTCAAAATTGTACTGTGGCAGCACTTGTGCAAGCGTGCAGAATTCAATGGTGCCTTTGTATTTTTTTAGTGAGCCAAGCATTAGCACTCGTTTCTGTTCAAATGCTTTTTGCGGGTTAGGGGTGAGCCTTGCAATAAATGCGTCGTCAATGGCGTTGGGTACCACGCTTACGCCTTTTTGACGTTTTAAGAAGGAGCGCTGGTATTTGCTCACACATATAATTTCGCTTGCAAGCCTTTGCATTACCCAGGCAAGGGCGCGGTAGAACCTGCTTTTTACCGTGGCGTTTTCGTGGTAGTGGTAAATAACCCTTTTCCCCGTTAGCCACCCTGCGAGTGCAGGCCCTGCGGGTAGTATGGTGTTTATGTAAAAGACCACCTCCTTATCGCATATATAGCCAAGCGCCAAAAAGAAGGTATATATCTGCACCCACACATAACGCAACATTGTAAGTATCGCGTTTTTGCTAAAGCGGTAGCTGTATCTTCGGAATCTTATATTGCCGCAACCTTCCAACTCGTCGAGCACACCGCCACGCGATGTCACAAGCTCCACTTCCACCCCCTTTGCAAGCAGGTGTTGCAGCGTGTTTTTCAGTACCTTGGGGCTGCCGCTGTAGTCGTTGAACAGGTGAAAACAGATTAGTCTCATAGTGTGCAATTTTTAAGCAGATAACACCAAGTATCCAAGGAACGGGCAATATCGCCGCAGGCATTCCCCCTTTCTCTTATGGTGAAACGCGATATCACATCGAGCAGATATAGGCGCAACAAACGCTTGTAGGCCACATCGCGGCCGGTTATATATTCAACAATATCCTCGCGCGACAGTCGCTTTTCAAATATCGCAGTTTGTAGTTCAAAGTGGCAGCGGTCTATCCCGGGCGGGTAGGTGAGGGCCGTATATTCAAAATCGAACACAAAGAGTTCGCTGCGCTCCACAAACATATTCCAAGGGGTGAAGTCGGCGTGGCAGGCCGAAAATTCCACCATCTTGCCGCAGTATTCGGCCATAACCCCTTCTATTGCAGTTGTAACAACATCCCTACAGGGTGCGGGTAGCCAGTCTATCTGCTCTTGTAGGGCGGTGAGGGCGCGGCAATAGTCGCTCTCCTCAAATGGTAGTGCCTGTTTGGTTTTTTCGTGCAGGGTGGTAAGGAACCGCTCTTGCAGCGGCCCCCAGGTGTGCACCACATGCGATTTTGTGGTTTTTGCAGTGCTTTGTACAAATATGTGCACTCCGTTGCGTAGGGTGCCGCAATGCAGCGCCTGTGGAATGTTTGTCACCCCTTTTTGTGCAAGCAGGGTGAGTGTGGCAGCCTCCTTTTCAAACAGTTGCAGAATCTCCTCATTGTCACTGGCCTTGCAGTAGCCCAATATTTTGTTTCCACAGCTCAACTGTATTGTCATCTTTTGGTGCACGCTGGGAGTGCCTTCGAATATTGCAAATTCTAAATCCTTGCAGTTGAATATTCTTTGCAATAACTCCTTCAGCTCATCTTGCAGTGTGCAGCTGATGGTTTCGGCCTTTATCGCCTTGCGCACGATAGGCAACCTATGCAGCCACGGGAACAGCGCCTTTAGCAGTTTGCCGTTGCGCCCGCTGGGCTGGTACAGGTTCAGTGCCACCCGCATATTCTTTGCGGGCAACAGCCAGCTTTTGCCGTCGGCATTGGTTATGCGGTAGCAGCGGTTTGTGCCACTGCCTGTGGATATTATTTTGTGTAACAAAGTCATTTTTGATTTTTCTCCCCTCCGCCCTTCGGGCACCTCCCCTCAAAGGGGGAGGAATTTTAACTTTCCCCTTTGTTTACAAGGGGGAGTGGCTGTAAGCCGAGGGGGATAATTGTACTATATTTTCTCACCTTCGTTACTTCGTGTGGTTGCAATACTCCTTTGTGAAACTAAAGTTTCTGTCGTCGCAAGCAGCACTATGGCTTCGTGCTGCCCCCTCTGTGAGTGGAGGAGTTTAACTCTCCCCTTTGTTTACAAGGGGGAGTGGCTGCAAGCCGAGGGGGATAAATTAAAATTCTAAATTTGTTATGGATGAATTATGTAATTCCTGTTTTATGATACTAATTACCCTGTCGTAATTCTCCCAAATTAATCTATTTTCAAACCTGAGAACTCTTATCCCTTTACTATTGAGATACATAGTTCTTTGAAAATCTTCTCTTGCTCCTTGAAAGGTATAATGTTCTTTTCCATCCAGTTCAACACACAATTTTGCCTTTGGACAATAGAAATCTAAAATATAGTTACCTACAGGATGTTGTTTGCGCCATTTGAACTCATCTATTTGTTTTGATTTGAGCGCTTTCCATAACACAGCCTCTTCTGCAGTGAGATTTTTTCTTAAATATCTTCTTTGTTCAAGTTTAATATTGTCCATATTGCTTTTCTCCCCTCCGCCCTTCGGGCACCTCCCCTCTGTGAGTGGAGGAGTTTAACTCTCCCCTTTGTTTACAAGGGGGAGTGGCTGTAGGCCGAAAGGGATAATTGTTCTATATTTTCTTCCTTTCGTTAGTTCGCGTGGTTACAAGACTTCTTTGTGAAACTAAAGTTTCTGTCGTCGCAAGCAGCACTATGGCTTCGTGCTGCCCCCTCTGTGAGTGGAGGAGTTTTTAACTCTCCCCTTTGTTTACAAGGGGGAGTGGCTGCAAGCCGAGGGGGATAAATTTTTGTAGTTCAATACTCAAAACCCTTTAACCCTCTCCATCACCAAATCGCGGAACTCCTTGCCACGTGTCTCCCAGGTGAATTGGCGCCCTGCATTTTTGGCCTTTTCACCGATGGTATTTCGCTCTTCGGCATTGCTTAGGCGTTCCATTGCACGTCTCAAATTATCAATAACTTCGGCACGGGTGGTGCGGGGGATAACCACTGCATATTCGTTGGAAAAATAGCGCGTGTAGCCTGTGGTGTCGAGGCATATAAGTGGCTTGCCCATAGCCATCGAATCGAAAGAGACGGTAACGGCACCCTCCTTAAGCGAGGCGTTTATCACCACATCGGCTTTAGAAAGCAGGCGGTAATATTCGTTCATTTCCACGTTTCCGGTAAAGGTCACTTTATCGGCAATGCCGTTGTTCTGTGCAAGCGCTTGCAAGCGTTTCTTGTCGCTTCCCTTGCCCACAATGGTCAGGTGCATATTGGGGTTGTTTCGTGCCACGCGGGCAAAACTCTCTATCACGAGGTCGAAGCCGCGCCACGCATCCAAGCGGCCCACGGTAATGTACTCTATTTTATCGTTGCAGGTGGATTTTTCTTCTATTGTCTTTGCAATGTCATCAACAGCCACATCGGTAAAGAGCACGCTCTTGTAGCGTTCGTTGGCCGGTATTAGGTCGCGGGTTATTTCGGTTTTACACAACACTAAGTCGGCGTTTTTGCAGCGTTGCTTGAAACCGTAATTCAGTGGAAGTAATTTAATAACCGCACGGCGCACCCACTCTATTATGCGTGCTTTGCCGGCGTAGCAGCGGCTGAATTCTGCCGGTATGGTTTCCAAGCCGCCCACAGGGCCCCATATGAAGAACTGCTTTTGCCCGTAGGAACTCACCTTCCACAGCATATTGCCATATGTAAGGTGGTGGAATATTTTTATATTGTTCTCGCGCATAGTGCGTTTTACTATGCGGTTGGTGCAGTGTTGCCATATATTGTAGTATGTGCGCACGCCGCGCAGCCCCTTTTTCCAAAATCGCGCCCACTTGGGCAGGTCGAAATAGAGGAAATGTATGCCGCAGTATTCGGGGTGCTCGGCTATCCACGGCTCTATTGTGGGGCGGTTGCTCTCGCGGGTGAGCACCCACAGCTCAAAGTAACGGGACATCTGCAGTACCCAGTGCCAGCCAACGCCTATCTCGCTGCCCAGCCCGGGCTCGCAAGCGTAGGCCGAAACGAATATTTTATGATTTACTGCACGCATATTGTGTTAATTACCTTTTAATATACTTTACAAGATAAAATATGGTTAACCATTTCGCCAATTGGTAATAATATGAAAAAGTGTTCTTATAGAATTTTTTAAGCAGATATTTGCGGTCATTGATGCTTTTCCTATTGCCTGAGGCGGTACTTACCCCCCCAGTGTTAAAATTTGTTAAAACTCTATCACAAAAGGCTATAGGCATTTTATTTCTATATGCTCTCTTAAACCAGTCAATATCACCAATAATTTTGTAATTTATATCGTACAACCCAACAATGTCGTAGATCCTTTTAGGAACAATAGTTGCAGGATGAATCGTTCCCATTGTGTTGTTTTTGTATGCTGCATCAACTTTTTGGGACGACGATTTTATAGTGTAAAGTATGTTCCCGTTTCCGTCCCTTACATTCATTATACCCGATATTATAGGCTCATTGCCTTCTTTATAATCTTTTGAGAAATTATAAATTTGTTGCAGAGCATCGTGTTCAATGTAGTCGTCACTATTTATAAGCCAGATGTATCGTCCGCTTGCTTGTGCTATACCTTTGTTAAAAGCATCATAGATGCCCTTGTCGGGTTCGCTTGTGTATTTAAGTTTTCCTTTGAATAAAGGTGTGTATTGCTTAATTATGTTTATCGTGTTATCGGTTGATGCACCATCGATTATTATATATTCGTAATCACAAAAATTCTGTTTCAAGACGGATTCTATGGTTCGAGAAATAGTCTTTTCGCTATTCCAGCATATAGTAACGAGTGAAATAAAATGTTTCATTTGTTTTTATATGTTTTTTATTAAATCCTTTTGTGCGACAAAGTGTGGAATGTATTTTATGCACAGCGGAATGCATAATGCAGAAAGCAGCAAGGTTACTGCAGCAACTGAATATTCGTTGTTTATTGCAGATATTTCTGTGGCTTGTAATAAAACTTTTACAGGGCGATATATCATATGGTGTACGCACAAAAGAACTATGGAGTATCGCCCGATATAAGAGATAAATGGCAAGCGTTTTATTGATTTGCAAAGGAATAGTATAGAAAGTACAGATGCAATGCTTATTATATATGTGCTCCAACCTTCCAAACCGTTGTAGTGAAGCGAAAGCCTATAATGTGTGGTAGTAACTAAGAAAAAAGCTATAGCCCAAAAAGTTATTGCAATAGGAATATTGTATTTATCATATTTGTTTGGGTATAGTATATTGCTTTTTTTCAAGTAGTAGCCAAATGTAAATAGGGGTAGTGCAGTCATTGCAACATCTAAAAACAACGGAACAAAGATTCCTTGCTTTCCTAACCACCATCCCATAGCGCCAATACCACATACCGTTGCAATGCGAATACTTTCTCTTTTTATATATATGCTTATTAGGCAAAAATATATATTGCACCAAAAAAGGCACAAAAGAAACCATATGGGGCCGTTGAAAAATTGCCTGTTGTTGAAAATGTCCAAAATACCGCGCGCATTGGTGATTAAATATTGTGGAGCGATGTATTTGATAGCAAAGAACGCAATGTTGCCGATAATATAGAAAAAAAGAAAAGGGATTAATATTTTGTTTATCTTCTTGATTGTCAATGATTTTATCCCCCCATAATCCTTGAAAAACAATCCCGATAGTATAAAATACAACGGCATTCTAACAATTTCAAATCCCGGGATATTTATTGGAACTCCGCAGTGCCCTATTACAACAAGAAATATGCATACTCCTTTTGCAAGGTCTATGAAATCTATTCTTTGTGTAGCCATTCTATCTTAATCTTCTTAAATTTTTCTTGTGCTGCTCCTCAAAAACGTAGGTGAGAATCTCGGCAACAGCAGCGTGCGGTGTAGTTTCGTTGAGTACTTTGCGGTAGCCTTTCTTGTTGCACAGGTAGTCTATTTTGTCGTTAATGTTTTTTATTCCCTCCTCATCGAGCTCGCGCTTGCGTGCAAGTATGGTGCTGCTGCTTGCAGTGAGCAGTATATTGTAGTTGAGTGAGGGGATAAATAGCCTTTTCCAGCAATAAAGGAATTTAGGGCTCAGGTATATGCGTGAGCGGCGACTGTCGCATATAATATCGGTGAAATAGCGGTCGAAAACTACCACACGGGTGATGCGGGTAACGCTTTTTACTTTTATAAAATAGCCTATAATGTAATCAACTGAATAGTAGGCAAGGCGGGTGAGCGAGCTCAGCTTGCCGGTTTTACCACCACGATGAGGCTTGTCAAAATTTCTATCTACATCCTTCTTTATGCCGGCCGAGTGGGCCACCTCACCCAAATTACCAAACAGCATAGGACGAAAGTGGTAGTACTTGTGCGCAGTACCAAAAACAGGGGCTATTCTTTCGAGCAACATATCTATCACCGTGGTTTTTCCACTGCCATCGGGGCCTGTGAAGCCTATGCTGAAGCCCGTGCGCGAACATATATAGTTCCCAATAAAGGTGTAAAGGAAATATATAATGCCCCAAATGAGTGCCAATGGCCTTTTCTTTAGGTTGTGCCACAGGGCTTTAGGAATGAGGCTCTTGCCGCTTTTTTTGTCACATTCGGCTATGCTGTCGCAGCCAAATACCTCTTTAATCTTTTTCTCCACTGCGGGCAGGTGCTCGGCAGCTTCGCGTGTAGCGCGGTATTTTTCGGGGTATTTGCTCCCCACTGCTCTGTTGTACAGGTATTTGTCGAGGAACTGCCCGTCGGTGTCTATGTAGTAAAGGAAACCATTGAACTTTTTGTTTGCGAGGAATTCCTCAGCGCTCATCAACTGTATGCCCCACACCGATGTGTCGAAGAAGAAGTCGAACTGCACCATTTCGGTATATCCCTCTTTGTCGCAGTAACCGCATACCCAAGTAATCAGTCTGTCGCTGTGAAGATAGGTTATAATCTTCCACCCGCAGTTTTCTGTGAGCGTAACAAGTTGCTGTTTGAGTTTTTTGTAGCAGTGCCTCTTGATAATGATATCGATGTCTCTGCTGTTGTTGTTATCGGGCAGCCCTTCGAAATTGCGTAAAACAGCATATTCGCAGGTTTCGTTCATATATCCAAAGAGGATTGTCAAGAATTGTGCTGCTGTTGTCATTTCTTTCTCAGAATATTGTGTTTTATCTTATTGATAAAGTATGAGGGGTTGCTGTATATGGATATTGTAAGTTTACTTAAAAAGGTAAATATCTTTCCCTTTTTAAGTGCGTAATAACTTTGCTTTAGTTCGTCGGCCGCTTTTGCCTCCCCCTCCAGTTTATTTAGTTCGGCAGGTGTAAGGCTTTCTTTGAATTCTATGAAACTTAGTTCTTTATTGCCACGTCGTCGTAGCTTCAGGTTCTTTTTTATGTGCCTCATTCGTAGAATCATACCTATGGAGTTGCCCGACATCGCATTTTCGTGTTTGCGGTAGCGGCAGAGAATCTCGGGGACAACGATAATGGCTTTACCCTCTCTATAAAGGTCGCTCATACGTGTCCATAGGTCGAGATCCTCGCACAAATCCTGGTATCGCGGCTTTCCGGCGGGGAAGCCCGTTGTATTGTGCCCCCCAACGCGTAGTGCGGCTTCTCTGTCATATATGGCGGTGGGCTGCATAAAGATTAGTTTCTCTTTTTCTGCCTTTTTATAGAATCCCTCCTTTGTGGTCTCGCCCAAGAAAATGCCACCGTTTATCTTTTTCCCATTACTATCCATATATTCCAAATGGCAACCAACGGCAATTAGGTCCTTGTCGCTGCTTATTTTGTTATATAATGTTTCAACCGCTTGTGGATAAAGGATATCGTCGGCATCTACGAACATTATATATCTTGTCGTTGCATTTTCCTCTACGAACCTTCGCCCGTTGCATAACCCACCGTTTACAGGTAGGCTGACGAGCTCGTACTGCCGTGGATGCTCGTTGAAGAACTCCTTAATGGTAGCAACACTGCCGTCGGTACTGCAATCATCTACAATGAGCAAGTGAAAATCCTGCATCGTTTGCAGGGCAACCGATTGCAAGGTCTCTTTTATATATTTCTCGGCGTTATAAACGCAGATTGCAAGGGTGAAGTTAGGCATTTGTCGTTTCGGTATCTATCGTGATTTCTTCGTGTTCCTCTTCGTCATCTTCATATATCTCGGGATTCTCTTGGTTGTCGTGGAAATATTTTACGCAGGTCATTACCATCATAAGAGCCCAAGCATAATATATATTGCCGCCTGCACCGCCACCTACGCCTGCAAACATAAAGATGGTGGCAAGTGACCAAAAGTTATATGCGCAAGAAAAATTTAGTAGCAACGTTATAAAATAAAATAATAGTCCATAATCATCAAATATCGTGCGCTTGGCTTTATCCATTAAACTGGCATCAATACCCTCGCCAAACCAAGTGTCGAATTTCGTGAAATCGGCATTCAGAGAATTAAGTATTGGAGTGATGCGGGCAGCCGCAGAGCCGTCTGTCTCTCGTACTGTTTTAGCATTGAGTGTGCTTGTTGCCTCTATTGTACTTGTTGCGCGGTCGAGTGCCTCAATGCCCGATGCTTGTATAAGTGTGTAGCATATTGCAAGTATGGGAATAACGTAGTACCAGTTATGACGTCGCACAAAATATAAGCTAAATAGAATTAGGCAAACAAATGCAGTTCCACTACCCATAGTCAGCATCATCCACAAGAAACGTATTGTAACCCATCGCTGTTCGCCGCTGAATAATTCTTGAAGAGTGAATGCCCCCTCTCCGCGCTTGTACTCGCTGCATTTTATGTATGCATAATAAAGCACAAGCATTATGCGTGCCGAATGGCTTGGCTCAAGCGATAGAGATTGACAACCAATTCCGCGGTTAAGCGTGTACATCATATTAACGAGTGGCAAATAAGTAATGCCTAATACAATTAGAGTTTGTTGTATTATACATACCACAAAATAAGCCATCATTATCCATTTGCATATCTTTATGAAATGCTCTATGGAGAAAACTTTTTCAACAACAACAAAGTTGTAGATGCTTATGTAGCTTAATACAAATGCTGTGGAGAAAAGCAGGGTACTCCATCGCCAACTTTCGGGGTGAAAGCTGGCCGATGTAAATTGATATGCGAGGTAAATAAAGCCTATAATCATCGCCTTTGATAGCTTCAGCGAATACATAAGCATCATAATTATGGCTAAACTGCACGCTACAATTCTTCCAATTCCAAAACCTGTATTCCCTTCTATAGGAACATAGGTTATGCAAAAATATATTAGGAAGAATGTTGTGAATAGTTTTAATCCTCTGTTTCTTTCTATCTGCATTATCTCTTCAGTTTACTATATGTAATCATTAATCCCATATATATTCTCATAGAAAGGCTTGCCATAAAGCGCCCGAATACGGTATCTCCGCTGTATCTCTTTATATAGTAGAGGCGTGAACGCCGCCACTGACGGAATCTTTTTACGGGGTTGCCCTTTTCGCTTTTGCGGTGTGCGTGAATAGCCTGTGCCTCGGTTGTGTAGTACATCTTTTTGCCCGCCCTTTCCACTTGACGCGATAGTATTGCCTCCTCGCAGTAGAGCAAGGGGTATTCGTCGAAGAATCCAATGCTTTCAATAAAAGAGAGGCGCACTGCAAGGCAACATCCGCTTACTTTTGCACAATAGTGGCTTGTGCTGTAGTTGTCTATGAAATCGTATGTGTCGGTTTTCTGCTTTTTGAATATTTCGGTCAGCCACCCCCAACTATTGTGCCAGTTACCATCGCGGTACATAGGGCTCTGGTGCTTCCCATCGAGCCCCATAATGTCGCTGCCACATACAACAATCTCTTTGTCGGCAATCATTGGTTGCAGTAGTTTGTCAATGTAGTCCGCTTGTGGGATTTCCATATCGGGGTTGGCTATGAGGGCATATTCGTAGCCTTGCTCTGCGGCGTATCGCAGCCCCACGTTGTTGCCCGCATTATAACCGCTGTTTGTACTGTTGGCGATGAATGTTATGCCGTTTTCTTGGCAGAATAATTCAATGGCATTCTTCTCTTTATTGCGCGAGCAGTTATCCACTACAATTACCTCCTGCTGCACTCCTTGTTGTCGCAACAGGTCGCCGATGCACTTTTTGCAGTCGTCGGCAGAATTGTAGTTTAGCAGAATGGTCGCTATTTTCATTTTGCTTTGAATCTCAAATATAAGAAACGCCTTATACTGCCTGTTATGCGGCATATCTTCCACGCCGTGCCAAACAGCCTTCCGGTTGTGAGTCTCACGCTTGCTTTGTCGAATGCCGTGCATCGCCCGCCAAGCAACATAATATTAAGCAGTTCCTTTGTAGATAGTATCTTTACAAACGGTTTTCCGTCGAAAACCTCGGCATCGTACAATGGGCGCAGGTCGATGTCGCAGTGCTTTAGTGCAAGCATTGTTTCTGTTGTGCGCTTGCACCAAGTGCGCAGAATATCTGCTTTTAGCGTTGCCGTGTGCGATATTTCGCCGGCAATATATGTGCAGACGGCGATGTTTGCATCTATAATTCTGTTGCTTTTAATACCGGTTCCCTCTTTGAATGTTGGAATAACTCTTCCGCTCTCCACCCGATACCCCGTGGTGGAGGGGTAGGGCGATGCAGAAAAGTAGTTTTCTACCATAGTGGTGAGTTCGGTGCTTAGCTCCTGTGGAGTGAAGTAATTGTAAAAAACTCCGTGGCTGCTGTCGAGCACGTCGCCTCTCACTCCGTAATAGAAGAATTGAGTATCCATTTGTTTCTCCTCGCGTAAGATGCTGTTAATCATATGGCGCGTGGTTCCTAACCAACCAATATCCACCATAGCCTTTTCGCAATCGTCAAAAAGCCCTTCTTGTGCAAAATAGGCATTTAGTAGTTCACGTTTTTCTGTGGCTGTTTTTTTCAGGTGGTTGCGGAATTTGCTCTTTTCACCGAATATTTTATTGAGAAAATCTGCCTCTTGCTGCTTGTTTGTGATTCTGCTGTATTCAAATTCTGTAGCGAACTTCTCTTTAAGTTCCGTACTGCTTGTTGCTAATGAGTTCAAAAGCTCCTCAACGTACTTGCCAACCAATGTTTGTTTGTCCTGCACTGCAAGGAATTTGGCAGCAGTAGGCTCTTGCAGATAGGGTAGCAACAGTGCTTTGCGCGACACAAAAAGGTATCTAAGCGCGATGCCCGGGTACTCCCCCTGCATCTGTTCGGCAATCTTTTGCAATATATAACTGTCGCGTGAGAGGAAATAGAGCCGCTTGATACCTTGCTCTTTTGCCTTTTCCAACACAAAATGCACATATGGTATGTAGGCGGGTGCCACAAAGTCGGCCGCAAGGGCGCTGTAGGCATTGTTACCATTCGTGATGCGAGCCGCACGCTGCAAGCCTGCAAGGCACGAAAGTTCGTATCCGTGTTGCTTGCAATTGTCGGCAAAGTGTTTTTCGCTCTCGGTAAATGTGGTTTCTATCAATGTAGCTTTAATTCCTTTTCCCTTTGCTCGTTTCACGTCGCTCACAGGGTGGTCGCCATAGTGTTCCCAATGGGTTGGGTTAAGATGGGCACGTACTTTATCGTAAAGCGCACCCGTTGATTTTCTTGCCCCCTCTTCGCACGAAACATAAACCTTCTCGTTGCCGGCGAGACAGCCTTCGCGTTTTAATACTTGTGAGAGGAACTCGCTGTCGAGGTACATATCGGATATAAAACAAATTGTTTTACCCTCCTTACGGCATTTCTCGATTATAGATTTTACAGCGGGGTTTGCTGTGAGGTTTTCGCTTTCGGTCTCTTTTTCAGCGTAAATTAGTTGTGCGTGTGTATAATCGTCGAATTGTGCAACACCCGCATCGGTATAAATATCGGCAATAGAGGTTTCTCGTCCTTTTATAAGACGGGCAACACGCCCCTCTGCCTGCCTGCGCCACCAAATAAATGCCTCTCTTTTCGCAGCGTCCCCAGGGTATAGCTTTTGTGCAAGCAGGTAAAAAATATTCCCAGGCTTGCCACATCTGCGCAACAGCACGGTGTCGAATATGTCGAATGAGGCGAGGTTCATCTTGAAATAAAAGTAGAGATTAGTCTAATGAATTTAATTGAGAATAAATTTGCGACCCAAAGCAAAATACCTTTTTTATTTGGTATAAAATAGTTTTTTGGTGGTCTAATACTTTCTAAACGAGTAATTTGTTCGTCTGTTAGACTCGTCGGAGTCAGTATCCCCTTAAAATAGTTCTGTAGATATTGCATCTTTAAGAAAGATGCATATCTATTGCTCATTTTAAATTTTCGAGGGAGTATGGTTGAAATGTATTTATAGTTCTTCGATAATGTAATATATCCATCGGTGTCTGGTTTGTGCTTTCCATTTCTTGACACAGAATCGTAAACTTTAGGACAGAAGTAGTAATAACCTTGTTCTTCTATGAAAACGATTTTTTTTATGTGGCACAAATAATTATGCCAAAAAAGTCCATCTTCGGAACTCCAAATATTGTTCTCAAACTTAAGGTTATGTTTCTTAATGATTTCAACAGAGAAAATCTTGCACCAAACAGCCCAATTATAGAGGATATTTTCTTCCTCAATATACGACGAATGCTCTCCTTCCTTTGCTATGTGATATTTGTATTTTGTGTCAGGATATATCGTGTCGTGTTTGTCGTTGTTATATCCAACGGTAAAGTACCCTTGTATTACTTGCGTTTCAATATCATCAGTATTATATTTTATAAAATTCTCAAGATAGTATGGTCCTACATAATCATCGGCATCAATGAATGTTACCCATTTTGTAGTAACCTGTTCTAACCCTTGATTACGAGCTTTGCTCGGCCCGCCGTTTTTGTTACGTATAAGTTTTATTCGTTTGTCATTTAGAGCATACTCTTCGCATATCGCCAAACTATCGTCTGTTGAGCCATCATCGACCAATATTGCTTCGAAATTGCTGAATGTTTGGGATAGTAAACTATTCAAGCATCTCTTAAGATATTTGTCGGCGTTGTATATAGGGATAATTACAGATATAATTGTCTCTTGTTTCATAAGATTTACTACAATCCTAATATTTCCTTTAATTTCAGGTATGAAGTTTTTATATCGTATCTTTGTATATTGCAATGGCCGTTTTCGGCAATACGGAATCTAAGTTCATCATCAGAAATAAGTCTAATAATGCTTTTTGCAAGTGCTGTCGGGTCTTTGATGTTGCACATTAGCGCATTATCCTCATCTTTGGCAATCTCTCTGTATCCCTTGTTGTTGGTGCATACAACCGCTTGCCCACATATCATAGCCTCGCCAATAGTCAGCCCCCAACCTTCCTGTAGGCTTGGAGCAAGAAAAATTGCAGCTTCGTTATATATCTTATTGTGTAACTTTTTGTCGGGAGTTAAATGGTATGTATACCATTCCGGTAGGTTTATTGGCTTGGCTGCAGAGCCATACATTGTTACCGTTAGTTGAGGGAATGTTTTTTTTACTTTGTCTAATGCCTCAAAACCATATTTACACCCTTTTATTTCTATAGGACTATACACCATTGCAATGTTGTACTTGTTTTTCTTTTTAATGGGAATTGTAATTCCAAAATAATTGAAATCAAAACCATTGGTGACGATGTCGCAATGTTCTCCCTCCTTATTTACAATGTCTTTTAACCAATTTGAAATTACGATTTTTCTTAATGGGTATCGGTATGTGGAATGCAATGTTTTATCAGTGATTCCTCCCCAGTTTTCATAGCCTTGGATAAAATAATATTTCTTGTCGGTAGGGTATTCTTTTACATACATTGCCGTGTAGGGCGATGTGCATATATATATGTCGCTTTTAGGCACGTGGCGGTAGTTCAGCGATAGTGTTAGGTGCTCTTTCACACGTTTGTCGAGCGCAAACCACTTTCTCCCTGAATATCCTTTTATAATTTGTTGAACGTATCGCACGCAATTAGTTAGTTTGTAATATAGGCTTTTCTTCTTCCAAAAAAGCGAGCCTGAATATACAATATTCACTTTGTGTCCATCGGCAACAAGGCGGTTGGCATATTCATATACAACCTTGTAACCGCCGGCAGGTTCTTTGCTTGGGTGTGGGAAGATGAAGGAGATGGTGCTACTCATTTATTTTACATTAATCAATCTATAGATTCTTTTAGCTATAAACTATAAGGATTTTTTCTTTTTATTGATAATGAAAATAGCAAATCTATACAATGTGGTGTGTTGCCCATTTTGTACAACTTTTATTTGGGGGATATTTTCTCCTTCCAACAATCCAATATATGTGCGGAATAAGTCTTTGGCGCTAAAGAACACTTTTAACTTTTCGTCTTTTATAATACAGGCTCTATATAGTGAATCTCCGTAGAAAGAGCCGGTAACGGATGGTGACAATAGCTCCTTAATGTAATGGAATTTTTGTCCATCTTCACTTTTCCAAATTGTAAGATTGTTGGAGTCGTAACTTATAAGATAATATATACCGTCGATAAAATTTACATCTATGTGCCAAGGGTTGTTTTGCGCTCCTATTAGCCTGCATGCAGACTTGTTTTGCCATTTACGGCCGTCTTCCGATTCTGAATACGCTAATCCTCTTTGACCACGTGATTCGCTATCAACATACCACATACGATATCTGCCATTGCTGTATATTATAGCCGGGCTCACAACCATATTGCCCAATTCATTACCCTCGGCTGTGGCAAGGTTTACAAGAATTTCTCTATCGCTCCAATTTATTCCATCGTAGCTGGTTTTTCTCACCAACTGCAGATTGTCGTAATAATTATTATCGCCACTCCTATGTGTAAATCGATACCAACACTCCAATTTGCCATTAACATATACCAAGTGAGGATCGGAGAAATAATCTAATTCTTTTATCTCTTTCTCATTAAGGTCGTCTATTGGGTTCTTTGCGATTTCTTCCCAATCTACACCATTGTTCGATACGTGTATTGAGGGGCACTCATTCCTGTCCATATATGGTTTGCATTGAGGCGAGAATGGTGTTTCCGCCATCCAATATTTATACCCATTCCACTCCTCCTTGAAGAAGAGCACCGACGGGTGGTAGGGGCTATTGCTGCCATCGAATGTCTTTATATCAAGTGGTGCTTGGTTGTATGGTGCCAATCTAATCCATTGATATATGAAATATATAACAATAGCAAAAACTGATATTGATATCGTGAAAATTATCATAACGTTAATATAATCGCATTGTACTTATAACAATACTAATGATATGAAACAGATTGTAATGTTTATTGAAATACAAGCTTATTACTAATTTTATTTTTTACTCTTTTTATGAAGATTAATATCGCGCGTAGTTGTTTGTTTTTAGCCGTTAGGAGTATACGTTCAATAGGTTGGTGATAGTAATTGTAGGTTTTAATGTCTGCAAGCAGGTTGTTTAAAAAGCTTGTGTTTATCCATTCGGGAACCTTGGTTGAATATCCAAAAAAAAAGTCAAATGTATTAATGCGTCTTCCTATAAATGCATTTATATATTTATTCTTAAAGTCTTTAGGTACATTTTCCCAAAGCTGCTCAACGAAAAGCTGTTCGTATTCTGCATTATGCTTAAATGTGCGCATACAACTTTCGCTGTGTTGCCTATAATAATATACAATCTTTGTTGTGTGTGTGGCTCTATTATTGGTTTTGAAAGCTATTTTTGCATTGGTAATAGTGTCTTCACCCATAATTATCTCTTTGGGAATATCAAAGGTGTTGCTATCGAATAACTCTCTTTTTATGAGTTTTGCACACAAGCTGCAGTCTATTCCGGTAATGGCATTTTTGCGCAGAATATCTATATTAATATATGTGTTTTTGTTTTTGGAATTGTCGATAATATCTTCTATTTTAGAGAAGCGCTCCATTGCTCCCTGGGATATATCTGTGCTTTCGTCTATGTTTGAGTGTAGAGTCCCCAACGCATATTTTGGCAAAATGTCGTCGCTATCCACAAATGCTATCCATTCACAATCATTAGCTTCTTCAACACCACGGGCTCTTGCACGTGTAACACCGGCATTTTCTTGGTGAAGTACTGTTATGCGGCGATCTTTTGTTGCATATTCATCGCAAATGGCACCTGCACCATCGGGGCTGCCGTCATCAACAAGTATAAGACGGAACTTTGTGTATGTTTGCGCAAGAATGCTTTCAATACATTCCGCAATATATTCCTCTGTTTTATATACAGGTACAATTACACCAATCATCATTTCTAAAACTAATCTTGTTTCTCTATAATATATGATTTAGGTCTTTTTTTTATTCCTAATAACCAAATAATGTTTGTAATAACGTAGCGGAGTTTACTCTTGAAATTTTCATTATCGATTATTGGCGTATTTTTCCATAATGATATTTCTCTATAGTATAAGAAACGTTTAACATAAGGGTGATGTGAGTGTAAATGCCATGGTTTCCCGCAGCCTGTATAGTGTATAACAGTGGGTGTATATACGTGTTTTGCGATCTCCTCCTTAACTTTGGCCTCGTAATTGTAGGTTGTAAACATAAACCCTGTTTGGAAGTTATATGTTAGGGGAAGGCGTTTTATTTCTTTGTATAGTACTGCATTAATGGTGTCCTGGTCGTGGAAAATCACTTTGTCCCTGTTGTGTGATATGTATGATAGGCATTTGTCGGCTGTGCTGTTATTGCGCCAATAATCGAGGTTAAAAAGGATTACGCCACTATTTATACTTGGGAAAGTGGTGGGGTAGGTAAGGCGTTCATATGTTGCTTTGTTAAAGTACGCTTCATCAATAACGGCTCCCATAGCATACCCGCTGATATCTGTATTGAAAAGTTCTGCAATGTTGTTGTTTATAATTATGTCGCAATCAAAATACAGAACTTTTTTTATTTCTTTTGGCAGAAAATTTGGCGCAATGATTCTATAATATGCAGCAATACTCACGTGGTCTCCTTCTCTTATAGGGCAATTGTTGAAAATTTCTTTAGTAAGATATATAAACCTAATTTCTTTATTATATGCAATAGCCAGAGATTCTAAGTCGGCAATGTTTTTGTCGCTAAGTTTTTCACATAATATATATACAACAATGTTTTCTTCTTTGTTGTTCTCGAATAGCGATGTTAGCATTATCCCACAATATGGCACATAATTGTCATCGGGGGTACACAAAATATTTATTACCTCTTCCATCTTCTATTTAAAAGATTTTGTAATTTTATTATGTTTATGGCTACTGTTCTTATAATAGGATCTGTGTGGTAAAACAGTATTTTATGTAAAAAAGGCATTTTGTAACCGGTTTTTTCAATATCTGTTTTTAGTTCTATATAGAAACAGTTTCCTATCATCTCCGGCACTTTGCTTTTATACATATAATATTCACGCCATCTGAGCAACCTCTTGGGTATGGTGGTAGTTAAATATTCCTTATAATTATCTTCAGGGAATGATGCTATTCTTAATTTCTGAACTTCCTGATAATATTCCAAGTCTCTCTCAAAAGTATGAGTAATGCTATTATTGTTGTCTCGATAATTATAAATATTCTTTGCGCAGATGTAAACATCTTTTTCGGTGTTAAAGGCGAGGCGAATATTCATTATATTATCCTCGTCAACTTTTATTTGTTGCGGAATATCAAAAACATAACTATTAAAAATACTCCTTCTTATCAGTTTGCCCCATGGTGTATCTGCATAGCTCATATTGCTTGCAACAAGCTTACGGTATTCAGTATTTCCTACTGAATATTTTTGTGGGTTAATGTAATTATCTATAGGCGACAATATAATATCTGTGTGATTGTTTGTGTATGAGTATAAATGTTCTAATGCATCTTTTGTCAGGGTGTCATCACTATCCACAAATGTTATCCATTCACAATCGTTGGCTTCTTCAACACCACGGGCTCTTGCACGTGTAACACCGGCATTTTCCTGGTGAATAACTGTTATGCGGCTATCTTTTGCTGCATATTCATCGCATATGGTACCGGCAGCATCGGGGCTGCCGTCATCAACAAGTATAAGGCGGAAATTAGTGTATGTTTGCGCAAGAATGCTTTCAATGCATTCCACAATGTATTCCTCGGTTTTATATACAGGAACTATTACACCTATTAACTCTTTTTGCATTGCGTGATTAAAGTAATATCTCGTCAGATTTTTCCTTGCTTTAGCGTTCTGAATACATTTTATTCTATGCAATGGTCTTTATTCCATAGAATGTTCAACGTTATTCTGCGTATCAGCATTATTTTTTGTATAAAAGTATAGCGTGGTTTTAATTTCTCTTTCTTCCAGGGGCTGTTTTCTTTATATTTTAGAAATTCACTCTTAAACTTGTGTGTGCAGGTCAAAATCCAGGGTTTAATCCATCCATTGTAGTGTATTATTGCTGGCGTTTCATTGCTCCCCAATAACTTATTCCATTTGCTTTTATGCAAAAAACATTCTTTGGGCGCAAGCAGCATAAGTTCCTGATAGTTGTAAGTGTAATCTAAATAATGAACCTTTTTATACAATACAAAGTTAAGCGCATCTTGGTCAGGGAAATCGCACTTTTCAGCATTGTTATAGATGAAGTCAGTGAGCTGTTTTGCAATGTCGTTTTCTCTCCAATATTCAAGGTTCATAAGCAGAACACCGGAATTGAAATAGGTGTCGTATAGTTCTATGTTGTTCTGCACCCTTATATCGTCACTTCTTTGGTCCTCTATAACGCCACAAGCATAGTTGCTTATGTCGGTGTTCCAAAGTTCTTTTAGTTCCTTGGTTACAATTATATCGCAGTCGAGATACAATATCTTGCCTTCGCCTTTTATAAGTTTGGGCAGCAGGAATCTAAAGTATATCGATTTAGGGAAACGGTTGCTTCTCTTTAGTTCGTCAAAATCCTTTGCATCTATTGTGAGAATAGTTATCGTTTGGTTATATGTTCTCTCCAAAGTTTTGAACTTTGCTTTAGTACTCTCGCTCAAACCTTCGGTTAGAATATATATGTTGCACTCCTCGTTTTTGTTGTTCTCGAGAATAGATGTTATGCACACTCCGCAAGGAAATGCATATTTATCATCTGTGCAAAGGGCGATGTTCATAGTTGTATATTGTTCCTTATATAGTTTATTGATAATGAGCGCTCCTTTTCAAGTTTTGTTTCAACTTTTTCATAATCAATGGTTGTCTCAATTGTGTTTGTCAGCTCACCATATTCTATAAGCCTTTTTTGCAAACCCAACTTGTTGAGTAGGTTTATGTATCTTATATCTTTTCCATTATTGGTTTTTATGGCATAAAAATCTTTATTGAATATAATCGAAAAGACAATAGTGTGAAAAGAGGATGTTATAATTTGCTTTGCATTCTTTATCAAGTTTAGGAAGTTGGTAGGTGAATCGACAACATCGGGCAAGTTAATTACTTTGCAATTTCTGTCAGCAGAGAATTTTTTAATTTCCTTAGTTACGTCAGTAAGGTCGAAATCATAATTAAGGAAGAATGTCAGTATATAATCTTGATTGATGACCTCCGGCATATCAGCTATTAAACGCATCCACTCACTCTTTCTTAGCAGCAATGTGGGATCTAAGACAATCGTTGCTTCTATATTTATCTCTTTGCTTAAATATTTCCCTATTTCTTCTTCTCTAAAAGATAGTGCCTTGAAATTTTTGCAAAGTATGGTTAATTTTTCCATACCTGTTTCTTGTAATGATGCAAGATTGCTGCTTATTGCATAGCCGATAATATTGGTGTTCACGTGTGGAAAATTACCATAATATGTTTCATCTATACCATTGGTGCAATAATTGGCCCATACTTGGTCGCTGCCAATAATTATGGTATTAAGTCCTTGTGGCATTTGCTCTGGAGATAAAACTTTTTTGCTGAAAGAAAAACCTTGATATAGGGACCATCTTCTTCTTATATAGCGAATTCTTTCAGGTAATATTTTTACTATAAAACCAGGCAACCAACGTGGGTTTAGAAAAACCTTCTTGAGTTCTTCTTTTGTTGTAATATTGTTTGAATATGCATACTGCTTTTCTATATACGATTGTCTGTAATCAACGATTTGTGGTAGATGGCCAATATTTTCTATTGTTTTATATAGTGCATAGCATTGGAGCATTGCTCCATAATTATAAGCTCTGTGAAATGTAAGTATACCTACTTTCTTCTTTTCCATAGTTTTTTGATTATCCTATCGTTGACATTCCATACAATTTTTGCGATAATAGGATATTTTTGCATCAGGCGGCATATAAATCCGATGTTCCCATATTTTTTTGCAACATATATAAATCCCTTGCGAGTATAATCAATTTCAAATTCCATTCTTCTTGGGTTTGGGATGCTTGGGCTTTGAAGATTTGGTTGTAGAGCATATTGCAGTTTTGTTTTAATGGTGTTTACAGATGTCGCAACCTTTTCAAAGAAACGTTTTCCCTTAAGTGAGTTTATAAACACCAAAGAAACCCCTTTGTCGTCTTTGTTGAAATCCTTATCCACATTCTGCCATCCCCAAAAATCGGCTATGGTAATATTTGAAGGCCGGCTTGTGTTTGCAAAATGGCACACCTTGCAAGAATGTCTAAACATTATATGTTTGTAAAATAAATCGGTGTATGTGTCGGTTGTTATTTTATGGTTGTTTATAATGAAGGACTCTTTATGTGCTGTCCACCCAATATCCTCTTTGTCGCGAAAACTGACGCCTGTTGCCTTCCCTTTGTGCTTCTTTTCAATGTATGCAAGATAATCCCGCCATATGTAAGGGCTTGGTGTACCGTGGCATACGATATCTATGAGTAGTAGTTTTTCTGTATTGGCTTTTTGTGCCTTTAGAAAGGAACGTAACCCGGCAACTTGGCAAGGAGTGCCTGAAAAACATACCAAAGTTCCATTTTTAAGGTCCTTATAAACTTTTGTAAAGGTGCTGCCAAGTTCACTTTGTACATATTTACTACCACGAAATTCGTCACGCTCTGTTTTTGTCACAGCTCTTTTATGTGTGACGCGGAAGTGGTCGCTGTATCCTGCTCCATAGACTACTCCGTTGTTTTCTAAAATATAGTCCGTGATGGCAACAAACATTGCTCCGCTACGGCTTTTCTCAATCTCTTTAATATCCTTGTGACGTACAGCATATACATCAAGAATGTTATCGCTGCTCTTTTCGTAATTTTCATTAAATGCGCAAACTTTTTCGCATAATCCACAATTTGTACATAAGTCTTTGTCTATTTGAGGGTAGAGAAACCCCAAAGCATCGGGTTGCATTGTGATGGCTTTGCGCGGGCATACGCTTACGCAGGCTGTACAGCCGCAGCAATTTTGAGGGTTGTCTATTATTATCATTTTTTCAGCTTGTTTGTGAGTTTGTGCAGATATTGAATGACAAGCCTTTTCTCATCTTTTTTGAGGCCTATAATGTATATAGTAGCGAAAGACGAAACCACTGATGATATGCAAACAGTGAAGAAACGAAGGGTTTCATTGTTAATCTTAAAATAGAAAATGGCAGGTATAATAGCAGATATGATGGTCACAATTATGGAATTTAAATATATATCCTTTGCAAATTTAAGAGATGGTAATTGTACCATATGGCGTAGAAAAAACAATCTTTCAACAAAACATAGCTGTGAAATTGTGATTGCTACAATGAGGGTTATCTCGGGGAAAAATCCTAAATGTAGTAGCATATAGGATATGGGGAAATTTAGCATTTGTGTACCACCTACCACAATTTGATAGTTTCTTATTTTTCCTGTGGCTAATTGTGCTGTGATTAAAGTGGAGGATATTATCTCGGAAAGGCAAAGTACAAGAACCAATCTTGTGAAGAGCACGGTGTGCTCGGGTACCTGCCCAAGCCAGATGTAAAGAATTGTTTCAATTTCAAAGAAGATGGGAATTGAAATTGTCATAAAAAGGAAATAGACAATCTTAGTTCCCTTGAACATAAGATTGTGCATTCTTGCATAATCCTTAGCAGCAAATTCTTTTGTTATTTGAGGGTGTATGGCCATAGATATGTTGCCCGTGAATTGCCCCACTATTCCGGATATCTGCATAGCTATACCACGTGCTGCATTTACAGCCGGGCTGTGAAACATATTTATGGCAATGTTTACTCCTTGGTCTTTTAATTGTGCAGAACTTGCTCCTATGAAATTCCATCCGGCGAAGCTAAACATTTCCTTGAATATTTTTTTATCCCACAATGGGGTGTAGTGGCACTCTTCGAACCGGCTTTTGCAGTAATACCAATAGTATAATTGTTTAACAATAGTTGGAATAAGCGAAATAACCGCCAAAAGAATAAGTTTGTCTCCTCCATAGTATTTGATGGAGAATACAATGGCAAGGCGCGCAATGGCATCGAAGATTGAAAAATAGGCATAAACGCCCATTTTTTCGTGCGCAATGATAGCTGCATTGTATGGTGTGGAGAGCAGTCCTATGGCAAAGCCAATTGTGGAGCATTGAAGAACCCAGTGCGCAGCCACGAGGCGGTTGGGTGGTATAACCATTTTGTTCACTAGGAACCACACCCCAATGGTTTCTATGGCTATAACCACAATTATTGCAAGAATAATGTGTATGTTTACCGCTGTGACAAATATGCGGTTGAGTTTTTCTTTATTGCCTTCGCCCAAACCGAATGTTATAAAACGACCGGCAGACGCAGTTAATGAGCCGGATATTAACGAGAACATTGATACAAGCCCACCCACAACATTGTTAATGCCGTAGTCCACTACACCGAGTGCTTCCAATGTGATACGTGCGGTAAAGAAACTGATAATCATCATCAGCCCCATACGCCCGTATAACAACATCGTGTTCTTGGCTATGCGCTTGTTTGCCTCGCTATGGTCACTCATTTCTATAAATTTGTGTGCAAAAGTTTCTGTAACGCGCTATAGTGTTCCTTATCAAGTGGTGTGGCGTTAATTATCGCCAAAGCATCGGTGCAGTGGAGGTCGCTTCCCGCAACGGTGTACATATTGTTCTTCAACAGCCAAGCAGCCTTTTTCTGCACCGCACGGCCATAGGCACTGGCAAGGGAAAGTATGTTCAGCTGCATTTTGACACCGCTTTCGTGGAGCGTGCGGTATTGGCTGTTGTCCATATATATATAGCGCTCGGGGTGGGCAAGCAGCGGGTGATAGCCTTTTGATTTTATGCGTTGCAGCGTTTCATTTAGTTGCATCGGTGGTGTGAAATAGGATGTCTCCACAAGCAGGTGGTTGCCGGTGTTGCCTATGGGTAGAAGGTTGCCGCTCTCCAATAGTTCGTGGAACTGGTTATCTATCATATACTCGGCAGCCAAGTGCAGCGTTATGGGCCCTGAGTAGCTGCTCTGCAGGGTGGCGAATCTCTCTTGCAATGCCGCGGGGGTGTTTGGGTAGTCCTCCATTATGTGGGGTGTGAGCCATACCTCCTTGATGCCGGTGGCGGCAAGGGCTTGCAGCGCCTGTAAGGCTTCCTCCATTGTGGCAATGCCGTCATCCACCCCGGGCAGTATATGCGAGTGGTGGTCGGTGCCGTCGGCAAGCAGGTTGCTTTGGGTTATGGTTCTCTTTTTTGTGAAGGGCCACATAGTGGTTGATTATTTATTTGGGGCCTTGGTTATTACTCTCACCCCTCAGTCACTGTTTCTTCTTTTTATCGCCCTGATAGCCGTATTGTAATCTCTATTGTTTCTTTTGTCATCTCGAACGTATGTGAGAGATCTCTGAGATTCCTCATCGCTGCCGCTCTGTCGGAATGACATTGCGCGGTGTTTTAGATTCCTTGTCGCTGTCGCTCTGTCGGAATGACAGGCTTATTATGCGAATGTTACTTCTTTTTCTCGCCGTGATAACCATACTTGTAGCCATAGCGATAGCCATAACGATAGCTGTAGCGGTAGCTGTAACGATAACCGTATTTGTAGTAGCCGCCGTGGCTGTATGTACCATTGAGTATGATGGCAAGGTTCTTGAGGCGTTTCTCCTCGTGTATGCTCTCCAATTCGTCGAGCATATTGCGGGCCAGCAAGCCTGTGCGCACTACGAAGAGGGTGCGGTCGGTATACTCCTCGATTATCTGTGTGTCGGCAACAATATCCACGGGCGGGCAGTCTATGAGTATGTAGCTGTATTTGTCGCGCAGCTGCGTGATGAGCTCGCCAAAGCGCTTTTCGTGCAGTAACTCGGTGGGGTTGGGTGGAATGGTGCCCACGGGGAGTACGTGCAGCCCGTCGTGTCCGGGGTAGGTTACAATTGCGCCATCTATGCTGTCGATGCCTTTGCTCAGGTAGTTGCTTATACCTGTTTTGGGTGATGACACATATTCCGATGATGAGCCGTGGCGCATATCGCCGTCGATAACCAGCACCTTCTCGCCCTTGAGTGCAAGGCCGGCGGCAATGTTCATCGTGAGGAATGTCTTGCCACTGCCGGGGTTGAATGATGTCAGTGCGATTACATTGCACCCTTCCTTTTGTTTGGTGATGAACTGCAGGTTGGTGCGCAGCACGCGGAAAGCTTCGTTTATGATGTCGCGCTTTCCGTTCTTTACAATAATGTTTTTGGGTGCTTTGCCACGCATTGCCAATTTTGCCTCTTTGCGGTCTGTGGGTATGTATAGAGGTATCTCGCCAACAAAAGGAATATCTAAATCCTCAAGGTCCTTTCGCCCGCGCACCTTGTTGTTGCTTATCTCCTTGAAGAAGATGATGGCCGTGGGCACCAGCAGGCCTATTGCGAGTGCCATAAGGATGGCGTTTTTCTTCATAGGTGCAACCGGCGTCCACGAACTCGATGGTGCCGATATCACACGGGTGTTGCTTGCGGTGTATTCCTTGGAGAGCTCGTTTTCTTCGCGCTTTTGCAGCAGAAAGAGGTAGAGGGCGTTTTTTACCTTCAGCTGGCGCTCTATGTTCTGCTGTTGCTTGGCGAGTTCGGGGCTTGTGGCAAGTGCCTGGTTGCTCTTGCTCTCGGCTTTACGGGTGAGCCTTATTTGGGAGTTGAGGCTTTCTATCTCATTGTTGGCGGCCGATATTATGGTCTCCTTGAATTTGTCTAAGCGTTTATCATAGTCTTTTACAATGGGGTTGCTCTCGCTGCTGTTCTGTGCAATGGCGTTGCGGCGCAGCAGGGCGTTGTTGTATTCGTCGGCAAGTGATTGTATGTTTACGTTCTTAAGACCTATGTTGCCTGGCAGCAGCAGGCGCTTGTCGTCGCGTAGTATGTTTATGATATATTGTACTATTTCGCGTTGGTTGTTAAGCTCTAACAGTTCCTTCTCGGTCTCTTTCATTTGCGATAGCATCGCACTACCATCGCTTTTGCCGGTTTGTGCGCCACGGCCTGCATATGATGCCGCCTGTCCGTCGAGTTGCCATAGCTCCTGCTGCAGCAGTGATATGCGCTCGTTGAGGAAACTATCGGTGCTTATGGCTATCTGGTTCTTGTCGGCCATCCACTGCTCGTTATATATCTCCATCATTGCTTCCAAGATGGCGCGACCACGCAGGGTGGATATATCTTTGATGCGAAGGTTGGCAATGGTGGTGTTCTCGTTCTCGAACGAGGCGCTGAAATTGGAGTAGAACCTCTCTATTGTTTCGTTTATGTTGGTGCGTGTGACGTTTATGTTGCAGTTGCGGTTGTTCTCGCTGTACTCGGTAAATGTCACTGCTATGCGGCCGATGGGTGTTTCCACCGTCTGACCGTCGGTGGCGCGTATGAACCCGCCTATGCTGTTATCGTTTTTGGAGAATCCCCACATACAGAGCGTGCCGTCGCTTTGAAGGTTCATTGTGAGGGTTGCATCGTCGTTCTTGCCCAAATCGAGCATCTTGAGGGTGACAGGCAGGCCGTGCCCGTAAATGACAGGGTCGTGGAAACGGCCGTCATCGGTGTAGGTGATATCGAGCCCTAAGCGTTTGACGGCCTCGGCCATTATTGCGGGTGAACGCATTGCCATAAGCTCCTCATCGGCATTGCTGCGGTGGTTGTCGCTGAATGCGGTGAATGAATTGGCTGCGCCTGTACGTGTTTGGCTATCGTCTTTTATGAGCACCGATGCACGGCTCATATACACGGGCGGTGTCATAAGTATGTACAATACCGAGATAGATAGCGAGATGAATAGCGAGGCTGCAAACCAGTGCCAGTTGGCTGCGCACAGGTATAGCAGGTCTATGATGGGCAGGGTGTTGTCGTTTTGCTGCCGTCTGTTCTTTTTTGCCATTGCTTTGTGTTGTTGTTATCGGTTGTCGATGAATGTGACAAGTGCCATTACGAACGATGCCAGCGACATCCAGAACGATGTGGAGCGCAGTGTGTTGCTGTTAATGCTTGCCTGGCCGGCACGCTTGGTGTTGGGCTTTACATAGACAACATCGTTCTGCTGCAGGTAGTATGCGGGTGACGAGTAGATGGCATCGGCCGATGTGAAGTCTATTTCATAGACATTCTGTGTGTCGCCCTCCTGGCGCAGCACAGTGACATCGCTGCGTGTGCCCTCAATCTTGAGGTCGCCTGCCATTGCTATGGCATCGAGTATGGTTATGTAGTCTTTGTTTATGTTTATTCTGCCCGGTCTGTTTACCTCGCCAAGCACCGATATCTGCTGGTTCACATATTCCACGGTTACGGTGGGGTCCAGCACCAGTTTTCTTTCAATCAATTCGTTTTTTATGTACTCGGCCACCTCCTCGCGTGTTTTGCCTTCAACGGGTATTTTGCCCATCTCGGGGAAATCTATGCAGCCGTAGCTGTCGATTGTATAGGCTGAAATTTCATTGCTGTTGCCACTGGTATTTGCGGTGCCTAAACGCATTGTGGGTGCTATTAGGTTGTAGCGCGCAACGAACTCGGGTGTCTGGCTGTTTACGACAATGGAAATCTTGTCGCCGGGCTGCATCTTTATTTTCTTTACAAGTGTGGTGATGGTTTTGCTGTCGCCGTTTTGCAGGTCCTGGAAATAGGTTACCTTCTTGGTCGATGAGCAGCCGGCAAGCAGCGCTGCAATAAGTAGCAGTGATAGAATCTTTTTCATATGGTTTTGTGTTTTTTGTTTTTTATAGAATTTCAATGATGTCGGGTGATAGTTCGGCATTTATGGCCACTGCAGCAAGCCCCTCGATGAGCACCACCACGCGGCGGTTGCGCTTGCCCTTTATTTTCACGAATATACCTTCGGTGCCGTTGAATGTGCCGCCGTGTATGCGCACTTTAGTGCCTTTTTTGATGTCTATTTCATCGGGCTGCAGGTAGGTAATCTCCTCCATACGGGCGTTGGTGATGGTGATGAACTGCTCCATCTCCCTATCAGGCACGATTATCGGGGTGTTCTTGCCGTTGCAGGGCTTTGTGCGGTATTGCAGATATTCTATGCCCTGTTTTGCCTGCTTGATGATGTTCTTTGTGGTGTGGACAAAAATGAGGTTGTGTATGGCTGGTACCGTTTCTCGTCTTTTTATTCCGCGGCGCTCAACGATAGCCTTGGTCATAGGAACAAAACACTCTATGCCCATTCCCTCGAGGCGCTCTTTTGCCTTCAGCTCGCGACGGTAGGGGGCGCTCATTGCGAACCATACAATTCTGTCATCGTCGTTGCTGTTCATTGTGGCTGTTTTTGGTGGCTTGTTGCCAAGAGGGTATACTCTTAGCTCCTCAATGCTTGCGTAATGCATTGAGCAATAGTGATTTGCGAATAAAGTTGCGTCGTTTTACCACTGTGGCATTGCTGCGGCGCGGTTCGGGAACAGGCGGTTGCGCAGTGCTTCTACGCGTGCGCGTGCGCGTTTTTCATAGCAACTTTATATTTATAAATGCGAAGGTAGTGAAAGGCACGGGAATAAACAAATTATTTCGTTGTTTTTGTGCGCCTTTGTGGTTGGTGCCAATTGTCTGATTTGCAGTGTGTGGCTATAGTTTGACGGTGAGCCGGGCAAGGTAGTCGTAATGTTCGCCGTCGGCACACTTCTCGCAATTGAAACCGCTCTCGTTGGCGTACATAGAGAGGGTGTCGAAGTCGATATACAACCAGTCGAAGGGCTCGCCGGTGGTGTTGCGGTAGCGCATCTTGTAATCTACCTCGCCGTAATAGCCTGCCGCCAGATTTATGTCCATAGAGCCGTCGTCGTTCATAAAGATGTAGCGGATGTCCGACGAGTCGAGCAGTATCTGCCCGCCGGGTGCAAGCAGGCGTTTGGCATTTTGGAAGAACTGCGGCAACTTTTCGGCCTTGCCCACTATGCCTATGCCGTTCATTGCCAGCAGTATGGTATTGAACTTTTCGGTAAATGTTTCGTCGAAAAAGTTTATAAGGCGCGCATCGATGCCGCGCTCCTTCATTACCTGCACCGACAGTTCCGATATGTCTATAGCCACCACATCGTGCCCGCGCTGTTGCAGTTCGAGACTGTGACAACCGGCGCCTGCGCCCATATCGAGCACCCTGCCGCGGCACAGTTCGATGGCTGCCTGTTCCTGTGGCGGCATCTTGTCGAATGTGCGGAAGAGAGTGGGTACGGGTATCTCATCCTCGTAGAACATAGATGATAATACGCGCAACTTGCCCGCCTTGCCCGTTTTGTGATAGTCGGCAATGGCGCGGCCCATTGGGTCTTTGTCGTGGGCTATGGTGCTGTTCATAGGTTATTTCCCTATTATTTCAAGAACTTTTTGTGCTATGGCCTCGGGTGCTATGTTCATACAGCGAAAATCGCCATATAGGCAGGGCTTGTTGCCGAATATCGAGCAGGGGCGGCAGGGTAGCGGCAACTCCACACAGTTCTCGCTCTTCTGGTTCCACCCAAGGAAGCCTGCGAGGGGTGATGTGGCGCCCCACACCGACACTGCGGGTGTGCCTGCGAGTGATGCCATATGCATATTGGCCGAGTCCATACATACCATTGTGTCCAAATGGCTTATGAGACGTAGCTCGCCGTTGAAATTGGTGCGCCCCAGGAACGAATGTACGCGCGGGTATTTGCTGCACCAGTCGTTTACCACGGCCTCCTCTTTGGGGCCGTTGCCAAAGCAGAAGATTTCCACATCGGGCTCGTTTGAAAGCAAGGCTATCACCTGTTCCATCTTCTCGGTGGGGTATATCTTGCCCTTGTGCGCGGCAAATGGTGCCACGCCCACCCATCTGTTCTCGCCCTTTTGCGGTATTATGCTGCCGAATTCCGATATGTCGCCTTTGCCGCCGTTAAAAAGCGAGGTGAACGATGGCGTGAAGGGGAATCCAAGGCGTGTAAAGACGTCGCGGTAGCGCTCAAAGGTGCTCTTCAATTGCACCTGCACCTTGTTCTTGTTGCGGGTGAGCTTCTGTTTTTCGCTGCGCCCTTTCACTATGTTGGCAACCTTGGCACCCGACAGCATAAGGAAATAACTGCGCAGTATCTTTGTGCGCAGCACGTCGTGCAGGTCGGCCACAAAGTGGGGCTTCTGCTCGTTGAGCTTCCTGTATAGCTTATACAGGCCGGTGAGCCCCTTGTATTTATCCAAATTTACCCCGATGAAATGGAGGTTTTCGGGCTTGTCGATGAAGAACTGCCCGAACCTTTCGCGACTCACGAAAATGAATTTATCGTTGGGGTATGTGCGTGCAAGCGAATATAGCAACGGGATGGTCATTGCTATATCGCCTACAGCTGAGAATCGTGTTATGAGTGTGGTGCGCGGGGTGTTGTTATTTCTTTCCTGCGCCATAGAGTACGGGATTTAGAGCGGGGTCGTTGTACATCTTCATCTGGCGATATACTTTCATATACTTGCGTCCTGCCTCTATGTCCTCGAGCAACTGTCCGATGGATGTTGTCATATCCTTGTACTGCTCCATAAGTACATCGAGCTTTGCCTGACATTTTGCAAGGTGTTCGGCATCAACGTCGGTGCGCTCAACCTCCTCCTTCATATGGTAAATCTTGAGCGAAAGGATAGAGTAGCGGTCAACGGCCCAAGCCGGGCTCTCGGTGTTGATGGTTGCGTCGGCTGCGGGTTTCACATCCTTGTACAGGTCGAGGAAATAGCTGTCGATGAGCTCCACAAGGTCGGTGCGGTCCTGGTTCGACTTGTCGATGCGACGTTTGAGGGTGAGTGCCTCCACCGGGTCGATTTCGGGGTCGCGTATGATATCCTCGAAATGCCACTGAACGGTGTCTATCCAGCATTTGAGGTAGAGATAGTATTCTATTGTTTTTACAGGGTAGGGGTTGTTTATGGGAGTATCAACGTTGTCGGTCTTGTGATAGTCCTCAATGGCCTGATTGAAAATGGGCCAGCTCATTTCTGTAAACTTTTTCATAATAATATCGTTAAAGTCAATTAAATCCTTTATATAGTTACCCCAATGTGGGAAGTTCCAAAGGCAAAACTAACGAAACTTTATGATATAGGCAAAAGTTTAACAAAAAACTTATTATATTTACGCTTGAATGGTGAATGGCCTACAATGCTGTCCGCCGGTTTAACAATGATACTGCGATGAAAATAGTTATTGATGAGAAAATTCCTTACATAGCCGATGCATTGTCGGCTATGGGTAATAGGGTAGTTGCATTGCCCGGTGTGGCTATAGCCAACGAGCACCTGCGCGATGCCGATGCCCTTTTTGTGCGCACGCGCACATTGTGCAATGCGGCTTTGCTCGAGGGTACGGCTGTGCGTTTCATTGGCACTGCCACCATAGGGTACGACCACATAGATGCCGCTTATTGTGCGCAACGCAACATTACTTGGACAAATGCCGCCGGATGCAATGCCGATGCCGTGTTGCAGTATGTGCAGGCGGTGGTTTATACCTGGGCTGTGGAGCGCGGCTGTTCGCTCGACGGGCTCACGCTTGGTGTTGTGGGTGTGGGCGAGATAGGAGCGCGTGTGGCGCGTTGGGCGTCGGCAGCAGGCTTGCGCTTGTTGCTATGCGATATGCCGCGTGAGGCGCGTGGCGAGCAGGGTTTTGTGTCGCCGGCGACCATTGCTGACCGATGCGATATAATAACATTTCACCCTACGCTCAGCAAGGATGGCCCCTTTCCCAGCTATCATCTTGCCGATGAGGCCTTTTTCGCACGGATGAAACGATGCCGTCTCTTTATAAATGCCTCGCGCGGTCCGGTGGTGGATAACGCGGCGCTGTTGCAGGCTGTGGAGCTTAACCCACAGCTCGATGTGGTGCTCGATGTCTGGGAGGGTGAGCCCGATATAAACATATCTTTATTAAATAAGGTATATATGGCAACACCTCACATTGCCGGCTACTCGGCCGAAGGCAAGTTGAATGCCACAAATATAGTGCTGCGTAAATTTGCCGAATATTTCGGTTGCGAGCAGGCCCTGCCCGCACTTGCCCTGCCGGCCCCCTGCCCCTCGCAGGTGGTGGCGCCATCCTTTGCGGCAGCCTGCCTGAAAATTTATAACCCGCATGCCGACTCGCTTGCCCTTAAAACGGCGCCGCAAAACTTTGAGAATTTGCGAAATAACTACAATCTGCGCCGCGAACCATCGGCGTTCGATATAAAAATCTCGTAATAATTGCTCCATAAAGTGTTAAAAAACGGTGTTTTCGCCCTGTTTTTGCACAAAAACATAAAAATGTGCAATAAAAACCGCAAAAAAAACTAATCTTTCTTTGCGGTTGTTGATTTTTATCATACTTTTGCAAACAAATAATTTACAACTTTCAAAATATTACAACTATGTCAGAAATTGAAGCAAGAGTAAAAGAGATTATTGTAGAGAAATTTGGTGTATCAGAGTCTGAGGTTACTTCTGAGGCTAACTTTACAAACGATTTGAGCGCAGACTCACTCGATAGAGTAGAGCTTATTATGGAGATTGAGGATGAGTTCGGTATCTCTATCCCCGAGGAGCAGGCTGAGAAAATAGCAACAGTAGGTGATGCTGTTAAGTATGTAGAGGAGAAGGTTGCCGAGAAGTAATCAACCTCCCTCTTACTTTCACTCTTAACTATCCTATAATGAAGCTTAGAAGAGTTGTTGTAACAGGTCTTGGTGTCGTTTCGCCATTGGGCAATACTGTTCCCGAAGTTTGGGAAAATGCCGTAAATGGAGTGAGTGGCGCAGGACCTATTACTCATTTTGATAGCTATCTGTTCAAAACGCAATTTGCCTGTGAGGTAAAGAATTTTGACCCCACGGTATATATGGACCGCCGCGAGGCTCGCAAGGTTGATACTGTTACACAGTACAGCGTGGCTTCGGCTGTTCAGGCTATTACGGATAGCGGACTTGATTTTGAGAAGATTGATAGTAACCGTGCCGGAGTGGTCTTTGGTGTGGGAATTGGTGGTATAGGTGCATTGGAGGATGAGATTCGCGCATATGTGCAGAACTCCGATAACGGCCCCCGTTTCTCGCCTTTCCTCATAACCAAGATGATTGCCGATATTTCGGCCGGTATCATATCTATCAGATATGGTCTTAAGGGCCCCAACTTTGTGACAACCGCAGCCTGTGCATCTTCTTCGAATGCGCTTATTGATGCATTCGACCAGATACGCTTGAACCGTGCCGATGTGATTGTGGCCGGTGGTGCCGAGGCTCCCATCTGCTTCACCGCAGTGGGTGCTTTCAACGCAATGCACGCGCTCTCAACCCGCAACGATGATCCCAAAGGCGCTTCGCGCCCCTTCAGCAAGAGCCGCGATGGTTTCGTTATGGCCGAGGGTTCAGCCTGTCTGATACTCGAGGAGTATGAGCACGCTGTGGCACGCGGTGCAAAAATATATGCCGAAATTGTGGGCTCGGGCCTTACAGCCGATGCTTATCACATAACAGCGCCCCATCCCGATGGCGATGGCGCTATGCGTGTGATGAAGAATGCAATAGAGGAGGCCGGAATATCTCCCGCCGATGTCGATTACATCAATGTTCACGGTACATCGACCTATGCCGGTGACATTGCGGAGATTAAGGCTATAAAAACTCTCTTTGGCGAGCACGCCTATAAACTGAATATAAGCTCCACAAAATCAATGACAGGTCACCTGCTTGGTGCTGCCGGAGCCATTGAGGCTATGCTCACTGTGCTGGCAATAAAGAACGGTATCGTTCCCCCCACCATCAATCACGAGGAGGGCGACGAGGACCCTGAGATTGACTATGCACTGAACTTCACCTTTAACAAGGCGCAAAAGAGAGATATTAAGGTTGCCATTTCCAATACATTCGGTTTTGGCGGTCATAATGCATCAATTGCTTTTAAGAAAGTTGAAGGCTAAAAAGGTTCTTAAGAAGATAATAGATAAGATAAGGCTCCTGTCCCATAAGGACAGGGAGTCTTATCTTTTATTGTATTCCATACTGGGCTTTGTGCCGGGCAGTCTCAAACCATACAGGATGGCTATGACACACAGCTCCTCCACCTCGGGTAAGTTGGGCTGCAACGAGCGCCTTGAGTTTTTGGGCGATGCTGTTCTGAGCTCGGTGACAGCCGATTTCCTCTATTCGCGTTTCAGGCGTGAGCGAGAGGGGTTTCTCTCCAAATCGCGCAGCAATCTTGTCTGCCGTGAAAGGCTAAACGAGCTTGCAGTGGAGATTGGGCTCGACCGCCTTGTGCGCGAATATGGCGCTGTGAACCAGCATAACAATTACATATATGGCAATGCTTTGGAGGCGTTCATAGGTGCCATATACATAGATAAGGGCTATAAGCATTGCCGCACATTTCTGCTCGAGAGGGTATTCTCCCGTCTTGATAATATAGAGTCGGTGGTGCGTAGCGACAAGAATTACAAGAGCCGTCTTATAGAGTGGTCGCAGAAACAGCATCGCGAGGTTTCTTTTGTGGTGTTGAGCGAGGAGCAGCGTGCCGATGGCACCTTCTTTGTGTCGGAGGTTCTTATAGATGACGAGCCTTATGGCCGTGGTGAGGGCTTTTCAAAACGCGAAAGCCAGCAGAATGCGGCCCGTGTGGCCATTGATAGGATTGGTTGATTACCGCTCCTTTATTCCTTGAAAAATCTTTTTATCAGCCTGTTCATCGGCTTTTCGTAAAAGCGGTATGACAAATAGCTTATGGCGGTTATCGCTAATAGGGCGATGGCGGCAGCTGTGAAGGGTGGCAACGTTGCTATGTGCCCGCTTATGGCGGTTATTACAAGCATTTGCGTGAGGTATATGCCATAGCTTATCTCGCCGCCTGTTATGAATGGTTTTGCTTTAAGTATTTCGGATAGTATACCTTTTTGCAAGGCGAAGGAGAGTATTATGGCTGCAACAGGTATCCAGTAGTAAAAGGAGTATCTGTAGGCCTTTGGTACATCCTCGGCGTATATGTAGAATATTGCAAACATAAACACTGCGGACAGTTCCATAAGGCTTGCAGCGCAGCAGCTTATATCAATATCCTTTATTCTTTGGTATGCGTGCCACAGGAGCGCTCCCACAACAAAATCGGGCAGGCGTGTTATGGGGTTGGTGTACCATATGCCCTTTATGTATTGCTCGGGTGTGATTCCGCTGCCTATGACGACAACAGCAACCGCAGCTGCGGCTATAATGGCAAGTTTCTTGGGACTTCTTGCAAGCGGCAGTGCCATAGGGAACAGTGCATAGAACAGTTGTTCGCAACATAGGCTCCAGGCGGGTGAGTTGAGTGCAAAAAAGAAATCGGAGCGTGGAACGTATGCGTTGGTCAGCGTGGCCGATGTGAAAAGATGTGCCCACGAGAGTGGTTGTGTGGCTGCGAATGTGCCGCCTGCGAGGATGGCTGCCGCGAGTGTGAGCAGGTGCAGCGGGTAAATGCGTGCAAAGCGTGCCACCCAAAACCTCTTTCTGCTGCAACTGCCGTCGGTTAGTTTTGTGGTGTAATTGTGCGCAATTATGAAGCCACTGAGGATAAAAAAGAAGCTTACCCCCACATATCCCTCTTTGAGAAGATGCCCCGAAAAGGCTGCCTCGTTTATCATACATAGATGCGAGGCGAATACCATAAGGGCAAAAATGAGCCTGAGTGATGTGAGGGTGTCTATCATAAGGGCTTATCTTGTTGCTTGCATTGTTACGGCAGCGCTCATTCTGTCGCCTCCCATAGGCGGGGTGTCCTTGCGCAGCGATATCTCTATGCCATCAATTGTGTCGAACCGTTCGAAGAGCGCAGCCATTATTCTGTGGCACACATTCTCCAGCAGCTTTGACGGAGTATTCATCTCGCCCTTTATGACTTCATAGACATCGGCATAACTCACGGTGCCTTCAATGGCATCGGTAGTGGCACTGCTATGGTCGCTTAACTGCAGCTTGGCATCCACCGTGAACCAGGCCCCAACGGCCGTTTCCTGTTGCAGCACCCCGTGTCTTGCATATAGGTGTATGTTCTGCAATTCTATTGTGTAGCTTGTTATCTTCATCTTGTTTTAAGCACAAAGCCTGCCTGTATTGCAGGGCAGGCTTTGTGGGAAATATATATAGTGTAGTACAAAAAACTTGTTATCCGCACTTTGAGTATCCGCAAGAGGGGCAATGCAGACAGCCCTCTTCGAAAATCAACTGGTTCTTGCAGTTGGGGCACTTCTCGGCCGATGCGGCACCGTCGGCAATGTAGCGCTTGAGCGCTCTCTCAACACCATTCTTCCAGGTGTTGATGTTATCGGAGCCAAGCTCGAGCGATGAGATAAGTTTTATAACCTGCTCTATGGGCATCTTGTAGCGTAGCACGCCCGAAATGAGTTTTGCATAGTTCCAGAACTCGGGGTTGAAGCGTTCCGACAATCCTTCGATGGTGGTTTTGTAGCCTATCTTGTTCTCGAACTGGAAGTCGTATCGCTTGCTGCCGTCCTCGTTTATATGCTTTATGATGATGCCGTGAGTAACGTTCTTGGGCAAGGGGATGCCGTCTTCGTCGTCCTGCTGGCCAGTAAAAATCTCGTAGGGGTGCCCATTGAGCAGACCAATGAAGGCTACCCATTTCTCTTTGTTGTTCTGGAAGCGTACGACGTCAGCCTCCAGCACCATAGGGCGCACTTCGGTTATCGTGGGCTTCATCTCCTCGGCCTTGTTCTCCTTCTTGCTGTCGGTGGATACAAGTACTCCGGCACGTGAGCCGTCGCGGTATACGGTGCATCCCTTGCAGCCGCATTTCCAGGCTGTTATGTAGAGCTCGTTCACCAGTTTTTCATCCACGTTGTTGGGGAGGTTGATGGTTACGCTTATCGAGTGGTCAACCCATTTCTGTATGCGGCCTTGCATCTCCACTTTTGCAACCCAGTCAATGTCGTTGGATGTTGCCTTGGCATAGGGCGAGCGTGCCACAATGTTGTCAATCTCCACCTGCGAGTAGCGTTTGGTGGTGTCTATGCCGTTCTTCTTCATCCACTCCACGAACTTGTGGTGATATACGATGTACTCCTCAAATGTGTCGCCGTTCTCATCGGTAAAGTCAACGTGCACCTCGGGGTCGTTGGGGTTTACCTTGCGGCGGCGTTTGTACACGGGCATAAATACGGGCTCAATACCCGATGTGGTCTGTGTCATTATGCTTACGGTGCCTGTGGGGGCTATTGTGAGGCAGGCTATATTGCGGCGGCCATATTTCTTCATATCCTCGTATAGCTGGGGGTCGGCCTCGCGCAGGCGGTTTATGAAGGGGTTTTTCTCCTCGCGCTTGTAATCGAACACTTCGAAGGCGCCGCGCTCCTTTGCCATATTCACCGATGAGCCATAGGCTGCAAGTGCCACTAACTTGTGCACCTCGACCGAGAAATCGATGGCTTCGGGGCTGCCGTAACGCAGACCCATAGCTGCAAGCATATCGCCCTCGGCTGTAATGCCTACACCTGTGCGGCGGCCCATACTGCTCTTGCGATAAATCTTCTGCCACAGTCTTCTCTCGGCCTCTTTTACCTCTTCAATCTCGGGGTCGCTCTCAATCTTTGCCTGTATAGCCTCAATCTTCTCCAGCTCAAGGTCGATGATGTCGTCCATCATACGGATAGCCTTCTTGGTGTGCTCGCGCAACAGGTCGAAATCAAAGCTTGCCTCTGCAGTGAAGGGGTTCTTTACATACGAGAACAGATTGATTGCTATCAGGCGGCAAGAGTCGTAGGGGCAGAGGGGGATTTCGCCACAGGGGTTGGTCGATACGGTCTTGAAACCGAGGTCGGCATAGCAGTCGGGGATAGACTCGCGCTCGATGGTATCCCAAAATAGAACACCGGGCTCTGCCGATTTCCAGGCGTTGTGGATAATCTTCTTCCATATCTCGCCGGCATTTACCTCCTTTGAGAAGAGGGGCTCGTCTGAGTCTATGGGGTATTTCTGCAAATAGGGCTTATCCTCGGTTACAGCCTGCATAAATTCATCGTCGATCTTCACCGATACATTCGCGCCGGTTACTTTGCCCTCGGTCATCTTTGCATCGATGAAAGCCTCCGCATCGGGGTGCTTTATGGAAACGCTGAGCATAAGCGCGCCGCGACGACCATCCTGTGCCACCTCGCGTGTGGAGTTCGAGTAGCGCTCCATAAAGGGAACCAGGCCTGTCGATGTGAGTGCCGAGTTCTTTACGGGTGAGCCTTTAGGACGTATGTGTGAAAGGTCGTGTCCTACACCGCCACGACGTTTCATCAACTGCACCTGCTCCTCGTCTATACGTATGATGCCGCCATAAGAGTCGGCCTTTCCGTCGATGCCTATCACAAAGCAGTTCGACAGCGAGGCTATTTGAAAGTCGTTGCCTATGCCTGTCATAGGGCTTCCCGATGGCACAATGTATTTGAACTTGTCGAGCAGGTCGAAAATCTCCTGTGCCGACATAGGGTTCTCGTACTTCTTTTCAATGCGTGCCACTTCGTTGGCTATGCGCCAATGCATATCCTCGGGCGATTTTTCGTAGATTGTGCCGAAAGAATCTTTAACGGCATATTTGTTTACCCAAACTCTTGCTGCGAGTTCGTCGCCGTTGAAATAGTCTAGCGAAGCTTTGAACGCTTCGTCATAGGTGTAGGTTTGCTTTTTCACTTTGGTCAGTTATTATTTTGTTGAATTATTTGCGGCTGATTTTTTAAGCAAGCACAAATTTATGTTGAATTTATGTAATAACCAATTATTTTCATTTTTAGTTTTCAACAGGTTGTAAAGTTTTCCGAAAATTTTGCTAATGTCTTGAAAATCAATATTGGTATCTCTCAAAAAATAAAAAAAGTTTTCCAAAAAGAAATTTTGGTTGTTGTGTGTCGTTGTGTTGGCTTTCCTTTTGGTGTGCAGGCAGGGTGTTTTTCGGCTTTCTCTTCCTGTTGCCTTGCATATGCTATTGTTTCTCTTTTTAGGGAATTTATTTTGCGGTGTTCGGGAATAAAAAAATCCGCAGTGTAAACTGCGGATTAAGTATGGTTGGATGAAATTTTCTCGTTATGCACTCTGCAACGACAATTCAATCTCATTGAGTTCGTTGCGGAACTGCTTGTCGGTTTCGGCAAGGTTGGTAATTGTTTTGCAAGCGTGTACCACGGTTGCGTGGTCTCTGTTGCCAATGTATTTGCCAATCTTGGATGTGGACATATCGAGATGTTTCTTTGACAGGAACATTGCAACCTGGCGCACCAATACCACCTCTCTCTTGCGTGAGCGGGTGTTTATGCTCTCTACCTCAACGCCATAGTAGCTTGCAACCTTGCTTATGATGTCGTCAATGGTTATCGGGCGTTTTTCGTAGTCGCTCACATTGCCTGTGATTTTGCGGGCAAGTGCAATGTCTATATCGGCATTGTTGATGGTGGAGTGTGCCATTATAGACACAATTATACCTTCGAGGTCGCGAATGCTGGCATTCACGTGCTCGGCAATGTATGTTATAACCTCTTCGGGGAATTTAAGGCCGTCTCTGCGTATCTTGTTTCTGAGGATGTTCTTGCGCAGTTCAAGGTCGGGCTTTTCGATTTCGGCAGTCATACCCCATTTGAAACGTGTAATGAGGCGTTCTTCCATTCCCTGCAGTTGGGCCGGTGTGCGGTCCGATGTCATAATCAACTGCTTGCCGTTCAAGTGCAGGTGGTTGAATATGTGGAAGAATGCGTGCTGTGTCTTTTCGAGCCCGGCAAACTCCTGAATGTCGTCTATTATGAGAACGTCTATGCTTTGGTAGAATCTCATAAAGTCGTTGAACTTCTTTTGCAGAATAGAATCGGTGTATTGCACCTGGAACAGGTGTGCCGAAACATATAATACGCGCAGTTCGGGGTGCAGCTCCTTTATTTTGCAGCCGATGGCATTAATCAGGTGGGTTTTTCCCACACCCGAAGGGCCATAGATGAACAGCGGGTTGAATGCTCTGCCCGGTGTGTTTGCCACACTCACTGCCACTGAACGCGAAAGGCGGTTGCTCACACCCTCGACAAAATTGTCGAATGTGTAGCGGTTTATGAGCATAGAGTCGAGCTCCTGCACAGCCTCTTGCGCTGCTTTGGGTGCGCTGTTGCCCGAGTTGCCGTTTTGTGCTCCACGGCCACCGGTGTAGCTGTCTGCACCAACCTCAACGCTCAGGTTGTTGTCCTTGTCGGTGAGTATGCTGTACATAAGCCTTGTGCCATTGCCCATTACCTTGAAAAGTGTAGAGCGCAGCAAACCCACATAATTCTCCTCGAGGTGCTCACATACATAGTTGCTCTTCACCTGAATGGTCAGGGTAGAGTCTTCGTACCTGATAGCCTTGATGTCGGCAAACCAAGTGGCGAATGTAGCTTCGGAAACGTTGTCGCGAATGATGTCGAGACACTTGTCCCATTTTGCTGTCAGTTGTGAGTTCATCGATTGTTGTAGTTTATCTGTTTTTTTTAGATTCAAACAACCATCGGTTTCTTGTGTAAACTCGATGGTTGCAAGGAGAGAAATCCTCTCGCCGACTTGGGCGATAATGACACGGTTTGTGTCTCTCCCGTAATCTTTCTTAATGCAAATATCATAAAAGAAAAATGAAAAAACAAACGCAAAAAAGGTGCTGTTTTTTTTGCTTTTATAACGCGCTGAAAAACAGTGGGTTATAAACTCGATATTTCTTGAGGTTGTGATAGTGCTATTTTTTTTATTTTGTTGAACAACAACGATTTAGCATTGTAAATTTTTATTACATTTTTCCTGATGCCGCATAAAATGTCCATTTTCACAGCTGTTGAAAAAGAATTTTTGAAAATGTTGCGGCACTCTCTCTCTGTTTTCACTTAATTAGACAGATTCTATATAAGGCTGAAAATTTTTTTATTTCCTAAATATTTCTTATTCCAAAAATGGCTAACAAAAAATGCCCTGTTTCCTTGCTTTTCTCGGTTTTGCTGTTTAGTGATTTATGAATAGTGCCCAGTAATGAGGAGAAGTTCTCTATAAAATTCAGCCTGCCCAAAAAAAGTTTTGAGCAGGCTGAATTTTATGTAATTGCTGCGGGTGAATAAAGCGGCGCTTTATGTCAGCTCCAGGTTAAGCCCCTTGCGCAATTTCTCTATGGCGGGGTTCTTCTCGCGCAATATTTCGTACTGCTTGGTGCGGTCATAAACGTGTCTCTGTACAGCCACCTTGTTTATCTCAATTTTCATTTTCATAATGGCACCGGCGAGAAACTTGCTCATTCCCGTGGCGATTTTTGCGGCTTGCTCCTCAAATATCTGCGCAACCAACTGGTTATCTACGCGTATGGTGTAGTTGTTGCCTTCTCCCTTTTCGGGGATGATTATTTTCATCCTTTCGGTAAGGGCACGCTCGCTTTCGGGGAGTTCAAGGGCAAATGATGTCCAGGCCTGCACCAAGGCCTCACCCGTTACTCCTGAGAGCTTATTCTCTGTAGTAGCGACCTGTGCTGAGGGCTGCGTCGCCTGTGCAGCGCCTGCCTGTGCAGGCAGTTCGCTCTCGATGTTTGTTCTTGCCCTGCGGAACATACCGCCCAAGCCGCTATTTGCCTGTTCGCTCCTTTTCAGGGTGTCGGGCCTTCCTTGTATGGGTGCTCTGCGCTCGGGCGCCTGCTGCTCTTTTGGCTTGTCTGCCATCGGGGCTGCAGGTTGTGCTTGTGGTTGTTGCTTTGGTGTTATGGTTGCAGCAGGCGTGCTTTGTGCCTCTGTCTTATTGGGTTGTGGTTGGCTTTGCGGTTGCTCGGTTTTGTTGAATATGGGTTTTAACGTCTTAGGGCCACGCCCCCCATCTTCGCTTTCGTCGCTTGTGGTGAGTTGTGACAATTGTATGAGTGTTAACTCCACCAACAGGCGTTTGTTGCGGCTGGTGCGGTAGTTAAGCTCGCAGTTGTTGCATAGCTTTATCGCACGGAACAGCATTTTGGGGTTGCATCTGGCGGCCTGGCTCACATACCTCTTGCGCAACTCGTCACTGCCCTCAAAGAGCGGTGCGGTTATGGGGTCGCCGTTCACAAGCAGGTCGCGCATATGCGCCGCTACTCCTTCAATGAATATGCTGCCCTCGAAACCTTTGCTCAGAATCTCGTTGAAAAGCAGAAGCGCTTGTGAGGTTTTTGCCTCCAGAATGTAGTCGGTGAGTTTGAAGTAGTACTCATAGTCGAGTACGTTGAGGCTCTCTATCACTTTTGAGTAGCTGAGGTCGCCCTGTGTGAAACTGACCATCTGGTCGAAAAGCGACAATGCATCACGCATACAGCCGTCCGATTTTTGTGCTATGATGCGCAGGGCCTCAAACTCGCTCTTTATTCCCTCCTTTTCTGCTATGCTTTGCAAATGTCCTATAATGTCGGCCGTGTCTATGCGGCTGAAGTCGTAAATTTGGCAACGCGAGAGTATGGTGGGGATGATTTTGTGCTTTTCGGTGGTGGCAAGAATAAATATAGCGTGTGCGGGCGGCTCCTCCAAAGTTTTGAGGAATGCGTTGAAGGCTGCCTGCGACAGCATATGTACCTCGTCTATGATATATACTTTATATTTCCCTATCTGCGGCGGAATACGCACCTGCTCGTTGAGCGAACGGATATCCTCCACCGAGTTGTTGCTGGCAGCATCGAGCTCATAGATGGAAAAGGAGCGCTGCTCGTTGAACGAGCGGCACGACTCGCACTCATTGCAAGGCTCGCCGCCAGCTGCGGGGTTCAGGCAGTTTATCGTTTTTGCAAATATGCGCGCACAGGTTGTTTTGCCCACTCCTCGGGGGCCGCAGAACAGATAGGCGTGTGCTAACTTGCCGGTTTGTATGGCATTCTTAAGCGTGGTGGTGAGTGCCTTCTGCGCTACAACGGTCTCAAACGTGTCGGGGCGGTATTTTCGTGCAGATACTATGTAATTCTCCATTTTTCCTTCTATTTGATAACTCAAACTTTAATAGCTACTGCAAAAATAAGGCAAACTGCGAGTTATACAAAATAAAAAATGGGCAAAAACAGGGGCAATTCACTCGCCAATGATAAAAATAATCTATCTTTGCAATCTGTGATAGCGAAGATAGGCTGCGCTCGCGGTAAACATCTAAAGTAAACTTTGCTGTTAGCTCGCTGGCACTATCTTTGCAATCTGCGATAGCGAAGATAGGCTGCGCTTGTAGTAAATAATAAATATAAGGTATATGAATGACAGTATAGCTACATTTTTTAATTGGGTTAAGAACAATAAGTATTGGTTTGTTACCATTGCTTTTCTACTTATTATCATATTCTTCGACGAAAATAATATGATAAAGCATTTTCAGAACCAGCGCGAGATTGCTGTGCTTAAGTCCGAAATAGAGGAACTCAAGGAGGAGCTCGAGGTGCTTTCCCACAAATCTGCCGAGCTGCATAAGGATATTGAGATTATGGAGAAGGTGGCTCGCGAAAAGTATGGTATGCACAAGGAGGGCGAAGAGGTCTTTATAGTGGAGGATTGATGTGATAAATATGTTATAGATATGAAGATTGTCTCTGTAATAAATATGTTGTCGTGGGTGGCGTTGCTCTGCGGGGCTGTGGGGCGTATGTCCTATCCGCAAGAGGCTGCTTGGGTGTTCCTTGTTGCGGCCTTGTCGCTTACTGTTACACAGTTCTTTCTGCGTGTGCGTGGTGGCAATGCGGTGCTCAAGCGCCTGGTTGTCCAGCAGATGATTTCGGGCTGTGTGCTCATTGGCGCCGGCGTGCTTATGTTCACGCACACCCGTAATGAGTGGATTGCCGTTATGTTCATTGGTACGCTGCTGCAGTTGTACACCGCTTTCAGAATTCCACAGGAGGTTGAGAAACAAGGATTGACGAAATAGCAAATATATTTTTATATACACACAAGAGAGGCAAGCCCGCGGGCTTGCCTCTCTTGTGTGTATATGGTAAACCGTGTGTTACTTGTTTACGAAGTGAACGGTCTGGCTGTCGTCGCCCATATCCTGTGTCAGCACATTCAGACGGTCGGCTGCAATGGCGTAGCGGCTTATAAGGATATCCTTAACCTTGTTGGCGCGGCTCAATGCTATATCCTCTTTTGTTGAGTGAGTGTTACCCACGATGTCCATCTTGTAGGCGGGGTTCTCGTTCAACATCTTGGCCATATTAGATATGTTAACCATCTGAAGTTCCTGGTTAAATGTATCCTTGCCATCGTAGAATACTACATAGGGAACCAATACATTGTCCTTCTCTGCGGGGAGAACAACAATCTGCTCCTGAGGTTTGCCCTTCTCCATCTGCTCGGTTTTAACGGCTGCAAGGTAGTTGCTGAGGGCTGCGTACTGGCTTGCCGAGATGGCGTGCGCGGTTCTGAAACCCTGCTTGCCTATTCTCCACTTCAAACCAATCTTTGCGGCACATATACCATCGAAATCGGTCTCTTCCTTGTCGTGGCCGTCGAATGTGGCGCTGGTGATGATGCCGCTGAGGTCGAAATTGATGCCGAATCTCTTGCTTATGTTGTATGTGGTAACCACACCGCCTCTACCTGCAAAGAGGGTGCGGTCCTCAATACCCTTACGCTCTATGGTAGATACTGCTGCAAGGCCCACATATGCCTCAACATCCCACTTCTTGAAGGCGCGTTTCTCCTTTGAGAATGCGTTTACGAGGTCTATCATAAAGTCGGCATTCAGGGAGTAGTACTTGATGTCCTGGTCATATCCGTTGCTTGTGTCAACACCCTTTGAGTTTAGGTACTCCTTGCGGGGGTCGATGTCGTGGTTGGGGTATCTGCCGCCCTTGTTGTCGTTCCAACCAAGCAGTCTGTTGCCATCGACACTCACGCGAATGCCGAACACCGGTGTTATCTGCTTGCCAAGGGCAATGGAGAATCCGGGTTTTACTCTGTCGCCGAATGAGAGAGCTGAATCATCTTCGCCCAGCAACATAGCACCGCCAAATGCACCCTGAACATACCAGTTGTCAAAGAATGACGATTTGTATTGTGTCTTGTAATCAACTGTTACGGTTTCGTTTTTTGTTGTTTTCTCAACTCGTATTTCCTGTGCGTATGTCGAGAAACTAACAGCTAATAAAAGAGATAATATTGCAAACTTTTTCATTTTATTTCCTATTTTATAATTCTTATTACTTCTCAACAATAGTCATCACAACTACACGGTTCCAACGGAAATCCTCGTCGTATACGCGCTCGGTATCACCCTTGGCATTCGTCTCGATGCGCTCCTCGGCAATGCCGCACTCCTCTATGAGGTATTTCTTCACGGAGTTCACACGTCTCTGACTCAAACGCATATTGTACTCGGGGTATGCAGTCTCTTTATCGGCATAACCGGTGAGCATAACCTTTGCATCCTTGTTGTTCTTGAGATACTCGGCAAATTTGTTGATTTGGGGTTTCTGGCCCTTCTCGATGTATGATTTGTCGATGAAGAATCGTACCACAAAGGGAGCGATAATCTCCTTGGCGGGAGCCTTAACCTCCTTTATGCGTTTGGGCTGGGGAATGTATGTGTCCTCGTAGAGCACAGGGATGTTGACATCAACCTTTGAAGGCTCGCCGCCGAAATGGTAGCTCAAACCAAGGCTTGCTGCAGCAAGGAAGTCGAGCTTCTTGTAGCTGCCGTCCTTCTCGCCACCCACAACACCGTCGAAAGACTCATTGAGGAAGTTGGCCTGCAGGTCGCCCATAACAGACCATCTTTTGCTTATCTTGTAGTCTATCTGTGTGCCGGCCTTAACACCAAGTGTGGTGTTGTTGTGGAACCCCTGCTTTTTGAAAGAGTATGTGAGGGTGGGGCCTGCGTATAGCTGAACACCCCATCGGCTCTCTTTGTCAAACCACTTTACAACATCGGTCATTGCCGCCACATTGAAATCCATATATGTGAATTTTCTGCGGAACCAGGCGAGGCCGTCCTTCTCAATGATATACTGCATAGTGCTCTCGGGGTAGTCGAAGGAGTTCAGCTTTTTGCCATAGATGGCACCTGCCAGATAGTAGGCGCTTATTTTTCCTATGCCAACCTGTCCTCTGATACCAAAGTAGTTGTTGAACCAGTGGCCGGCAGATACCTGTATTCTGCCTCTTCTGCGGTCGAGCAGGTTGTTCACCTTGTCATTACCCTCGGCATTGATGGCATTTGCACCTATACCGAATGAAACAAACCAACTTTTTGCATTGAGTGCAGCATCGTCGGCTACAATAAACTCTTCAGAACTTCCCAATGCTGTTGCAAGATTGCTAAGGCGCGATTCACGGATGGTATCCGTTTTAACATCCTGCGCCATAGCACCACTTGAAACAAGGACAAATGCTACGGCTGCAAGCAACGCTTTGAAATAACTTAAATTGCTCATTTTCCTAAATTTTATTTTGAGTTTTGTTAAAATTCCTATATTGGGGCAAAGATATGTTTTTTTTAAGATTTACCGAAATATAAATTGATAATTTTCAATTATATTTAAGAAATATGACATAAAATAGCTCTCCTTATCTGAGCTTTATGATATCGCCCACTTTGATGCCTCTTTCGGCAATAGCTCTGTTTCTTTCATATAATTTGTCCATCTTCACGCCATATTTTTGCGATATTGCGTGTAGGCTTTCGCCCTGCCGCACCACGTGTACGGGGTGCTCTTTGCCGGTTTTGCTCTTTTTCTTCTCGAGATATATTATGTCCCCCGCCTTTATGTTGTAGTCGGCATACAGGTCGTTGTATTTGATTAGTTTGCGACGCGATACTCCCACCTCCTTGCCCAGCGATTTGAATGTGTCTCCCGTGTTGCCTATCACATATAGCAGGCCGTTACCCTTGTATATGGTTCTTGCGCTCTGTTTCTCGTATGTTTCAAAAGCCACAGGGCTGCTCTTTTTAACATCCTTCATTGTGAAGTGGTCGTAACGGTGCAGTTCGTACCGCTCTATGAGGCTTATCAGCTTGCTCGGGTAGGCCTTGTCCTCGGCGTACCCGGCTTTTTTCAATCCTTTGGCCCATCCCTTGTAGTCGTCGCGGCGGAGTTTGAAGAGGAAGGCATATCTTTGGCGGTTCGCGAGGAACTTGGAGTGGTCCTCGTAAGAATCCCTCACACTCTCGTATTTCCTGAAGTAGCACAGACGGCCGTTGTCCATCGACGATGTGCGCTTTCCCTTCCAGCTTTTGTCGGCCTTTATGCCGAAATGGTTGTTCGACGTGCGCGACAGTTTGCTCTTGCCTGCCCCCGACTCCAACAAGCCCTGTGCCAACGTTATGCTGGCAGGTATATTGTGTCTTTCCATCTGTTCCACGGCAATGGGGTAGTATGTGAGCACATATCTTTCGTAGTCGTCGCGTGCCTGCGACAGGTTTTTCGCTGCCGGGGCCTTTGTTCTGTTCTTGCTTGTGAAACACCCTGTGAGGGTTATAAGCGCAAGCAACATTAAAAAGTGTATTCTATTCATAAAAATTTATTTGGCCTACAAAATAAAAGAATAAATTGATTTTACGCAACAATTTAGTTATCTTCGCACTATTCTACAGGTTATTTTGTTATACATAAAAGAGATTTGTAGATATAATGGATTAACGTACTGCTGCGGCAGTATATAAATTAAAGGAGGTTTGCTTATGAAAGAGATGGTATTGCAGACAAAAGTTGTGGTTTGTGCATATGAGGAGTTGATGCCCGAGGACAAGGAGGTAGTGGATGCAGCCCGTGCTGCCACAGCCAACAGCTATGCGGTATATTCAAAATTCAATGTGGGTGCAGCCGTGCGTCTTGAGGGCGGTGTTATAGTAAAGGGCAGTAACCAGGAGAATGCAGCCTATCCATCGGGGCTTTGTGCCGAGCGTACAACGCTTTTTTGGGCCAATTCGCAATATCCTGACAGGGCGGTGCTCACCCTTGCAATAGCGGCACGCACCGAAAATGGCGAGCTGGCAATGCCTATTCCGCCTTGCGGGGCCTGCCGCCAGGTAATCCTGGAAACGGAAAAACGTTACAACAGAACAATCAGAATAATTCTTTACGGCACACGGGAGTGCTATGTGGTTGAGGATGGAATAAAAGCTCTCTTGCCGCTTACTTTCGATGCCTCTTTCCTTAACGAATGAAAAAGATACTTTTTGTGTGCCACGGGAACATATGCCGTTCCCCGATGGCCGAGTTTATTATGAAAAACATAGCGGATGAGGCCGGTGTGGCAGGTCGGTTGCATATAGAATCGGCTGCCACAAGCAGCGAGGAGATTGGCAATGCAGTCTATCCGCCGGCAGTGCGTGAGCTTGCCCGCCACGGAATATCGTGTGACGGCAAGCGGGCCCGCCGCATCACGCAGGCCGATTTTGCGACATACGATATGGTTATCGTTATGGAGGATTATAACATAAGGAATATGCGCTCCCTACCTGTGGATTGCGGTAAGGTGTGGAAACTGCTCGACTTTGCATCGTGCCGCGCAGCGGGCGATGCGTTGCCCCTTTCGGGTGCCGACATATCCGACCCCTGGTATCACGGCGATTTCTCCACCACCTACAAGGAGATAGAGAGCGGTTGCCGCGGGTTACTCACTTATCTCGGTTTTTGACTATGCAGCAGCCTGCCACTCCCACCGACGACAGGGTGATTATGGGCATAGACCCCGGCACCAACCTTATGGGCTATGCCTTCATAGGCGTGAACGGTAACCGTGCGCGCCTCATAGCAATGGGTGTAATAGACCTGCGCAAGTGTCACGACAGCTATATAAAATTAGGTGAGATATTTACTCGTGTACAGGGGCTCATAAACTCCTTCCTGCCCGACGAACTTGCCATTGAGGCACCTTTCTTCGGCAAGAATGTGCAGAGTATGCTCAAACTTGGCCGTGCGCAGGGCGTTGCCATTGCCGCTGCCATAAGCCGCGACGTGCCAATACACGAATATGCCCCGCTTAAAATAAAGATGGCCATAACGGGTAACGGCTCGGCCTCCAAGCATCAGGTTGCCGAAATGCTGCGCCGTATGCTCAATATCTCAAACGAGGATATGCCCCGTTTTATGGATGCCACCGATGCGCTTGGTGCCGCCTTCTGCCACTATTTGCAACGTAACAACCCTGTGCAGGGTGTAAAGTACAGCAGTTGGGCCGATTTCGCACGCAAGAACAGCGACAAGATAAAGCAATAACAAATAACAAAAGTAACGAGGCCCACGGGCCTCGTTACTTTTGTTATTTGTACAGGTTGTATGTTGTGCGCAACACCTGGAATTCCGTGCGGCGGTTCAGCTGGTTGCATATCTCCTGCTGCTCCTCGTCCTCGAGGTTCTTTATGAAATCCTCGGTGAGTACATCGTTTTCTTTTAGGAAGGGAATCTTCTCGGTGAGTTTCTTGTGCACAATCTTCGGTTTCTCCTCACCATATCCTTTAGCTGTGAGTCGCTCAGCCTCTATGCCTCCTTTAATAAGGTAATTAACAACCGATTCGGCACGGGCCTGTGACAGGCGTATGTTGTATTGGTCACTGCCTTTGTAGTCGCAATGCGAGCTCAGTTCTATTGTCACGTTGGGATTCAGGTTCAGCAGTTTGATGAGTTCGTCGAGCGATGCCTCAGACTCTGCTGTCAGCGTTGCTTTGTCAAACTCATAGAAGATGTTGTCTATGAGCACGGGGCGTGTGATTGATGGCAGTGCAAAATCGCGCTGGTAGCGCACCGTGCCCTCTATGCTGTCGGTCGATAGCTCCTGCATCGTATTCAAATAGCCTTTGCAGGTGCCAAGCAATACATAATCCACCCCGGGTGTCACGCGCACCGAGTAGGAGCCGTCCTTCATAACGCTGAAGTTGGTGTTTGTGCCATCCTTGCCCACCATATGTATGATGGCGTTGGGCAGTTCGTAACCATCTTTTTCATAAACCCAGCCGTAAAGGGTATGCACGGTTTCGGGCAGCAGGAACGAGTATATGTGGTCCCAGCCGCGTGCATCGCCTCTGTTCGACGAGAAGTAGCCGCGGTAGAGCCCGGGGGCGAATGTGATGCCGAAATCGTCGCCGTTGGAGTTCATAGGCGCCATAAGGTTGCTCACGCTCCAGGTGCTGTCGTTCAGTTGTTTGGCGCTGTAAATGTCGAGGCCGCCCATACCGGGATAGCCGTCAGACGAAAAGAACAACTCGCCCTGCGGGCCAAAGGCGGGGAACTGCTCGTCGCCATCGGTGTTAATGGCGCTGCCCAGGTTCTCCACTATCTCCTGCATTGCCTTGCTCTCTCCTATGTAGTATCTCCAAAGGTCGAAACCGCCATAGCCGCCTGCCATATCGGATGTGAAGTAGAGCCACTCCCCGTCGGGCGATACTGCGGGGTGGGCAAACGATGAGAGTGTGTCTTTCGATATCTCAACCTTTTTCACTCCGCTCCACGATGCATCGCTGCGGCTGCTGCTGTATATTGCCGCGTAGCGCGGATATTGGTTGTCGGTAACGCAGCGGGTGAAATACATTGTTTTGCCGTCGGGGGTGAAGGCGCAGGCGCCATCCTCGTGCTCGCTGTTTATCTCACTCTCTATAACCTCGGTCTTTTGCCACTTGCCCTTGTCGTCGCGGCGCGTGAGGAATATGTCGGCGCTCTTTTGTCCTGTTATGCCGCTCAAATCTTCGCCTTTTGCCTCCTTGCGGGTTGATGTGATTACTATCATAGTGGTGTCGTCACCCACATACATAGGGCAGTAGTCGCTGCGCTGCCCGTTCAGCTCCTTTGCTTTTTTTACAATATAGCGGTTGGGGTTCTTCTTCCACTCGAGCGACTGCCTGGCGGCTTGCAGGCCCACAATGGCAAGGTTGTCGTTGCTGTTCAGTTTCAGGTACTCCTCGTAATTCTTTACGGCGTCCTTATAGTCGCCCTTTTCCACCTGAGCATCGGCAAGGTGGCGCAGTGCAAGCGAGTCGGGGTATTTGTAGCGCACGGCATTCATATATGCTCCCACGGCACGCACCGCATTGTTGCTCTTGCGGTAGCACTCGCCTAATTTCCAGGCCACAACGGCGCGCTTGGACTTCTCCTTTGCGGGAATCTTGCGATAGGCTTTCTTGTATTGCTTTGCAGCCTCGAAATATTCGTTCACGGCTGCATACTGGTCGCCTTTTCGTATTGCCTTTTCGCTGCCGCACGATATTGTTGCAAATATCGCAAGGAGCAGTATGCTATATGATATTATTATTCTCATCCTGTTATTATCTCGTGTGATTTAATAACTCATTTTTTGCCCGAATATTATATAAGGTTCCCTTTTGTTAATCATTTTTAGCGAGGTTACCCATTGTGCTGTTGTCGCTGAGCACCTCTTTTACCACATTGTTGAGCATTACCTTGAGTTCGTCTATGAAGGTTTTTGCCTCGTACTGCCGTTTCTCGATGTCGCGCAGTTTCTTCTCCCACTGTCCTGTGAGTTCGGCGCTCTTTAGCAGTTCGTTCTTTATTATGCCTATGAGCTCTATGCCTGTAGGGGTGGCGGCAATGTTCTTCTTCTCGCGCCTCATATATCCGCGTTTGAAAAGGGTTTCTATGATGTTGGCGCGTGTGGATGGGCGGCCTATGCCGTTCTCCTTCATTGCATCGCGCAACTCCTCGTTGTCAACCAGTTTGCCCGCGGTTTCCATTGCGCGCAGCAGTGTGGCCTCGGTGTAGGGCTTTGGAGCGGTAGTCCACTTTTCGGCAAGGTCGGGGGTGTGGGGGCCGCTCTCGCCTTTTGTGAAATGGGGTAGAATCTTCTCTTTTTCCTCCTTTTCATCGGCTGTTTCACCTGCAAAAACCACCCTCCACCCGGGTTCGGTTACCTCCTTACCTGTGGTTTTGAATGGTACGCCGTTGCTCTCGCCCTGTACGGTGGTTGTGCGGAATTTGCAGTCGGGGTAGAATACCGCAATGAAGTGCCTTGTAATGAGGTCGTACACCTTTTTCTCCAGGTCGGTGAGCCCCTGCGGATATACCCCTGTGGGTATGATGGCGTGGTGGTCGGTCACCTTCTTGTTGTCGAATACCTTTTTCGATTTCAGCAGCGGCTTTCCCGCAAGCGGGGCGGTCAGCTGCTGGTAGTCGCGCAGTCCTTTAAGTATGGCGGGGCATTTGGGGTAAATGTCGTCGCTCAGGTATGTGGTATCTACGCGGGGGTATGTGGTTATCTTTTTTTCGTAGAGCGACTGTATGGTTTGCAAGGTAACCTCGGCACTTAACCCGAACTTCTTGTTGCAATCTACCTGCAACGATGTGAGGTCGTATAGGCGCGGCGGCAGTTCGGTGCCGTTCTTGGCAGTTACATCGGTTACGGTGAAGGGGGCCTCGGAAATCTTTTTCAAAGCCTCCTGTGCCTCCTCGATGCTTTCGAACTTGCCTTTGGCGGCGCTGAAGGTGGTGTCGCGGTAGGTGGTCTTCAGCTCCCAATACTGTTTGGGGACAAAATTTACAATCTCGAAATGGCGTTTCACCACAAGAGCAAGGGTAGGTGTCTGCACGCGGCCTATCGATAGTACCTGACGGTTCTTGCCATACTTGAGCGTGTAGAGGCGTGTGGCGTTCATTCCCAAAAGCCAGTCGCCGATGGCGCGCGAAAGTCCTGCTTCGTACAGCGGTTGGTACTCGCTCTGGTCCTTTAGGGTGCCGAACCCCTCGCGTATGGCCTCGTCGGTGAGCGATGATACCCACAAACGCTTTACAGGGCACTTTGCCTGTGCTTTTTGAATTACCCAGCGCTGTATGAGTTCACCCTCCTGGCCGGCATCGCCGCAGTTTATTATACCATCGGCAGCCTTCATAAGTTTTTCAATGACGGCGAACTGCCTCTCTATTCCTTTGTCGTTTATGAGCTTTATTCCAAAGCGCGGGGGCACCATAGGCAGGCTGCCGAGGCTCCAACGTTGCCACATAGGGGTATAGTCGCCCGGCTCTTTGAGCGTGCAAAGATGTCCGAATGTCCAGGTTACCTGATAGCCGTTGCCCTCGTAGAAACCCTCGTGCCTGTTCTTTGCGCCCAATACATCGGCTATCTCTTTGGCAACGGAGGGCTTCTCCGCAATACATACAATCATATTGTGCGGTTTATTCTACGTCAAGCAGTATGTTCATAAGTTCGCAAGCTGCCTTTGCCACGCTTGTTCCGGGGCCGAAGATGCCTGCAACGCCTGCACGATAGAGGAAATCGTAATCCTGTGCAGGGATAACGCCGCCTGCAAATACCAGGATATCCTCACGGCCTAACTTCGCAAGCTCCTCGATGAGCTGCGGCACAAGTGTTTTGTGGCCTGCGGCAAGCGACGACACACCCACTGCGTGAACATCGTTTTCCACAGCCTGTTTGGCCACCTCGGCGGGTGTTTGGAAAAGCATACCCATATCCACGTCGAAGCCGCAGTCGGCATAACCCGTTGCCACCACCTTGGCACCGCGGTCGTGACCGTCTTGGCCCATCTTGGCTATCATCACTCGGGGGCGACGGCCCTCTCTCTTTGCAAACTCCTCGGTGAGGCGGCAAGCCTCCTTGAAGCTCGCATCGTCTTTGCTCTCTGCTGAATACACTCCTGATATGGTTCTTATGATTGCTTTGTAACGCCCTGCGACAGCTTCGCAAGCGTCTGAAATCTCCCCCAATGTGGCACGCAGGCCGGCTGCCTCCACTGCAGACTCCAGCAGGTTGCCCTTGCCGCTCTTTGCACACTCGGTAATCTTGTCGAGGGCGGCTTTCACCGCTGCCTCGTCGCGATTCTTGCGGTTGCGCTCAATGGCTGCAAGCTGCTCCTCGCGCACTGCAGTATTGTCAATCTCCAAAATGTCGATGGGCTCCTCCTCGTCGAGGCAATATGCGTTTGTGCCCACAATAATCTGCTTGCCGCTATCAATGCGTGCCTGTGTGCGTGCAGCAGCCTCCTCTATGCGCATCTTGGGGATTCCTGTCTCTATGGCCTTTGCCATACCGCCAAGCTCCTCAATCTCCTGAATGAGTTTCCAAGCCTTCTCGGCAATCTCCTTTGTGAGGCTCTCCACATAGTACGAGCCGCCCCACGGGTCTATCACGCGGCAGATGTTTGTCTCCTCCTGCAAGTAAATCTGTGTGTTACGGGCAATGCGCGCCGAAAAGTCGGTGGGCAGGGCTATAGCCTCGTCAAGCGCATTGGTGTGCAGCGATTGCGTGTGTCCCATAGCCGCGCTCATAGCCTCTATAACCGTGCGCCCCACGTTGTTGAAGGGGTCCTGCTCGGTGAGCGACCAGCCCGATGTCTGGCAGTGTGTGCGCAGTGCCATCGATTTGGGGTTCTTGGGGTTGAACTGCTTTATAATCTTGGCCCACAGCATACGCGCTGCGCGCATCTTGGCAATCTCCATAAAGGGGTTCATACCTATGCCCCAGAAGAACGACAGGCGGGGTGCAAAGGCGTCTATGTCGATGCCTGCGTTCACGCCTGCACGTACATATTCCAAGCCATCGGCAAGGGTGTATGCAAGCTCGATGTCGGCCGATGCTCCTGCCTCCTGCATATGGTAGCCCGATATTGATATAGAATTGAATTTGGGCATCTTCTGCGATGTGTATGCGAAAATGTCGCTTATTATACGCATTGAGAATGCGGGCGGGTATATATAGGTGTTGCGCACCATAAACTCCTTGAGAATGTCGTTCTGTATGGTACCGGCCATCTCCTCGAGTTTTGCACCTTGTTCGAGCGCAGCATTTATGTAGAACGCGAGTACGGGCAGTACCGCACCGTTCATAGTCATTGATACCGACATCTTGTTCAAGGGAATTCCATCGAACAGCTGTTCCATATTTTCCATACAGCATATTGACACGCCGGCCTTTCCCACATCGCCCACCACGCGCTCGTTGTCGGGGTTGTATCCGCGGTGTGTGGGCAGGTCGAATGCCACCGAAAGGCCCTTTTGGCCCGATGCAAGGTTGCGGCGGTAGAAGGCGTTGCTCTCCTCGGCTGTGGAAAAGCCTGCATACTGCCTTATTGTCCACGGGCGGAATGTATACATCATAGAGTAGGGGCCGCGCAGGAATGGGGGCAAGCCTGCCGCGTAGTCGAGGTGCTCTATCTCTTTGAGGTCGTCGGCGGTGTAAACCGGTTTCACATTTATATGTTCGGCAGTCTCCCACACCTCGTTATTTGTTGCGGGGGCTGTTGTTGAGGCTGTGCAGCCTGCAAATATATCTATGTTGCTGAAATCTCTTCTCATAGTTCCTTCTTGTTAAATACCCAACTTGGCGTTAAGAGCCCTCAAGGTCTCCAATACGTTTACTCTCACGTGAATAAAGTTGTCGATGCCGGCAGCTTTCAGCTCCTCGCTGCAGGCGGGTGCGCCTGCCACAATGAATATCGCTTTATCCTTTACTGCTTCATAGGCGGGGATTGCATACTGTGCATATTCGTCGTCGCTCGAACAGATAACCACAATATCGGCATTTGCCTCCAAAGCGGCTTTCGCGCCCTCCTCAACACTCTTGAATCCAAGATTGTCAATAACCTCGTAGCCTGCCGCTGCAAGGAAATTGCAAGAGAACTGGGCTCTTGCCTGTCTCATTGCAAGGTTGCCTATTGTGAGCATAAATGCTCTGGGGCGGCGGCCGCTTGCCTCGGTTGCAAGGCGCAGCTGCTCAAACTCCTCGCCCAGGCGGGTGGCTTTAAGCCCGCCGCAGGAGTGCGAGTGTCCGCCACAGGCACATTTCTCCTCCATAGGAATTTTTCCCTCAGATGTTTCGCCAAAGTTAGGATACTGGTTGGTACCAAGCAGTATCTCCTTGCGGCGTGCAAGAGCGGTGCGGCGGTCGTCGCCGGTCTTTTCCATTATCTCCTGTATCTTGCCGCTTCTTACCATAGCCTGGAAACCGCCGTTCTGCTCTGTCTCCAGGAATATTCTCCAGGCCTCTTTTGCTATAGAGGCCGTGAGGCTCTCCACATAGTACGAACCGCCAGCTGGGTCGGCCACGGCATCTATGTGGCTCTCGTGCTTGAGAATGAGCTGTTGGTTTTTGGCTATTCTCACGGCAAAGTCGGTAGGTGTCTCATATATCGAGTCGTAGGGTCTTACGGTAATTGAATCCACGCCTGCAATGGCAGCGCTCATAGCCTCGGTCTGTGTGCGCAGCATATTCACGTATGAATCGAACAGGGTGAGGTTGAACGATGTGGTTTCGGCGTGAACAGCCATCTTGCAACTCTCTTTGCAGGGGGTGTATTGCTCGGCAATCTTGGCCCACAGCATACGTGCCGCACGGAATTTTGCAATCTCCATAAAGAAATTGCTCGATATTCCCATATTGAACTTTATGCTACGTGCAGCCACCTCGGCGGGCACGCCGGCCTCGGTGACAGCCTGCATATAGTCGTTGCCCCAAGCAAGGGCATAACCAAGTTCCTGTGTTATATATGCGCCGCTGTTGCACAGTTTTGCGCTATTCACTACAAGGCAACGGAACTGCGGCAGCTCCTGTAAAATCTCTATTATTGTTTTGGCTGTTTGTGCATAATCCTCTATGGCCACCCCTTTGCACAGTTCCTTGCCTATGGGGTCGTAGCTGATAGAGCCGCGTACTTTGGCAAGGTCGAACCCTTGTGCTTTGCAGTGGGCAACAAAGTGGGTTGCAAAGTCGGCGTTGCGCTTAAGGCATACATCGAAGTTCAGTTCCACAGCCTGGGCATCTATGCCGGCAAGCAGTTGCTCCACAAATTCGGCCGACACCATTTTGCCCTTCACTTTGAAGCCAATGGATGTAACGCCCTCCTTAATAAGTTTATGTGCCTTTTGGTTAGCCTCGGCAGGGTTGTCGGTGGTGAGCTCGGTTCTTATGAGCCATCTGTTGTCGGCCTTGCAACCGCGTGTATAGGGGAATTGCCCTGGCAATGCATTGGCAATGCCCTCTGTTATATCTTCTTTGCGGTAGAACGGGTTCACGTTGAATCCCTCGCTTGTTCTCCATATCATCTTCTTGTCGTAGTCGGCACCCTTGAGGTCCTCTACAATCTTTTCTTTCCAGCTCTCTGCGGTAACAGGCGAGAATTCACTAAACAGTTTCTCTTTTTCCTTTTCCATATTATTGAGTTTTGCGAAATGAATATTCGTTGTTTTCAAAAGTTCGAAACACAAAGTTATAAATATATTTTAGAAGAACGCGCATTATTGTAAAAAATAAACTTTAACTTTGCAGCGCTGAATTCATAAAAATATCGCTTTTAATATATCACAGCTATGCAAATGGTTAAGAAAAACATCTGTTTTATTGTTGCCGTACTGTTTTCTGTATTGGCAACAGCACAGTCGCAGTACTACACCTCTATCGATGGTGTGAAGGGTGGTGCCGCGTTGAAAAACGCACTTTATGAACTTATAAGGGTACACGAGCGCATAAGTTATGGCAGTGGTGCTGCCGCCACCTGGGGAGCCTTTTATTCCACCGACCGCAACCCTGCCAACAACCAGGTGTACGATATGTATTCGGCCGAGGTTCGTTATTTTGGCGACAAGGGCGATGCTATAGGCGGTATGAATATAGAGCATAGTGTTGCAAAGAGCTGGTGGGGCGGTACCAAGAACGATGCCTATTGCGACCTGCATCACCTGAACCCGTCGGATCAGGATGCCAATAGCCGCAAAGGTAACTTTCCTATGGCCGAGTTGGAGTCGGAAACCTGGAACAACGGTGTCACATATGTGGGCAAGGCTACCATTAACGGCAGTAGCGTGAGTGCTTTTGAGCCTTGCGACGAATATAAAGGCGATTTCGCACGTACATTTATGTATATGTTCACCTGCTACCAGAACCTCACATATGAATATACCTGGATGAACTACGAAAACAGTGCATATCCCACACTCAAGCCCTGGGCTGTGGAGTTGCTGCTCAAATGGAACAAGCAGGACCCCGTGAGCCGGAAGGAGATAAACCGTAACAATGCCGTGTATGAGATACAGGGCAACCGCAACCCATACATTGATTACCCGCAGCTTGCAGAATATGTGTGGGGTGACTCGGTCGATTACACCTTCAACCTCGATGGCGCAATAACAGGTGGCGGCGACACCCCTGCGGTGGATACAGATGCCACCATTCATATTATGGAGACGTTATCTTCCGATTTCGGGCAGTTTACCACGGTTGAGGTCGCAGGCACCTACCCCTGGACCATAAAATATGGTGCAGCCTACGTTACCTCTTATGTGTCGAATGTGAACAATGATGCAGAGAGCTGGCTTGTGTCTGCCCCCATCGATTTCTCAAAGGCAGGCGAGGCTGTCATCTCTTTCGATTATGTGACACGCTACAACAAAAGCGGCAAGGTGGCCGAGTATAACCAATTGTTAATAAGCGACAACTACAGCGGCGACGTAACCGCGGCATCGTGGACGGCCATTGATTTTGCCATAGCAGAAAACACAAGCGACTGGACATTTACCTCAACTGGCGATGTTGCCATACCCGCAGAGTTCCTTGGCAAGAATGGTGTGACCGTGGCATTCAAGTATGTGGGAACAGCCGAGAAGGCCGGCACCTGGGAGGTGAAGAACGTAGTGCTCACATCAAAGGAGGGTGAGAATGCAGGCGGCGATACCGGCGGTGACGACAACACCGGCAGTGGTGATGACAATACAGGCGATGATACAGGTACAGGCGGCACCGAGGGCAACAATGGTAACTATCCCTTCGACAAATTCACACTTGTAACCGACGCAGCATCGCTCACAGCGGGCGACTCCATTATAATTGCCTATAACGACATTGTGATGGGTGCGCAGTCGGGTAAATATCGAGCAAGAATCGAAGGTGCGGTAATAGAGTCGAATGTCATTGCCTCATACCCCGAGGGTACGCAAATTCTCGTTATCGAGGAGGGTACCAAGGAGGGCACATTCGCTTTTGTGGCCGATGGTCTCTATTTGGCAGCAGCATCGAGCAGCAGCAACTACCTCTATTCGAACCAGACTATAAGCGACGATGCCTGCTGGCTCATATCAGTGGCAGCAGATGGTGCGGCAGTTATTACAGCACAGGGCTCGTTTACACGCAATATATTGCAGTACAATACATCGTCACCGCGTTTCTCCTGCTACACGGGAACACAGAAGTCGGTAACCATATATGCAAAATCGCCTGTGAGCACCACGTCGGTAGAGGATGTTTTGGTTGAGGCTGCAACAGCGGTCGATGTATATACCTTGCAGGGTGTGAAGGTGCGTGCCGCTGCCAATCCTTCTGCAGCGCTCGATGGCCTGCCCGCTGGTTTTTATATTGTGTCGGGTGAGAAAGTGTATAAGAAATAATTTACCAACATAATACAAAAAAGATGTCGGCTTCACGTGAAGCCGACATCTTTTTTGTATATAAATACCTTAATTTACTTTAAGCTCGTCGAGCAGGTATTGGGCGTGCCCTAAACGATCGACTACAAAAAGAACGTAGCGTATATCCACCGATATGTTGCGGCAGATGGAGGGGTCGAACTCAATGTCGCTCATTGTGGAGCGCCAGGTGCGGTCGAAGTTTATTCCCACAAGTTCACCCTTGCCGTTTATTACAGGCGAGCCCGAGTTGCCGCCCGATGTGTGGTTCGATGCAAGGAAGCATACGGGCACCGTGGTGCGGCCGTTCTTTTCTATGCTCCATCGGCCATAGTCCTTGTTCTTGTATATGTCGCGCAGTTCTTGCGGTATGTCGTAATCGTAAATCTCGGGGTTCTCTTTGGCTATTACTCCATCGAGTGTAGATAGGTGTGTGCGGTACTCGCCATCAACATTCTCGTAACCGCAAACTGTTCCGTATGCCACGCGCAGAGTGAAGTTTGCATCGGGGTAGAATGCTCTGTCGCTGTCCCACTCGCGCAATGCCTGCATATATGTCTTGTACCATTTTTCAATGGCAGGCACATTGCTTATGTTGCGGTAGGCGTAGGCGCTGTTCTTTCTTACGATGTCGTTGAACAATTTTTCGAATTCC
>JAFVSR010000105.1 GCA_017503645.1 Bacteroidaceae bacterium | reverse complement strand
GGGTAGCCCTGCTGCGAAGCATCGTATAGTGCGGCCGACCACACCTTGGCGGCATCGAACTTCTCAATGACCCTAAGGTCGTCGTCGTAATGGTTGTTAAGGTCGATGGGCGACAAGTAGAACTCGCCGTTCTCTCTTATCACAAGTATCTTGTCGTCGTTGTGGAACTCGCCGAGGTATTCTCCGTGGTTGTCGAAGTTTATGCGCAGTATGTCGCGGTCGAACCACACCTTGCGGCCGCCAAGTGTGGAACTTCCGTGCTTTTTGAGCGTTATGCGCATAACCTCGTTCTTGGTGAGTATGTTACCCATAGACTGGCGCCCCTTGATGGCTATGGTGCTGAAGTCCTTCTCTATGGTGGCAATGCGCAGGCGTGGGTTGGGGCGCAGCTGCACCTTTATCACCTCGGCCTCGCCGTTGGGGTTCGATGTGAAATAGGCTACCTTTGAGCCGGGTGTGCCCTGTGTGAGGTCATACTCGCGGTCGCGTGTCATTCCTGTGGCGGCAAAACGTTTTATGAAGTGTATTCCGTTCTTTCCGTCGCGGTACACCACGTTGTATATTGTGCGCTTGTCGTTCTTCTTGAACACATCAACGTGTATCACGTTTTTACCCACAAATAGTTTTTCGCTCACCTTCACCACCTTGTATTTTCCGTCTTTGTAGAAGAGGATTATGTCGTCGATGTCCGAGCAGTTGGTTACAAACTCGTCTTTCTTGAGCGATGTGCCTATAAATCCTTCGGCGCGGTTTATGTATAGTTTTTGGTTGGCCTCCACCACTTTGGCTGCCACTATGGTGTCGAAATTGCGTATCTCGGTCTGGCGGGGGTAGCGGCTGCCATATTTCTCCTTGAGCATTGTGAACCACTTGATTGTCACCTCGGTCATACGGCTCAGCTGGCGCTCTATCTCTTTAATGTCCTTTTGCAGGCGGGCGATGAACTCCTCGGCTTTATCCTTGTTGAAACGCAGTATGCGCGCCATCTTTATCTCCATAAGGCGCAGCAGGTCGTCGCGCGTGATTTCGCGTATGAAGCTCTCTTTGTATGGCTCCAAGCGGCTGTCGATGTGGGCAAGTGCACTGTCCATATCCTTTGCCTGCTCAAACTCCTTGTCCTTGTATATGCGCTCCTCTATGAAGATGCTCTCGAGTGATGCAAAATGCAGCTGCTCGAGTAGCTCGCCTTTGCGTATCTGCAATTCCCGGCGCAGAAGCTCTTTCGTGCCATCAACCGAACGACGCAACAGCTCGCTCACCGTGAGGAAACGGGGCGTGTGGTCGTCTATCACGCAGCAGCAGGGGGTGATGCTTATCTCGCAGTCGGTAAATGCATAGAGTGCGTCTATGGTTTTGTCCGACGATACTCCGGGGGCCAGGTGCACAAGAATCTCCACCTTGTCCGATGTGTTGTCGTCAACCTTGCGTATCTTTATTTTGCCATTGTCCACCGCCTTAAGAATTGATTCTATTATAAGCGGGGTGGTTTTGCCATATGGTATTTCGGTGATGGTGAGTGTTTTGTTATCGTCCGATTTCGAAATTTTGGCACGAATGCGCACGCGGCCTGTGCGGTCGCCGTCGTGATAGCGCGATACATCTATGCAACCGCCCGTCTGAAAATCGGGGTACAGAGTGAACTCCTCTTTGTTGAGGTAGGCCACCGCAGCATCGCACACCTCGTTGAAGTTATGCGGCAGTATCTTTGACGAAAGGCCCACGGCAATACCCTCCACACCCTGCACAAGCAGCAAGGGGAATTTCACCGGCAGGGTGATGGGCTCCTTGTTGCGGCCGTCGTATGAGAGCTTCCACTCTGTGGTCTTGGGGTTGAATACAACGTCGTGGGCAAAATGCGACAGACGGGCCTCAATGTAACGGGGTGCCGCTGCCGAGTCGCCTGTGAGAATATTACCCCAGTTACCCTGGCAGTCGATGAGCAGGTCCTTCTGCCCTAATTGCACAAGCGCACCGGCAATGGAGGCATCGCCGTGTGGGTGATACTGCATTGTGTGGCCCACTACGTTGGCCACCTTGTTGTAGCGCCCATCGTCGAGCTCGCGCATAGCGTGCAGTATGCGGCGCTGCACCGGTTTAAGGCCGTCGTACAAGTGGGGCACGGCGCGCTCCAAAATTACGTACGAGGCATAGTCCAGAAACCAGTTCTGGTACATACCTGTGAGTTTGTGGGTGACATCCTCGCTCGATACCTTTTGCCTGTGGGTGCCCTGTTCGGGAGCATCGTCGGTGCTTTCCTCCTGCACGTCGGCAGGCTCCTCGCTCATCTCGTTGATATTCTCGTCGTATTCGTTGTAATCCATAAATAGGCGGCCGTCTGCGGCCCTGTCTGTTTTACTTATAATTGCAGTATTTGCAAATATAGTGAAAACCGAGCGCAGAAAAAACAAACTCGTTTGATTTTTTTGCCGAGGTGCCTCCTATATTCGAGATTTATCTCAAATATGCTTAATTTCGAGCGCAGAAAAAACAAACTCGTTTGATTTTTTTGCCGAGGTGCCTCC
>JAFVSR010000104.1 GCA_017503645.1 Bacteroidaceae bacterium | reverse complement strand
AGTTCGAGCCTCGTTTTCCGCTCAAATTCTTTGAAAATTTAACTATACAGAAACTGCGGAAATAGCTCAGTTGGTAGAGCACAACCTTGCCAAGGTTGGGGTCGCGAGTTCGAGCCTCGTTTTCCGCTCTTTTGATGAGTGCACCCGCGCGTGCTTAATGCCCAGGTGGCGGAATGGTAGACGCGCTCGTTTCAGGTGCGAGTGTTGAGAGACGTGCAGGTTCGAGTCCTGTTCTGGGCACCGGTGCTGCACTGGATAGTTAGGTTGAATGGAGAAGTGGCGGAATTGGTAGACGCGCTACTTTGAGGGGGTAGTGACCGTTGGGTCGTGTGAGTTCGAGTCTCATCTTCTTCACTTAAATACTTTCAATGTAATTTGAATCGCGAAATTTTCATTACTGCGTGTAATTGAAAATATCGCGTATTTTTTTTTGTCTTATATTCTCGGTTCAGGTTGCGTGGGTAAAAAGGGGCTCACCTGCAAAAGTTGGGGCCCTGATAAATAGCATTGATATACAAGCGTAGAATCTATTAAGTTTGCTCTAATATCCTCGGTGGTCTGTGAGCTTTTCTTTGTTTAAGACAATTTTTATACATTCTTTCATCGCGCGGCCACCTGTTGTAGGGGTATTAAACTGCTCCTCATTAGGAGGAGCCGGATTGCGTTCTTCGCAAGACTGAGGAGGTTTTGTATGTGCCCTAATAAATTATGTTGCGCCTGTTACAAGGGGCAACATCCTATGGATGATATTGTCTTGCTATAATATCCTCGGTGTTATTTATCGGCAAAAAAATAGGACTCCGTTTGGAGTCCTAACCTAAGTAGCGCCTACGGGAATCGAACCCGTGTTCCATGCGTGAGAGGCATGTGTCCTAGCCACTAGACGAAAGCGCCATATTTAAGGGCTTGGCTTGCAGAGTTGTTGTTTTCTTTTTCTTTGTAGCGCCTACGGGAATCGAACCCGTGTTCCATGCGTGAGAGGCATGTGTCCTAGCCACTAGACGAAAGCGCCATATTCTCTGCAAAATCCTAAGCGGAAGCTGGGGGATTCGAACCCCCGGTACGGTAACCCGTACGGCAGTTTAGCAAACTGCTGGTTTCAGCCACTCACCCAAACTTCCATTTGGAAGTGCTTACGCCCTTATTTTGCGTTGCAAAGGTAATGCACTTTTCTTAAATATGCAAACGTATTGGGAATTATTTTTTCAAAAATAGTGATATTCTCTTTTTGAGCGGCTTTGTTTATCTCGATTCCCAGAATTTCAGGTACTGCTCGGCCACTTTGCGCGGGTTGTGGTGCAGCCTTGCAATGGTTGCGCACTCCTGTTGCAGGCGTGCAATCTCCTGTGGGTGTTCTACAAGGTCTTTCAGCTTGTTGTAAACGTCATCCTCGCTTGGTGTCACGTTTACGAGTGGGCGCAGGGTGTTCTCGCCAAGCATTTGGTAGTATTCCTCCTCGGCACCGCCTACCACTATTTTGCCTTTGGCCATTGCGAGGAGGGCGTTCATTGCGGGGGAGTAGCCGTATAGCTGGTCGAGCAGTACATCGCTGCTGTCCATCATTTGACGGTATTGTGCATAGGGAACACTTTCGGCCTTCACTATTTCGCAGCGGGTGGGGTACTCGCGGGCTATGCGTTCCAGGGCGCGTAGCATTATGTCGGTTCCCTTGTATATGCTGCGCTCACGGTTTATTCCTATGAAGAATCTTATTTTGCGCTTGCCGTCGTACAGCTCGCCTCTCTTTTCCTCCTCGACGGGGAAGGGGATGTATGTGAGTTTTTCCTTGAACTCTTTTTCATATACTGCAAAATATTCGTACAGCCCTGCTATTATTCCGTCGCAATCGTGGGCTATGTACTCGTTGAGGCGTGCTTTGTGGGTGTTCTGCCAGTCGGCAATCTGCTCGCGGGTGTAGTTGTTGTCTATGGGGGTGTCGCCGATGTTGAAGTCGGAGTAGCGGAACAGGCGGGGGGTGGCTGTGCAGCCTTCAACCCAATAGCGGTCCATTCCGTATGCTCCCATAAACATCTTCTTATTGTGCTTGCGCAGGTAGCGGTATATGGGGGCTATGCGCTCGGCCTGCAGTTCCAAGAACATTGGGTTTATTATCTGTACTACGTCGTAACCGCGCAAGCGTGGCAGCGTGAGCAGTGTTTTCAGCAGCAGTTTTATTCCGCTTATCTTGCTTTTGCTGCGGGTGAGCGAAATGTTGCGTTTGTAGTTTTTCCAAAAGTCGCCATTGCTTGCCACGCACACTTCGTGCCCCAATGAGCGCAGCCCCTCGGCCAGTGTCCAATGAACGTTGCTGTATTCACCTATGAGCAGTATTCTCATTGCTTTGCAGGTTTTTGGGTGCTTGGTATTATGAGGCGCAGCAGATGCAGGCCTGCCTTGCTGTTGGCGAGCTTGCGAAATATTTTGAACTTGCAGCCGTAATCGCCTTCGGCTATGGGGTATAGCATCAGTGGGGTTATGCGCCTTGTGCATAGGTCGTGTATCTGTTTGGCGCTTTTGCCGGCACGCAGGTGATTCACTATGGTATCTACCACAAGGGTGGTGAGTTTGCGTTGCAGTGCTTTCTTTTGTATGCTGTTGCTTTGCGTGCTTCTGCCGGCCCTGAACGTGGCAAGCCTTTCGAGCACTGTCATACGGTCGTCAAGCCGCTTTTCCACATTGGCGGCATTGCGTGCGGTTATGGTGGAACTGCTCCTTATGCAGTAGTTGTATATGTCGGCATCGCACTCCACAAGTGTTTGTGCGTGATAGTGGAGTATGGTACTGAACTCCTCGTCTTCGTGGAAGATGCCGTGGGTGAAGCGTATCTCCTTTTTTCTTAATAGTTCGGTCCGTACAAAATAGCACCATACATTGGCGGGCAAGTTGTTGTCGGTCATATATACCGCACCGCTTATGGTATTGCCGAATGTTACTTGTTGCTCGCTTTTTTTGCTTGGAGCTTTATATTTGGGGCATACCTTATATTTGAAACGTAGAACGTCGGGGCGTTCTTGTTTTAGTTTTTCTATGCATTGGGGGATGGCGTTGTTGCACTGCAGGGTGTCGTCGGCATCCACGAATTGTATGTAACGGCCTTGAGCGGCTTCTATTCCTATGTTGCGGGCAGCTCCCTGGCAGTTGTGCTCGCTCTCAATGAGTTTTATGTTGCCGGTGGTGTATGTTTCGTTAATCCAGCGTGGTGGTGTGTCGGAACCGTCATCTACTACTATTATTTCATACTCCTCTGCGGGCAACTCTATTGCCAATATGCTGTCGAGGCATCTTCTGAGGAGTGCCTGTGGCAGGTTGTAGTGTGGTATGACTATTGAAAGATACATACGCTTCCGGTTGGTTTGTTAGCATAGTTTGCGGCGCAGCAACGCGTGTATGCGGCTATGAATGGGTGCGCCAAAGAGTGATAGCGTGATGAACTTAATCTTTTGCTGCACCGGTATGTTCATATTGTATAGTGTTTTTACGTCTATCTTTTCGTCGCGCAGCATATCGCAGGCTTGGGCATATTGTTCTTTGGGGCCGTCGCTGCAGCGCAGCAGGTCGGTGAGCCTGTTGGCGCAATCGAGCAGCATCTCGTTGGCCTCTTGCTCCATTTTGTACTCGTTCTTTACCTTTTTGTATAGGTTCACCGTGTTGCGGTAAAGGAAGTATCTTGTTTTGAATGAGTAGCTGTTCGATATGCTCTCTTTGCGGTCGATATAGTAATAGAAACCGCAGTCGGAATAATAGACGCAGTCGCAACTGCCGTATAGCATAGGGGTGGTGTAGAGGTCCTCGAATACCTCTCCCTCGGGGAAGCGTACAAAGGTAAACAGGTCGCTGCGGTAAATTTTATTGCAGGCGTATGCGTGTGTGTATCCTTTGCGCTTTATCCAATCGACAATTATCTCTCTGTTTCCCGATACTTTTTCGGGTTTGAAGGATATTATCCGGCTCTGCGGTGTTTCGTAGTGTATGTTTACGGGGTACTCTATTATGTCTATGTCGGGGTTGGAAAGCAGTATGCGCATATTGTAGTAATATGTGCCCGATGCTACTATGTCGTCGGCATCCACAAATGTGATGTACTCTCCTTTGGCGGCAGCTATGCCTGCGTTGCGGGCCGATGAGAGGCCGCCGTTTTTTTTGTGAATAACACGCACTTTGTCGCACTCTTGTGCATATCGGTCGCACACGTTGCCGCAACCATCGGGCGAGCCGTCGTCCACAAGAATGAGCTCATAGTCGGTGTAGGTCTGCTGCAATATGCTTTCGATGCAATTTTGCAGGTGTCGCCTTGCTTTATATACCGGTACTATGATGCTTAATTTCATTATTGCCTTTCAGGTTTTTATACTACTGCGAAGATACTACAAGCTGCCGATAATAACAAAAATATACTTGTTTATTTTATGGTTATTTTAAGTATTGTTGCTTTATTCTTAACGCTATGTGGGTGGTGATTGATAAGTTTTCGTTATCTTTGCGATATGTCGCGAAGATTTTCTGCGGTAAACGAAGGATATGATAAGAAAAAGTTTTTTTGTAACGATATATATACTTTTGCTGTTTGTCACGGGTGCAAGTGCCCAGCAGGCGGCAGAGTTTTCTGTGCCGTTTGATTTTCCTCTCTATTTGAGCGGAAATTTTGCGGAACTGCGCAGCAATCATTTTCACGCGGGGCTCGATTTTAAGACACAAGGTGTTGAGGGCAAGCCTATAATGGTGGTTGCCGATGGCTATATAGCCCGTGCCAAAGTGCAGGCCGGTGGCTATGGCCGTGCGCTCTATGTGATGCACGATAATGGCTATATGACCGTTTACGGCCATTTGCAGAGATTCCCTGCCGCTGTGGCGCAAGCGGTGCGTGAGCGCCAATATGCCGATGAGTGCTTTGCCGTGGATATTGAATTTGCCCCCGGGGAACTACCCGTGAAGCGTGGCGATGTGCTTGCCTATGCGGGCAACAGCGGCTACTCCTTTGGCCCGCATCTGCATTTCGAGGTGCGTTCGGCCGATGGCGAAGAACTATACAACCCATTGAAATTCTATGCCGCCGATTTGGCCGATAACCGCCCGCCGGTGGCGCAGGCCGTGGCTTTTTACCCTATTGAGGGGCGGGGTGCCGTGTGCGGAGCTGCTGCCTCGCAGGTGCGCAAGGTGCAGGGTGGCGTGCTTGCCGATACACTCACGGTGTGGGGGCGTGTGGGCTTCGGTCTTAAAGGGCTCGATTATATGAGCGGTACCACAAACAAGTATGGTATATATGAGATTGAGTTGCTTGTTGACGACTCGTTGCGCTTTGCAGCAAGGATGGATAATTTCTCATATTCCGAGAATCGCCTTATAAACGCCTGGGCCGATTACGAAAGGCTGCAAGCGGGCGATGGGTGGTTCTTGCGCTCCTATCTGTTGCCTAATAATCCGTTGCGTATGCTGAATGCCGATGCGGCAGCGGGTATTGTTGATTTTTGCGAGGAGCGCCTCTACAAGGTGGAATATCGCTTGCGCGACTACCACGGCAACAGCAGTGTGTGCTCTTTTGTTGTTGCGGGCAAGCTGTGCGATATTGCCCCGGTTTGTCACTCGGGTGGCAATATGTTGCGTTGGTACCTGAACAACGAAGTGCGCCTGCACGGTTGTTTGCTTTTTGTACCGCGTGGCGCCCTGTTCGACGATTTTTATATGCGGCTGCAGGTGGATGAAAGCACCCCATCGCCTCTTTATAATTTAGCCGCTGCGCCTGTTCCTCTGTGGCGTGCCGCACGCCTTGCACTTGATATCCCTGCTGCGCTGTTGCCGTTTGGCGATAAATGTTACTTAGAGCGTATAGCCGGCCAAAAACGCAGTTCTGTGGGTGGCAAGGTGGCCGGCGGTGTTGTTACTGCCAACCTATATATGCTTGGCAGCTATGCCGTGGCGGTGGATACCGTTGCACCGCGGGTGAGTGCAGTGAAGGAGAAGCAGTGGGCTCGTAATGGGCGTGCCATCTTTGCCGTTGCCGACAAACACACGGGCATTGCATCGTTCCGTGGAACCATTGACGGCCGGTTCGTGCTGTTTGAATACAGCAGCAAGAACGGCCGCATCACCTGCGATTTCAAACGAGAGAAGGTGTCACGCGGCAAGCACGCGCTGCGCCTTGTGGTTACCGATAATGTGGGTAACGAAACGGTTGTGGAAAAAAATATAATATACTAAATAAAAAACGATTATGAAAAAGTTACTTTTTGTACTTGTGGCGGTGGTGTGTGCCGCGCAGGTTGCCGATGCCTGTACCAATTTCCTGGTGGGTAAGAAGGCCTCGGCCGATGGCTCGGTGTTTGTGTCGTACAGTGCCGACAGTTTTGGTATGAGCGGTTTTCTGGCTCATTATCCCGCATCGGTGAACCCCGAGGGTACTATGCGCCCCATTTACGACTGGGATACGGGCAAGTATCTTGGCTCTATCCCTGAAGCGCCTGTCACATATAACGTAATAGGCAATATAAACGAACACCAGGTTGCCATAGCCGAAACAACCTTTGGTGGTCGTCACGAACTTGCCGACTCAACAGGAATAATAGATTACGGCTCGCTCATATACATTGCGTTGCAGCGTTCAAAAAGCGCTCGTGAGGCCATTGAGGTTATGACCACCCTCACACAGGAGTATGGCTATTACAGCGAAGGTGAGAGCTTCTCGATTGCCGACCCCAACGAGGTGTGGATTCTCGAAATGATAGGCAAGGGTAGCGAGAAGGGTACCGTGTGGGTGGCGGTGCGCATCCCCGACGACTGCATAGCCGCACACGCCAACCAGGCGCGCATACATAAATTCGATATGAAGGACAAGGAGAATGTGATGTACTCCAAGGATGTGATAAAATTTGCCCGCAAGAAGGGCTATTTCAGCGGCAAAGACGAGGATTTCAGTTTCGCTATGGCCTATTGCCCGCCCGATTTCGGCGGCCTGCGCTGGTGCGATGCACGCGCGTGGAGCTTCTTCAATATGTATGCCGATGCCGATATGAACGAGTATCTTGCCTGGGCATCGGGCGATGTCACTGCCACTCCTATGCCTCTCTACTTCAAGCCTAAAAAGCAGCTTACCTTGCAGGATGTGCAGGCTGCTATGCGCGACCACTTCGAGGGCACTCCCTTTGCCGTTAACGAGGACTTAGGTGGCGGCATCTATAATATGCCTTACCGCCTGTCGCCGCTCACGTTCAAATACGATGGCAAGGAGTATTTCAACGAGCGCCCGATATCCACCTTCCAGTCGGCATTCACTTTTGTGGCACAAATGCGCAGCCATCTGCCCAACGAAATTGGCGGCGTGTTGTGGTTTGGTTGCGACGATGCCAATATGATTGTATATACTCCGGTATATTGCTGCCTCGACCGTGTGCCGGCCTGCTATTCGGCTGCAAATGCCGACCCTGTGACATTCTCTTGGGATTCGTCGTTCTGGGTGTTCAACTGGGTTTCAAATATGATATATCCCAAATATTCGCTTGTCGAGCCCGACCTGATGCGCGTGCGCGGCGATATTGAGAAGAGAATCTATGATGCATCGCTGGAACTTGAGGCACAGTTTGCTGCATCGTTGAAGGATGCACCCAAATATGCGCTTGCCGCAATCAAGGATTTTTCGTGCAACAGTGCCGAGGAGGTGTTGCGCGAGTGGAAGAAATTCGGCGAGTATATCATAGTGAAATACAACGACTTGGTTGTTAAGCCCGAGGAGAACGGCCGCTTCAAGCGCACATCCACCGGCATTGGTGCCACGGTGGTGCGCCCGGGTTACCCCGAGGCTTATAAAAAGCGCTTAATAGAGGAAACAGGAGATAAATATTTGCTCCCTCTTTCAAAATAAAGATTATTTGTTTATATTCGCAAGGTTAACTGCTTTTGGTTAAGAGGGCTCGGCCGTTTCGCAATATTTAACAGCGCTGCAATGCCGCCCGTGCGAACAATGAACACATTATTTGTTGTATATACAATTAACAAACAATAAACTATTGATTTATGGATCAGGAACTTATTAAAATGGTAACAGAGAAAGCCAACGAGTGGCTCTCTCCCGCCTATGACGAAGAGACACGTAAAGAGGTTCAAGCTATGCTCGACAACGAGGATAAGACTCCCCTTATCGATGCTTTCTATCGCGAATTGGAATTTGGTACCGGTGGCTTGCGCGGTATTATGGGTGCAGGCAGCAACCGTATGAACATCTACACCGTGGGCAAGGCCACACAGGGCTTGGCCAACTATTTGAACGAGGTTTTCAAAGACCGTGAGCAAATCTCGGTGGTTGTGGGTCACGACTGCCGCAACAACAGCCGTCTGTTTGCCGAAATAACAGCAAATATCTTTTCGGCCAACGGCATCAAGGTGTATCTTTTCGAGGATCTTCGCCCCACACCCGAAATATCTTTCGCCATCCGTTACCTCGGCTGCCAGAGCGGTGTCAACATCACAGCCAGCCACAACCCCAAGGAGTACAATGGTTACAAGGCCTATTGGGACGACGGTGCGCAGATGCTCTCTCCCCACGATGTAAAGACCATCGAGAATGTGGAGAAGGTGCGCGTGGAGGATATTAAGTTCCAGGGTAATCCCGCTCTCATTGAGATTATAGGCGAGGAGGTTGACAATGCGTACCTCGACCGTGTAAAGACTCTTATCATCGACCCCGAGGTTATAAGCAAGCACAAGGATTTGAAGATTGTTTACACTCCCATCCACGGTTGCGGCCGCGTGCTCATCCCCGCATCGTTGCGCCGTTGGGGCTTCGAGAACATCCATTGCGTAGAGGAGCAGATGGTGAAGGACGGCTACTTCCCCACAGTGGTATCGCCCAACCCCGAGAACCCCGAGGCTATGACTATGGCTATGAACCTTGCCAAGGAGATTGATGCCGACCTTGTAATGGCCTCCGACCCCGATGCCGACCGTTTGGCCATTGCCTGCAAGGACGACAAGGGCGAGTGGGTTATTGTAAACGGTAACCAGACCTGTATGATTTTCCTCTACTACATCATTACCCAGTACACCAAGTTGGGCAAGATGACAGGCAAGGAGTTTGTTGTAAAGACAATCGTTACCACAGAGGTTATCAAGAACATTGCCGAGAAGAACAACATCAAAATGTACGATTGCTACACCGGTTTCAAATGGATTGCCAAGGTTATCCGCGACAACGAGGGCAAGATGGTATATATCGGCGGTGGTGAGGAGAGCTTCGGCTTCTTGGCCGAGGATTTCTGCCGCGACAAGGACTCTGTATCGGCTTGCAGCCTCATTGCCGAGGTTGCCGCTTGGGCCAAGGAGAACGGCAAGACACTATACGAGATGCTTTTGGACATCTACGTTGAGTATGGCTTCTCAAAGGAGATTACAGTGAATGTGGTTAAGCCCGGAAAGAGCGGTGCCGACGAGATACGCCAGATGATGGAGAACTTCCGCGCCAATCCTCTTAAGGAGATGGCAGGCGAGAAGGTTGTTTGCTACAAGGACTTCAAGGCTTTGAAGGCTGTGGATGGCGACGGCAATGTAACCGACCTCGATATGCCCGAAACATCTAACGTGCTGCAGTACTTTACCGAGAGCGGCAACAAGGTTTCTGTTCGTCCTTCGGGTACCGAGCCCAAAATCAAGTTCTATATGGAGGCTAAGGCTGCAATGCCCACACGCGACGACTACAAAGCCGCTTGCGCAAAGGCCGATACCATCATAGAGGATATGAAAAAGGCTATGGGTATCTAAAAAACGGCTGTATATAACAAAATAGCCCGCAAGCGATGCTTGCGGGCTATTTTGTTAGAGTGTGTCTGTTTACTTGATTTCCGATTCTTCCTTCATATCCACCTCTTTGCCTTTCTTGTCGTAGAAATGATACTCAAGGTAGGCAAGTTTCTGGTTGGGTATGACGCGTATTCCAAAACCATATTTCATCTGCCACTTACGATACATTGATATTATACCTTGTTTTATGTAGGCAGCAACAAAGGGGTGAACGTGCAGTTTGAACGATTTCATTCCCAATGTCTGTACCAATGTCTGTATTTTACTCTCAAGTGTGTCGGTAAACAGTATCGACGACTGTACTTTTCCCTTGCCGAAGCATACGGGGCAACTCTCCTCCACGGGCATATTTATTGCCGGGCGCACTCGCTGGCGCGTTATCTGCATAAGGCCGAATTTGCTGAGCGGCAGTATGTTGTGCTTTGCTCTGTCGCGGCTCATATTTTCGGTCATTCGTTCATAGAGCGCTTGTCGATGTTCGGCTTTGTCCATATCTATGAAATCGACAACTATTATTCCGCCCATATCTCTGAGGCGCAGCTGGCGTGCCAGTTCGTCGGCGGCTCCCAGGTTCACCTCCAAGGCGTTCTCCTCCTGAGTGCTTGCGTTGTTGCGGGCTCTGTTGCCGCTGTTTACATCTACAACGTGCAGCGCCTCGGTGTGCTCTATCACAAGATAGGCTCCGCTTTTGAACGATACTATCCTGCCGAAGGAGGATTTTATCTGTTTCGTTATCCCGAAGTGGTCGAATATCGGCAGTTCCCCACGGTATAGTTTAATTATGTCTATGCTTTCGGGTGCTATCACCGATACATAGTTTCTTATCTTTTTATATACCTCAATGTCGTTCACGTGTATGCTCTCGTACGACGGGTTGAAGAGGTCGCGTAGCAGAGCAAGTGTCCTGTCCGATTCGGCGTGAACCAGGGTGGGGGGCTTGGTGCTCTTCTGCACCTTGCCGACAAGCGACTCCCAATTGTTTACAAGGCTGTGTAGCTCGGCATCGAGTTCTGCCACTTTCTTGCCCTCTGCCACTGTGCGCACAATTATTCCAAAGTTCTTCGGCTTTATGCTTTGCAACAACTGTTTGAGCCTTGTGCGCTCCTCGGGAGACTTTATTTTTGATGATACCGATACTTTGTCCTCAAACGGGATGAGTATCAGGAATCGGCCGGCAAAAGATAGTTCGCAGGTTAGGCGTGGCCCTTTGGTGTTTATGGGCTCTTTGGTTACCTGCACAAGTATCTCCTGCCCTGTTTGCAGCGCCTCGGAAATGTTTCCCTCTTTCTTCTTCTCGGGCATTATGCTTGCCTTTGACATAGGGAAACTCTTTTTGCGGTCGCTGGTAATCTGTTTCAGATACTTCTGTAAAGAGTAAAATTGTGGGCCTAAATCTAAATAGTGAAGGAATGCTTCTTTCTCGGAACCTACATCGACAAAGCAGGCATTGAGCCCGGGCATAAGTTTTTTTACGCGCCCAAGGTAGATGTTGCCCATCGAAAATGTTTCTGTCTGTTCCTCCTTTTGGAATTCCACAAGCTGTTTCTCTTCGGTTATGGCTATGGAAACCTCTTTGGAGTGAACATCTACAATAAGTTCGCTTGTCACAATTCTTTGTATTTTTGATTTAGAAGTAGAGCCTCTTTTTATTAAAAGGTGAGCCTCTTTACCTTTGAGTAGGGTGGTGTTCGTCGAGTTTGTTTTCGGGGTTCAAACTCCTTCTTAAAACAAAAAACAAACTTGAAGCATTGTGTTTCCCTATCCTTGCAAGTTTGTTTTTTGTGATTGTGCAGACGAGCTTACTTGCTCTTATGTCTGTTCTTTCTCAATCTTTTTTTACGCTTGTGCGTAGACATCTTATGTCTTTTTTTCTTTTTACCGCTGGGCATAATTACTAAATTTATAAATTAACAACAATTATTTTTTCACTTCGTTTACGAATGTTTTTGCGGGCTTGAATGCGGGGATATCGTGTGCGGGGATGATGATTGTCTTCTCCTTGTGGATATCACGGGCTGTTTTCTCAGCTCTCTGTTTGATGATGAAGCTGCCAAAACCGCGTAGATACACCGGCTCGTGATTTGCCAAAGATGTCTTCACTACTTCCATAAATGATTCTACCGAAGCGAGAACCACTGCTTTCTCAATACCTGTCTTCTTTGCAATCTCGTTTACAATCTCTGCTTTTGTCATTTTATTTATATATTTTATGTTATAATATGGTGCACGACCAAATTTCGGAAGGCAAATATATAGCTTTTTTTGTTCACGCCGAAATATAATCGACTTTTTTTGTGCAAAAATCGTTGTTTGCCACTTAATTGAGGGCGGTTTTGTCTCTTTTTTATTTGTTTTTGTAATTCGCTCGGTTAAAAATGTTAATTTGGGGCTCTTTATTTATTAAAAAGTAAAATTTATAATATAATATTTGGCTAACAGCTTTTCTTTGTAGTATCTTCGCAAAAGATTTGCTTTGGCACCATTTGGTGCGTGCAAAATTTAGAAATTTAACGTTTTATAATATGTCAGTAAATAAAGTTATTTTAATTGGTAACGTGGGTAAGAACCCCGATGTACGTCATTTGGACCGTAATGTGGCTGTTGCCAATATGGTGCTTGCCACCACAGAACGTGCTTATACATTGCAGAATGGTACCCAGGTGCCCGAGAGAACCGAGTGGCACAACGTGGTTCTTTGGGGTGGTCTTGCCGAGGTGGCCGAAAAGTATGTTCACAAAGGTGACAGAATATACATCGAGGGTAAGATAAGAACCAATACATACGAGGACCAGAACGGTATCCGTCGTTACCGCACTGAAATTCTCGCCGAAACAATGGAGATGCTCTCGTCGCGTGGCGCAACACCCGCATCCATTGAGGGCCCCGCAACTGATAGTTCTGTTTACTAATTGAATTTTCTGTAATTGATGATACCTGCTTTTTTGCAGCTATTTGCTTTTGCGCTCCCCGAGGTTGCAATAACAGCCCCCTCGACGAGTGCTATGGTAGCATTGTTTATAGCTCTTCTTTTACTCTGCTTCTCGGCCTTTGCATCGGGTAGCGAAATTGCATTCTTTTCGCTTAACCGTGCAGAACTCGAAGAGGCTGCCGAGGATAAATCCCTGTCGGCGCAGCACATAATAACTATGCTCAAGGAGCCCGAGAGGCTGCTTGCCACCATTCTCATTGTAAACGACTTTGTGAATGTGGGTATAGTTATGTTGCTCAACTATTTCTTTATGTCGATACTCTCCTTTGGTGATAATGCCAAGTGGTTGGAGTTTGTTTTGCTCACCGTAATACTCACCTTCCTGTTGCTGCTCTTTGGCGAGGTGATGCCCAAGATTTATTCAAAGAACAACGTGCGCCGTTTTGCCTTTTTTGCATCTAACGGCCTTTATCTGATGTTCCGCCTTGTGGCTCCCTTCTCCAAGCTGCTGGTGCGTTCAACAGCTTTTACCGAGCGTTTGGCTTCGAAGAACAACTATTCGTTGTCGGTCGATGAACTTGAACAGGCGCTTGAACTTACCGATAAAAAGGAGATTGGCGAGCAGAAGAATATGCTCGAGGGTATAATACGTTTTGGTGACGAAACGGTGTGCAGCATTATGACCTCGCGAATGGATATGGTGATGCTCGATATTCGCGCTCCCTACAACGAGGTGCTTGCCTGTGCGGCCGACAATGCCTATTCGCGCATTCCGGTGTATGCCGGCACGCAGGATGACATTCGCGGTGTGCTGTATATAAAAGACCTTTTGCCTTATCTGAACCGTGGTGCCAATTTCCGTTGGCAGTCGCTCATACGTCAGCCCTACTTTGTGCCCGAAACAAAGAAAATAGATGACCTGTTGTGCGATTTTCAAACATCGCGCATACATATGGCCATTGTGGTCGATGAATTCGGCGGCGTGTCGGGCCTCATCACACTCGAGGATATAATAGAGGAGATTGTGGGCGAGATTAACGACGAGTTCGACGAGCCCGATTCTTCGTATGAGCGCATAGACGACAATACCATTATCTTTGAGGGAAAGACTATGTTGGCCGATTTCTTCAAGATTATGTCGCTCGATGCCGATTTGTTTGAGAATATTGCCGGTGAGGCCGATACTCTTGCCGGCCTTTTGCTCGAGGTGAAGGGCGAGTTCCCCCGCCTGCACGAAAAAATTGTGTGCGGCGGTGTGGAGTTCGAGGTTATGAGCAAGGACAGGCACCGTCTTATAAAAATAAAAGCCACGCTTATGCAACCCCAAGGCGAGGATAACGATGCCGATAGCAAATAGATATACCTGCGGTGATGTTGTTGTCGCCGTGTGGGCAATAGAGGAAACTTGGGAACAGCTTGCTGTTATGTTGGGCAACGATGCCCTGCTACGGCACGCCCGCTCCTTTGGCAGCGAGGCCCGTAGGGCCGAGTGGCTTGCCGTACGCCTGCTTTTGCGTGCAGTGCTTGGCAGCGAGGCGCGTATCGAATATATGGATAGCGGTCGCCCTATGCTTGCAGGTGTCGGCGGGTATATAAGCATATCGCACACACGTGGCTATGCCGTGTTGGCCCATTCTCCATCGCAACCCATAGGCATAGATGCCGAGCCTGTTACCCGCAAAGTGGGTGTGGCGCGCTCGTTTGTGATGAGGGATGGCGAGCATACTGCATTGCCTCCCGAAATTGAGGAGAAATATATGCTCCTTCGATGGACTGCATACGAGGCGGTGTATAAACTTGCCGGTGGCAGCGATTACAAAGAGCGTCTTTCTATGCCTTGCTTTGCTCCCGGTCCGAGTGGCTTTTTTGCTGTTTCGCTGCAAGGGTGCAGGGGTGGCAATTATGCATTGTCGTATATCTTTGACGAGGGTTTGCTGTTGTCGCTCTGTGTGGAAGGCAGTGTAGTGCCGCAAATAGTGCGGCTCTGATTTTTTATCATTTGCAGAGCAAACAGCCCTTTTCCGTTGTTTATATTGTGTGCCTTGTGTCGGCATTTTGTAAAAATTGTTTAATATGATAAGTTTAGTGGTTCGCAGTTTGTGCACAATTCTTATTGGTGTGCTTATGGTGGTGTTGCGCGAGGCGTTTATGCCGGTGATTATTCAGTTTATAGGCGCGGCCTTCATAGTGTCGGGTGTTATATCTCTGTTCAATGTTTATCTGTTGCACAAGCGTGGCTTGTCAAAAAGTTTCGACACGTTCGTGCTCGTAACGGTTGGTGCAGCGGCCATTCTGCTTGGTGCCTGGTTGCTGTTGTCGCCCGGCTTCTTCCTCTCGCTGTTGATGCTTGTTTTGGGTGTTATGCTGCTTGCAATGGGCTTTTATCAGCTTGTGGTGTTGCTTGCGGTACAGCGCAGCCTGCATTTGCGTTTTTATATGTATATTGTGCCGCTTTTGCTGCTTGCAATGGGCGTGCTTGTGGTGGTGAATCCTTTTGAGGCTGCGGCCATTCCCTTCCTTGTGGTGGGTGTGGGCGCGATACTCGCGGGCATTTCGGACCTCGTGAACTCGCTATATCTTATGCGCCGTTCAAGGGCCATCGAGTGATTTTCGCAAAATGTAACTATATGCAGGCGGGTACTTTAGGGTATTCCGCCTGTTTTTTATATATATAATTTATATGTTAGTGAAAAAAGTGTGCCTGTAGTGTATGATTTCTCATAAAAAAATGCCAACTTTGCATTTAGTGAAAATTTAGTAGGTAAAATGAACGAAATTAACGATTTCTTTCTGCAATTGGTATCGCAGATATCGCTGGTTGAGATAATATTCAAAGGTGCCCTCATTGGCATTGTGGCTTCGGCACCTATGGGCCCTGTCGGTATTCTGTGTGTGCAGAGAGCGCTTAACAAAGGGCGTATATATGGCCTTGTGACAGGCTTGGGCGCTGCATTGAGCGATATTATATACGCACTCATCACGGGTTACGGCCTTTCGTTTATCTACGATTTTATAAACAACCGCACGGCTCTTTTCTGGTTGCAGCTCATTGGCGCAGTGCTTATGTTTATATTTGGTGTTCACACATTCCGCAGCAACCCTTCGAAGAATACCCACAAGGTGAGCCGCAACAAAAGCAGCTTGGTGCATAACGGGGTAACGGGCTTTTTCCTTGCCTTTTCCAACCCCTTGCTGGTTTTGCTTTTCCTTGCCCTGTTCACTCCGCTGAACTTTATGCTGCCCGAGCAGCCGCTACATAACCAATTCATAGGCTATGCCTCCATCTTTGGCGGTGCTATGCTTTGGTGGCTCTTTATTACATATGCCGTGAGCAAGCTCAGGGCACGTTTCGATGTGCGTGGCGTGTGGATTATAAACCGCATCATTGGCACGCTTGTGATGATAGGTGCATTCATCGGTGCTGTGCTCATAATTACAGGAATTTATACATTTCACTAATTTTTATTGTTTTGTTTATATCTAAAGAACTGCGAAAGAAAAATATAGCAGAATATCTGCTGTATATGTGGCAGGTCGAGGACTTGCTGCGTGCCTATGAACTGTCGGCCTCCAAGGTGGCCGATGCGCTTGTCGCCCCCTACAACCTGCCGCAGGAGCAGGCACAGGAACTGCAGGCCTGGTACGGGAATTTGATGGAGATGATGCGCATTGAAGGTGTGAAGGATGCCGGCCACCTGCAAATAAACAAGAACGTGCTGATAAACCTCACCGACCTGCATTTGCGTCTGCTCAAGTCGCCCAAGGTGCCGTTCTACTCGGCTGCCTATTACAAGGCGCTCCCCTTTATTGTGGAGTTCCGCAACAAGAGCAACGGGCGCGACAAGGGCGAGATTGAGAACTGCTTCGATGCGCTTTATATGCTGTGGCTTATGAAGGCGCAGAAACGCGAAATAAACAGCGAAACGGCCGCTGCAACAGCCGAAATTGGTAAATTTATATCGATGCTGGCGCTCTACTTCAAGGAGGAAGAGGAGGGCAGGCTCGATTTGGAGAGTGAAGATTAAAGAGACTAACGCGATAAAACATATTGTTCACTATGAACGTAAACGAAGAGATAGGTAGAAGAAGAACATTTGCGATAATTTCGCACCCCGATGCCGGAAAGACAACGCTCACCGAGAAACTGTTGCTCTTTGGTGGCCAGATTCAGGTAGCGGGTGCTGTAAAGTCGAACAAGATTAAAAAGACTGCAACATCGGACTGGATGGAGATAGAGAAACAGCGTGGTATCTCCGTGACAACATCGGTGATGGAGTTCGATTACGAGGGATATAAAATAAATATTCTCGACACCCCGGGACACCAGGACTTTGCCGAGGATACCTTCCGCACACTCACCGCAGTGGATAGTGTAATAATTGTGGTAGATAGCGCTAAGGGTGTGGAGACACAGACGCGTAAGCTGATGGCTGTGTGCCGTATGCGTAACACCCCCGTTATTGTGTATGTGAACAAGATGGACCGCGAGGGCCGCGATCCCTTTGAACTGCTCGACGAGCTTGAGCAGGAGCTGCAGATTGCAGTGCGCCCGCTCAGCTGGCCCATCGACCAGGGTGCCCGTTTCAAGGGCGTGTATAACATCTTTGAGCAGAAGCTCGACCTCTTCACCCCTAATAAACAGCGTGTGACCGAGAAGGTGGCCATCGATATAAACAGCGACGAACTCGATGCCAACATAGGCGAGCAGCTTGCCGAGAAACTGCGTTCCGACTTGGAATTGGTTGATGGCGTATACCCCGAATTCAACGTGGAGGATTACCTCAACGCACGAGTTGCTCCCGTGTTCTTTGGTTCGGCACTCAACAACTTTGGTGTAGAGGAGTTGCTCAACTGCTTTGTGAAGATAGCCCCAAGCCCACGCCCTGTGCAGGCCGTGGAGCGCGTGGTCAACCCCGAGGACCCCAAATTCACAGGCTTCATATTCAAGATTACAGCCAACATAGATCCCAACCACCGTTCTTGCGTGGCATTTTGCAAAATATGTTCGGGCAAGTTTGTGCGCAACACACCCTATCGACACATACGCCTGGGTAAGGATTTGCGTTTTTCGTCGCCCACACAGTTTATGGCGCAGCGCAAGAGCACCATTGAGGAGGCATACCCGGGTGATATCATCGGCTTGCCCGATACCGGTAACTTTAAGATTGGCGACACGCTCACCGAAGGCGAGAATCTACATTTCAAGGGCCTGCCCAGCTTCTCGCCCGAAATGTTCAAGTACATCGAGAATGCCGACCCTATGAAAACCAAGCAGCTTGCCAAGGGTATCGACCAGCTTATGGGCGAGGGCGTTGCACAGCTGTTTGTGAACCAGCACAACGGCCGCAAGCTCATCGGCACGGTGGGGCAGTTGCAGTTCGAGGTTATTCAGTACCGCCTGGAGAACGAGTACAACGCCAAGTGCCGTTGGGAGCCCGTGAACCTATACAAAGCCTGCTGGATAGAGAGCGACGATGCTGCCGAGCTCGAGAATTTCAAGAAACGCAAATACCAATATATGGCAAAGGATATCGACGGGCGCGATGTGTTCCTGGCCGACAGCAACTATGTGTTGCAGATGGCACAGAACGACTTCAAGAGTATCCGTTTCCATTTTACAAGTGAATTTTAATGTAGGTTGCTATGGGAACAATTGCCGAAGAGGCCAAAAAGGCTGTTGAGGTTATGCGCAAGGGTGGCGTGATACTCTATCCCACCGACACCGTCTGGGGCATTGGTTGCGATGCCACCAACCCCGATGCCGTGAAACGCGTATATGAGATAAAGCGGCGTGCCGACAGCAAGGCTCTGCTGCTGCTTGTGGATAGTGCCGACCGCTTGTCGCGCTATGTGGGCAATGTGCCTGCTGTGGCGTGGGATTTGGTGGAGCTCACCAACAAGCCGCTCACAATAATATACGATGGCGCACGCAACCTCGCCCCCAACCTCATAGCCGAGGACGGGAGTGTGGGTATCCGTGTGACATCGGAACTGTTTTCCAAGGAGTTGTGCTACCGTTTCCAAAAGGCCGTTGTCTCTACATCGGCTAACATAAGCGGCGAGCCCACCCCCGCAAACTACAGCGAGATAAGCCCCGAGATTATAGAGGCTGTCGATTATGTTGTGAATTACAAACAGCTCGATATGGGAAGGCCCAAATCCTCGAGCATAATAAAACTATCGGCCGACGGCACGGTAGCCATAATAAGAGAATGAACACACAAAACAAAGACGAAAAATCTTTGCTCGACCGCTTTATAGAGTGGCGCGAAAAGCATATATCGCAAACCCAGTTTATTCTTATGCTGAGTTTTGTGGTGGGTGTCCTTTCGGCCCTTGCCGCCTATGCGCTCAAGCATCTCATACACCTCATACAGCACCTTCTCACAGGTGGTTTCGACAAAGACACTTTTAACTGGCTCTATCTGGTGTATCCTGTTATAGGTATCTTCATCACCGGCCTGCTCATACGCAAGGTGGTGCGCGACGACATAAGCCACGGTGTCACAAAAGTGCCCTATGCCATATCGTGCCGCCAGGGCAAGATACGCAGGCACAATACCTGGTCGTCGTTGCTTGCCAGTGCCATAACCATCGGGTTCGGCGGTTCGGTGGGTGCCGAGTCGCCCATTGTGATGACCGGTTCGGCCATAGGCTCAAACCTGGGTTCCTTCTTCAAGATGGAGAAGAAGGTGATGATGCTGCTCATTGGTTGCGGTGCGGCGGGTGCGGTGTCGGGTATCTTCAAGGCGCCTATTGCTGGCCTGGTGTTCACACTCGAAGTGCTTATGCTCGACCTCACAATGTCGTCGCTGCTGCCGTTGCTCATTTCGAGCGTTACGGCTGCCACGCTCTCTTATCTGCTTATGGGTACCGATGCTATGTTCGAGTTCCATTTGGAGGATAACTTCGACCTTGCGCGTGTGCCCTATGTCATTATGCTTGGTATTGTGTGCGGCCTTGTGTCGCTCTATTTTACCAAGGTGACCACCGGCATCGAGCGTTTCTTCAAGCGTTTCACCAACCCCTATGTGCGCCTGGCTTTGGGTGGCAGCGTGCTCAGCGTGCTCATATTTCTGTTTCCGCCACTATACGGAGAGGGATACGAGATGATACACCATCTTATAAACGGCTCCTCGGCCGATGTTATTCTGAACAACTCACTCTTCTACGGCCACGCAAAGTTCCTCTTCCTCTATATGTTCCTTATTATATTATTTAAGGCATTTGCCTCCACGGTGACCAACTGTGGTGGTGGTTGCGGAGGTATTTTTGCACCCAGCCTCTTCCTGGGCTGCGTGTCGGGCTATCTGTTCGCCGGTCTGTGCAACCTCACGGGGTGGGGTGTATATGTGTCCGACCGCAACTTTGCCCTCTTTGGTATGGCTGCGCTTATGTCGGGTGTGTTCCACGCGCCTCTCACGGGTGTGTTCCTCATAGCCGAACTCACGGGCGGTTATGCTCTCTTCTTGCCGCTTATGATAGTGTCGGTGTTCTCCTATCTCACCGTTAAGATAGTGGATAAGAATAATATATATGCGGTGCGTCTGGCACAGCGTGGCGAGCTCATTACCCACCACAAGGACCAGGCCGTGCTCACCATCCTAAAGGTTGAAGATGTTATAGAGAAGAATTTTATGCGCCTTACCCCCGATATGGACCTGGGCGCGCTCACAGCCGTGGTGGCAAAGACCAAACGTAACATTTTCCCTGTTGTTAATGCAAGCGACCACCTTGTGGGAATACTTTTCCTCGACGATGTGCGCCACATAATGTTCCGCCAAGAACTCTATCACCGCTACACGGTGGCCACCCTTATGCGCGAAGCGCCTGTGCGCCTCAGCATAGAGGAGCCTATGGAGGCTGTTATGCGCAAGTTCGAGGAGACCAATGCCTGGAACCTGCCTGTCGAGGGTGTTGGTGGCGAGTATATAGGCTTTATATCGAAATCGGCAATCTTCACTGCCTACCGCAAAACATTGCTCGAATTTACGTCGGATTAAAAACTGTATTGACAAATGAACGATAAATTAAGAATCGTATATCTTGGCACGCCCGATTTTGCCGTGGAGCCGTTAAGGCGTCTGCTCGAAAAACAGCGTGCCTGCGCCACCTGCGGTTACGAGGTGGTGGGCGTTGTCACAATGCCCGATAAGGTGATAAGCAAACGCGGCAACCAGCTGCTTATGAGCCCTGTGAAGCAGTATGCAGTGCAGGAGGGGCTGCCCGTGCTGCAACCCGAATCGCTCAAGAGCGAGGATTTCCAAACAGCCCTTGCCGCCTGGCGTGCCGACTTGCAGATAGTTGTGGCCTTCCGTATGCTGCCCGAGAGCGTGTGGAATATGCCTCGCCTGGGTACATTCAACCTGCACGCATCGTTGCTGCCGCAGTATCGCGGTGCAGCGCCCATAAATTGGGCAATCATAAACGGCGACAAGGAAACGGGTGTCACCACCTTCTTCCTGAAGCACGAGATAGACACGGGCGACGTCATCTTCCGCGATGTAGTGGCGATAGAGGAGTGCGACACTGCCGGTACCCTGCACGATAAACTTATGCTGCAGGGTGGTGAAACCGTGCTGCGCACCGTTGAGGCTATTGTGAACGGCACGGCCACAGCACAGCCTCAGCAGCAGATGTTTGCACAAGAGAGCGATTTGCGCCCCGCACCCAAAATATTCCGCGACACCTGTCGCATCGATTGGGAAAAGCCCTGCACCGCTGTTTACGATTTTGTGCGCGGTATGTCGCCATATCCCGCAGCCTGGTTTGAACTGTGCGATGCCACGGGCGCCATTCTCCCCATAAAGGTATATGAGGTGGCCAAGGAGGTAGCCGCCCACAATCACGAGGCGGGCACTTTGCTCACCGATGGCAAGAAATATGCCAAAGTGGCGGTGACGGGTGGTTACATATCACTGCTTTCGGTGCAGATTCCGGGCAAAAAGCGTATGCCCATTGGCGACCTCTTGCGTGGTTTCTCTATGCAGGGGTGCAGTATAAACAGGTAGCACTCATTAACGCAAACTATTGCCGGATATTGTTAAATTCCAAACATTTTTTTTCAAATGTTTGGAATTTATGCTTAAAATAGCTTTCTTTGCAGCGATAATTCATTATAAATAACCTAAAACCAATTGCCTATAGACCAATTCTACTCCAAAATCAATAATTAGAAAACAATGGAGAAATTAGCGCAGATGACCGACGACAAGTTGGTGTCGCTGTATATTGGGGGCAATAATTCGGCATTTGATGTTTTGCTGAATCGTCACAAAGATAGGTTATATCACTACATATATTTTATTGTACGCACTAAGGAGGTGGCCGAGGATATTTTCCAGGAGACCTTTGTAAAGGCAATTACCAGGTTGCAGGAGGGCCGCTATCAGCCCGACGGCAAGTTTGGCGCGTGGATTACCCGCATAGCGCACAACCTTGTTATAGACCAGTTTCGCCAGGAACGCAACGAGAATCTTGTTTCGAACGATGAAACCGAGGTCGATTTGCTAAACAACGCGGCCCTTGCCGAGGGCACCATAGAGAACAAGATGGTAAACGAGCAGGTGCTATGCGATGTGCGTGCGTTGGTGAACGAACTGCCCGATTGCCAACGCGAAGTTGTCTTTATGCGTTACTATCAACAGCTCTCCTTCAAGGAGATTTCCGACATCACAGGCGTGAGCATAAACACTGCGCTTGGCCGTATGCGTTACGCCATCCTCAATATGCGCCGCATAGCAGCCGAGAAGCATATTTCGCTTGTACTCGAATAAGAACTAATCATAAACTTTTTATATCAGTTTCGGCCGTAGCAAAAAAAATGTTACGGCCGAAATACTATACAGGCTTTTCTTGCGTTTTAATAATAGAAAGAAAACTTAAACAGCCTATGGATAAAAAATCTACCCCTGAATTAAAACACTCCATTATTAAAAAAGCACTGCGGAGCGAGAGAATGCCTTCACCATCGCTCACATCACTGGAATTTATAAGAAATTTCGCCCGCAACTTCAGAGTGTGCAATGGAGAAAATGGAATAGTACAGGATTTCGTACTTAACTAAACAGAAAGTCTTATTTTATAAAAGGGATTGGGAACAATCTCTTTTTATTGTATATAGCATAAAAGAAACAATATAGTTATGAATAATTTGTTCAACAACTTTTTATCATCAGTAAAAGAAACAATCATCACTCTTCCTCGCAAAAAACAGGTGGAACTTTTGCTTATTGTTGTAGCCTTCTCTATAATGGAGTATTATCCCAATATTATCCAACTCCCCGACGGCTTGCTCCTCTACCCATTATTGCTTTTTTTAACAATGTCACTGAATCACCTCGGTGGCAAAAAACGCATATTCTACTATTTGTCGGCGATGCTTGTTATCTTAATTTTCTATAATGGCATTTTGGGTTTCTTGGGTATAAAGCTATTGCCGCTTTATATCTTAGCTACAATTGTTTTGTTATTGAGCAACAGCCACACCGGTGACGAGGATTGTGCCGCGTCATTTTTATGCTTTGTTAAGGGAGCATTCAACGCAGTGTTGCTCTCTTCTGTGGCTATGTGGCTGATTACCATAATACTCACTTCGGTTGATTATATATTTGGTCTTAGCTTGTATAATCTCTTGGAATCTCATCTGTTTAATATGATGTATCTGCTGGTGGCCCCCATGCTGTTTGTATCGTTATGTGAAAAAAGATATGTTGGGGTGTCGCTTGGCAAAATAGGAGAAATAGTATTTTCCAAACTGTTTGTGCCGGCTCTGTTTGTATATGTTCTTATTCTTTACATATACTTTGCGCAGATTGTGATATTATGGGAACTGCCCAAGGGTGGTGTTGTATATTTGACACTATTATTTATGTTGTCGGCTATGCTGCTTGGCTTGGTAAAAAAGCTTTCTGCAACTACACTTTACGAGTGGCTTTTTTCCCGTTTGGCACTTATATTGCTGCCGGCTCTTGTGATGTTTTGGATTGCGGTGGGTTATCGCATAGGTGAGTATGGCTTCACAGAGAATCGTATAATGATAGTGATTTTGGGTGCTGCCGTTTCGTTCTCTATGGTAGCCTTGCTTGTGTGTCGCACAGGTAGGCAATATTTCGGTGCGTTGCTCATTTGGGTGGTGATGATGCTGACGGCTTTGGCTCTGCCTGTCAAGCACATATCTGTGGTATCGCAAAAGAGCAGGGTGGAGGGAATCGCCCGCAATCTTGGATTTGTGGATGAAAATGGAAATGTGGATTTCAATAACAATCACAAGGTGCAGGACTTTACCGCGGAACAGCGCGAGATATATAAAGAATTTAAAGACATTATTCGTTATCTGAAGGAGAATGGCGAGTTCGTGGATTTGTCGTTTGATATACCGGAGAATATAGTAAAAGAATACATAGGAGTAGATGCAAAATATGATGGCTTGAAAATCCCCGATGGCTATTCTTATATCTACAATGCTAAAATGCTCCGTAATGAAAATGGTAATTATCAGTTGGACACAAAGGATGGCGTTGTGGAGGTTGCTCTCGAAGATATTCAAAAACAACTGCTGGAACGTATCGGTGCCGCGAACAAAAAAAATCTTGTAGAAGATTTGCGGGAAGGTGTCTATGATGCACAATTAAGCTACTTTGAACACGAAAAATTCTTTATACTTATTGATTATATCAATTTTAATGCATTTGGTAATAATGTCGAAATCAATTGGGTAGAATGGAGTAAAATATTCTCGAAGGAGAGGCTTTGAGGATTAACGGCATACTAACGACAAACAGGCCGCACAGAATTTGTGCGGCCTGTTTGTCGTTAGTTCAATGAAACTTACTTTTGATTCTTTTGCTCAAGCCCGTAGTTGTACTTCTTGTCGGCTCCTTTGAGCAGCAGCGAAATGATGACTGCCACCACGCCAAAGAAGGCGAAGATTGCCATAGGGGCGGTGTAGTCGGTTGTTCCGTTTACGGTGTTGCTCTGTATTACATTACCGATGAGCACAGGTACCATAGAGAGGCCGATGTTCTGTATGTAGAATATTATGGCGTAGGCCGAGCCCAGCTGTTTCATAGGGATGATTTTGGGTACCGAGGGCCACATAGCCGACGGCACAAGCGAGAAGGCATTGCCAAGCAGTATCATCACAATCACAGCAAACCACCATACATTCAAAATGGGTAGTGCAAACAGTATGTGCACCACGGTGAGCAGAGCCGAACCAATGAGCATAAGCGTGGCTCCCTTGCCCATACGGTCGTACATAGAGCCAAATATGGGAGTGAGCAGTATGGTGCCAAAGGGTAGCAATCCGGGGATTATACCTGCGAGGCTGGGGCTCACCTCATATTTTATAATCATAAGGTTGGTGGCAAACTTGAGGAAGGGGAACACTGCCGAATAGAACATAAGGCACAGCAGTGTGATGAGCCAGAAGCCCTTGTTGCAGAAGATGACCTTGAGGTCGCTCATCTTGAACTGCTCCTCGCTGTCGGCCTCGCCTTCGGTAGCGCTCTGCGATGCATCCAGTTTCTTGTCCATCACGCAATATACGATGTACGAAAGCATACCTATGCACAGGGTGGATGCACCTATCATAACGGGTGCCGATACTATGCCGAAGTGCTGTGCCAGTGGCAGTGCAAAGAATAGTGCGCAGGCTGTTCCCACACGTGCAAGAGCCACCTGCAAGCCCATTGCAAGGGCAAGCTCGTGGCCTGTGAACCACTTGGCAATAACCTTGGTTACGGTGATGCCGGCAATTTCGCAGCCCACACCGTAGATGGCAAAGCCCAGGCAAGCGATGGCTACCTGTGTGGGCAGCCCGAATACCTCGCCTTCGAATCCTCGGCTCACTGCATACCATTTAATCATTGCACCGATGAACATAAGCGAGGTGCTCATAAGACCTGTGAAACGTATTCCGCATTTGTCGAGTATTATTCCGCCAAAGAAGAGCATCAGCAGAAATACGTTGATGTAGCCGTATGCTCCCGAGAATATTCCGTAGTCGTCGCTTCCCCATCCAAGGCCGTCGATGGCCGATGTCACCTTTACGGTCTCCTCCTGTGGAGTGTTCTGCTTGTCGGTGTATTTGATAGTGTATTCATTACCCACGACAATATCCTCGGCCGACGCTATTTCCTGTGTGCTCACTTTCATAAGCGAGTCGGCTGCAAGGTATGAACCGTTGTTGAAATATACGAGTTTGCCCTTAGTGGTAAGGGGTGCTTCGAGTGGCCCCATAACATCGGTGAAGAAGTAGGCCATCATCATTGTGAACGATACTATGGCAAGTGCGCTCCAGCGTGCCACTGCCGAGTCGTTCAGTTTTTTCTGAATTTTTTGTGTTACTGTCATTTTGTGTATGTTTTTATTTTATTTATATGTTATTTTATATTTGTATATATTGTTTGTCTTGTTTGTCATTCTGACGACTGCAAGGAGGAAGAATCTCAAATGTTATTTTCTTTGTTCTTCAGATTCCTCCCTTCAGTTCGGAATGACAAAACTCTGTTTCGACACCGTTTGTCATATCGAACGTATGTGAGATATCTCGTTTGGCCTTTTCAGATTCCTCCCTTCAGTTCGGAATGACATAACTGTGTTTCGACACCGTTTGTCATATCGAACGTATGTGAGATATCTCGTTTGGCCTTTTCAGATTCCTCCCTTCGGTTCGGAATGACAAAATTGTGTTTGTTGCCACTTTGTCATTCTGACGACTGTAAGGAGGAAGAATCTCAAAAAAGGTATAATATGTATTGCATTACCATCCGAAATCTTCAGCTAAATTCCTTTTTAGTGGATTAAAAAAGGTTATAAGTTTTTCTTTTTTCTCCCTTCTCCATCCTTTTAATTCTTTCTCGCGTGCAATAGCCTCATCTACAATATTATATTCCTCAAAATATATAAGATGATGACATCTATATTTCTTTGTAAATCCTTCAACTATACCTGTTTTATGTTCAATGTATCTTCTGTATAAATCGTTGGTAATGCCAATATATAAGACTTTACGACTTTTATTTGACATTATATAAACCCAGTATTGATGAACATTGAACATAATCGTATTTTTTTAGATTCCTCCCTTCGGTTCGGAATGACAAAACTCTGTTTTGTTATCGGTGAGTTTTGCTGCCATTAGTCGCGTGAATCGCGGGTGGCAAAAGCAAAATGAACCAATGACACAATTTGTTTTGAATTTGTCATATCAAACGTATGTGAGATATCTCGTTTGCTTTACCTATTTCTTCAACCATTTATCAAGCCAGGCAAAGTATGTGCGCTGCCACAGAATGCCGTTCTGGGGTTTCAGCACCCAGTGGTTCTCGTCGGGGAACAGGAGCAGTTGCGCAGGCACACCCTTGAGCTTGGCGGCATTGAAGGCGGCCATAGACTGCGACGAGAGTATGCGGTAGTCGCGGTCGCCGTGGATGAGCAGAATGGGTGTGTCCCAGTTCTCCACGAACTTGTGGGGCGAGTTGGCAAACGATTTCTGCACCTGTGCGCTCTTTTCGTAGGGTGCGCCGCCCAAATCCCAGTTGGTGAACCAGCTCTCCTCGGTTTCGAAGTACTGCTGCTCCATATTAAAGAAGCCGTCGTGTGCAATGAATGCCTTGAAACGCTTGTTGTGGTGCCCCATCATCCACATTGCTGTGTAGCCGCCAAAGCTGGCACCCACGCAACCAAGGCGGTCGCTATCTACATAATCCTCGCGGGCAATATCGTCAATGGCGGCAAAGAGGTCCTTCATACAGGCGCCGCCGTAGTCGCCGCTTATCTGTTCGTTCCACTCCGAACCGAAACCGGGGAGGCCGCGGCGGTTGGTGGCTATCACTATGTAGCCGTTGGCTGCCATTATCTGCATATTCCAACGGTAGCTCCAGAACTGGCTCACCGGCGATTGCGGACCACCATTGCAGAATAGCAGGGTGGGGTACTTTTTATTTGCGTCGAAGTGCGGGGGATATATCACCCACGAGTGCAGGTCCTTGCCGTCGAAGGTCTTGCACCAGCGCGCCTCCACCTTACCTATGGCTATCTGTGAGAGTATATGCTCGTTCTCGGCTGTGAGCTGTGCAATGCTGCCGTTGTTGTCTATTGAATATATGTCGCTTGGTGCACTCATAGAACTGCGGTTCACAAGCAGTGTGCCGGCGGGCGTGGTGGCCACCGATGTGTAGTCGTAGTCGCCGTCGGTGAGCTTGGTGAGTGTGCCCCCGGTGGTTACGTTATACACCTGTGTGGTACCGTGCCAGGTGCCCACAAAATAGAGGCTCTTGCTGTCGTTGGCCCAGCAGTAAGAATCTACGTTGCTGTCGAATGTGGGGCGGCCCTGCTCGTCGTCGGTGAGATAGCGCTGCTTGCCTGTGGCTATGTTCATTATGCATAGGCGGTTGCGGTCGCTCTCATAGCCGTCGCGTTTCATACTGAGCCACGCGAGGTGGGTGCCGTCGGGCGAGAATGTAGGTGTGGTGTCATATCCGTAGTTAGCCGTTTCGCTGCTGAGCTTGCACAGGTTTTGTGTGGTGCCGTCCTCGGTGTTATAGAGGAATATGTCGGTGTCGGTGCTCAGTGTGTAGGCTACACCGGTCTTTTTAATGCAGGAGTATGCTATCTGCTTTGAGTCGGCACTCCAGGCAAGCTGTTCCACGCCGCCAAAGGGGCGGTTGGGGCAGTCGTATGCAGTGCCCTCGAGCAGGTCGCTGCCCTCGTCTATGCTGTTGCCGTCGAAGTTGGCAACAAAGGGGTGGGGTGCATCGGTTATCCACTCGTCCCAATGCTTGTACATAAGGTCGTTTATGATTATGCCTTTGGACTGTGCAAGGTCGGGGTGAAGGTCGGCAGTGCTATCTTTTATCTTCACGCGCTTTATGAGAATGACCTTTGCCTCGCAGGGCGAGAAAAGGAAGCCCTCGATGTCGCTGCTGCTGTTGGTGAGCTGCTTACGCCCGCTGCCGTCGGGGTTCATCTCCCACACCTGGTTGCTGCCGCCCTCGTTGGATAGGAAGGCTATCTTGCTGCCGCCCTTTATCCACGTAGCGCCGGTTTCGTTGGCTGCGGTAGTGGTGAGCAGTGTTTTATCGCTGCCGTCGGCATTCATAATGTTTATGGTGTGGTGGCTCTTGTTCTGCTCCACACTGTAGTAGCTTATGCCATAAAGTATTTTGTTGCCGTCGGGCGATGCGGCGGGGCTGCCCACGCGGCCCATAGCCCACAGGGCCTCGGGTGTCATAAGCCCACCCTCTATTTTTATATCCGATTTGCCTATTACTGCGGGGCTTTCCTCGCTGCCTGCGCCGTTGCATCCGGTCAGCATCATCCCCGATAGTGCCATTGCTGCCATAATTGTTACTCCTTTATTCATATTGCTTTGTGTTTGTTGTTTTGCATTAAATGTGCATAAAATATGCAGGTGTGTCTATAATTTAGCAAATTTAGTAATAAATATTCTCTTGCGCAATAGGACAATGAATAATATTAAGATATAAACCAAGGCTCTCGTCGTCGCAAGCAGTGCTATGGTTTCGCACTGCCGTTGAAAAACCACTAAAACAAGTTTTGTGGTTTCACTCGGCTTGCACTACTTTGGCTTTCGCCGAAGATAGGCTGCGCCTCGGGATAAAAAATAAATGAATTTATTTTATTCTCCACTCGGCTTGCACTATCTTTGTCAATGATTATGTAATAGTGATGATAGATAATACTGTTTTCAAAGATAAAAAGGCGGTTTATTACACGCTGGGTTGCAAGTTGAATTTTTCGGAGACGGCGACCATTGAACGCACGTTGCAGGAGGCGGGAATACGCACGGCACGACGTGGCGAGAAGGCCGATATATGTGTGATAAACAGTTGTGCAGTGACACAGGAGGCCGAAAAGAAATGCCGTCAGGCGATTCATAAATTGGTGAGGCAGCACCCAGGGGCCTATGTGGTGGTTACCGGCTGTTATGCGCAGCTGTCGCCCGAGAAACTATCCAAGGAGCTTGGGGTAGATGTGGTGCTTGGCATCGATAAAAAGGGGCAGGTGTTGGAACATCTTGGTAACTTGGAAAAGCATAGCGAGGGTGGCGAGTGGTATGCGCAGCCATCGAAGGATGTGCGCAATTTCGTTCACTCCTGTTCGCGCGGCGACCGCACACGTTATTTCCTTAAGGTGCAAGATGGTTGCGACTATTTCTGCACCTATTGCACCATTCCCTTTGCCCGTGGCCGCAGCCGTAACCCGCAGGTGGCCGAGCTTGTGGAGCAGGCGCAGATGGCTGCATGCGAGGGTGGCAAGGAGATTGTTATAACGGGTGTGAACATTGGCGACTTTGGAAAATCCACAGGCGAGAGTTTTGTGTCGCTTGTGAAGGCGCTCGATGGGGTAGAGGGTATTGAGCGTTATCGCATATCCTCTATTGAACCCAACCTTATAACCGACGAGATTATAGATTATATATCCACCTCGCGCAGTTTTATGCCGCACCTGCATATACCGTTGCAGGCGGGCAGCGACGAGGTGCTGAAACTTATGCACCGCCGCTACGACACGGCTTTCTTTGCCGAAAAGATTGCCACGGTGCGCCGTCTGTTGCCCGATGCCTTTATAGGTGTTGATGTTATTGTGGGCACAAGGGGCGAGAGCGAGGAGCTCTTTGAAAAGGCATATAACTTTATAAAGGGGCTCGATATTTCGCAGTTACACGTGTTCAGCTACTCGGAGCGCCCGGGTACGCAGGCTCTGAAGATTGACGGGGCTGTAGCGCCTGCCGAGAAGCATCGCCGCAGCCGCCTGCTCATTGAGTTGTCCGAGAAAAAACGAATTGCTTTTTATGAGCGTTTTATAGGCAAGGAGGCTGTTGTGCTCTTTGAAAAACCGCGTGCGGGTATGCCTATGGGTGGTTTCACAAGTAACTATATAAGGGTGGAGATGCCGGCTAACCCTGCTTATGTGAATCGCCTGGTACGTGTGCGTCTGGGTGGCTTCAGCGAGGATAAACAGGCGCTTTTGGTAGATGAGGTATTGGAGCAGCTATGAACAAGGTAGCGGTAGTGATATTGAATTACAACGGCGCAGATATGCTTGCCTGTTTTCTTCCCTCGGTGGTGGAGCACTCCCCCGAGGCGCGGGTTATTGTGGCCGACAATGGCTCTACAGACGATTCAGTGGCGCGGGTGCGCACCCTCTTTCCCACGGTTGAGGTTATTGAACTTGGCACCAATTATGGCTTTGCCGAGGGATACAACCGTGCTCTTGCGCAGGTGAGCGCCCAATATTATATATTGCTGAACAGCGATGTGGAGGTTACCCGCGGCTGGATTGCTCCGCTGCTTGCACAGATGGACGCCGATGAACGGGTGGTTGCCTGCCAACCCAAGTTGCTCTCTTATAAGCAGAAGAGTTGTTTTGAGTATGCCGGTGCAGCGGGCGGTTTCATCGACAAATATGGCTACCCCTATTGCCGTGGCCGCCTTTTCGATACCGTGGAGGCCGATAACGGGCAGTACGATACTCCCTGCCCTGTGTTTTGGGCCACAGGTGCTGCGCTTATGGTGCGCGGCAGTGTGTTCAAGGCTGTGGGTGGGTTTGATGGTTCATTCTTTGCTCATATGGAGGAGATAGACCTGTGCTGGCGTATGCAGGCACGTGGCGGTGTGGTTATGGCTGTTCCTGCGAGTGTGGTGTACCACGTTGGCGGTGCGACACTTGCAAAGAGCAACCCGCGAAAGACCTATCTGAACTTTAGGAATAACCTGTTGCTGCTCTATAAAAACCTGCCTGCCGAGCGGTTGGGTAGTGTGATGCGCGTGCGTTCTGTGCTCGACTATGTGGCGGCGATAAAATTTCTGCTCACGGGCTGTCCGGGCGATTTCAAGGCGGTACTGCGTGCGCGCCGCGATTTTGGCCGCATAAAAAAGGATTACACTGCTGCCCGCGATGATAATATGAAGCAGGCAGTTGCCGCTGCCGCCACAAGCGGTTTTTCGCTCCTGTGGCAGTACTATGCCCGGGGCAGGCGCCTTTTTTCGCAATTGCCGCAGAGCGTGAATGATTGAATAAAATAAATAAAATGGATATAGCACTATATCTGTTGCCCGTTACTTTGGGCAATACACCGTTGAATAATGTACTGCCGCAGTACAATGCCGAGATAATTTCGGGTATCCGCCACTTTATTGTGGAGGATGTGCGCTCGGCAAGGCGTTTCTTGCGTTCGGTGGATGCGCAGTTTGATATTGACGGCTCGCAGTTCTTTGAACTGAACAAGCATACCTCGCCGGCCGACATTGCGGGTTATCTGAAGCCCTTGCAAGAGGGCAAGCCTATGGGTGTGATATCCGAGGCCGGCTGTCCTGCCGTGGCCGACCCTGGTGCCGATGTGGTTGCCATTGCGCAGCGCAAAGGGCTCAAGGTGGTGCCGCTTGTGGGGCCGTCGAGCATTATTCTTTCTATTATGGCATCGGGCTTCAACGGGCAGAGCTTTGCTTTCCACGGCTACCTGCCAATAAAGCCCGAGGAGCGTGCCAAAACGTTGCGCAAACTGGAACAGCGTGTCTATAACGAGGACCAGACGCAGCTATTCATTGAAACTCCTTATCGCAATGGAAAGATGGTTGAGGATGTTTTGAAGAACTGCCGCCCGCAAACAAAGTTGTGTATTGCGGCCAACCTCACTTGTGCCGACGAGTTTGTGCGCACCCGCACGGTGAAGGATTGGAAGGGCCGCGTTCCCGACCTCTCCAAAATACCTTGTATTTTCTTGATTTACAAATAATGCTATATTTGCCTGTTGGCAAAGTCGCTGCCTGCCGGTGCTTGGAATGCCTTTATACCAAACTCGGGCAACATAGCTATGATGTGTTCGAACACATCGGCCTGCAGGTGCTCGTAGGCCACCCAAGCAGTGTCTGCCGAGAAGAAATAGAGCTCAAGCGGCAGTCCCTGTGAGGTGGGTTGCAGCTGGCGCACCATAAGAGTCATATATTTGTTTACACGCGGGTTGTTGCGCAGGTATATGTCAATGAAATTGCGTAGCACGGTGAGGTTTACAACCTCTTCGCTGCTGTCGAGCCCCTCCATCCAGCCCTTTTGCGTGAATTTTTCTATTTGCTCTTTGGTGCAGAATCCTATAGAGTTCATATCTATGTAGATGGAACGTTTTATGCGCCTGCCGCCGCTGTCGAACATTCCTCGCCAGTTCTGGAACGATTCGCTCACGAGTATATAGGGAGGGATGGTGGTTATTGTCTTGTCCCAGTTCTGAACTTTTACGGTTGTGAGGGTAACCTCCACCACCATACCGTCGGCATCGTGCTTGGGCAATGTTATCCAGTCGCCCGGGCGCAACATATCGTTGACCGATAATTGCACGCCCGCCACAAGTCCCATAATGGGGTCCTTGAATACGAGCATCAGCACTGCCGCCATTGCTCCAAGACCGGTAAGTACCTTGGCGGGGTTCTTGTCTATGACGATGCTTATCATAATTATTGCCCCAATACATATTGCAATAATCTTGAACATTTGGAACACGCCTTTGAGTGTTTTGTTCCTCAAGCTGCTGTTTTGGTTCGTAAGGTCGTACAGTGCGTTAAGGATGGCAAATGCTAACTTTATGGCGCAGGCCGTGATGTATATGTCGAGCACTTTCACCGTCCAGAAGAAAATATCTCCCTCTGTGTCGAACATTCTTGGCAACAGCATATGCAGCAATATCGGTGGCAACATTTGGCAGCAACTTGTCATTACATTCTCGTTGAAGAGAATGTCATCCCACGACGATCGTGTGCTGCGGGTGATTTTGTTGGTGATAGGTATGAAAATTCTGCGGCAAAGCGCATTGGCAAGATGTAGCAGCAGTATGCCGGCTGCAACAAACACGGCGAAGCGCAATACATTATTGCTGTGCCATATTTGAAATATGTTGTCGAGGTCTATGAAACTTGTTATCTCCATTTTGGCTGGTATGTAATATGCTTTTGAATGATTTTTTGCTATCGCGGCAAAAGTAGTAAAAAGAAACGAAATGAGTCGTTTGTCGTTTGCTCTTTTTGTGAGTTTCACATAAATATGAAAGGTTCTTAAATAAGAAGATGACTAAAAGTGTATTTGGTTCCCCAAATTTGGCTGCACTCGTTGTAAAATCACAAAGTAAACTTTGCATTTAACTCGTTTGCACAAATTTTTTGCGTTACGCTTGCCTTCAAAATCCTCATTTACGCTTAGTAAACTGCGGTTTT
>JAFVSR010000103.1 GCA_017503645.1 Bacteroidaceae bacterium | reverse complement strand
TTTGCGCCGCCAAGCGAGTTCCGGACACCCCAAAAACATCAGCTACGTTTTCCGTTAAGAAAGCGACCATATGCGCAGAGTTCTTTGGTACTTTCTATCGGCATAGAAAGTACATAAAAAATATAACCAAATTGAGAGAATACCCGATAATCAGCACCGAGAAATTTAGAGCAAGCCCCAACTTTTTGCAAGTGAGCCGTATCAAGGGGCACACACAGGTTCGCCCCAACGGGAATAAATTAAGCATAATAGCTGTAAGGCAACCGCTGTTGGGGAAAAAAAAGCAGCGGCGCCTTGCGGGCGCCGCTGCAAATTATCTAAAGGCGATTGAATTATTCAACAACAACCTTCTTAGTCTCAGTTACACCGTTGCTGTAAACGATAGTAACAACGTTGATACCCTTAACAGGAGCAGCGCTCTCGGCACCACCTGCTGTGTAGTACTTAACGCTTACTACCTCGCTACCCTCTGTAACGATGCTGTCAACAGAAGTAGGATCTACGTCAACGCGTACCAAACGCCAACCTGAAGCTGAGCTTGCAGTAGGCTCACCATTCCAGTGAAGAACAGTACCATCACCCCAGTTAGACTCGTGGATCTGGTTCTGACCCTCGTAGTTGTTAACCTTAGCAATTGTGAAGTAGTTGGTATCACCACCTGTGAAGAGGAATGCACCTGCCTGGTCTTTATCATCGCCAACACTTACAGGCTGTGATGTACCATCACCGGCTATAATATAGTTACCTGTATGGATGTGTTTGATGGTAAATACCTTATCCTTCTGCTCCTCGGTAATCTCCTCATTGAGAAGGAACTCATCAAGGTTAGCGGGAACCTCCAACTGGAACAAGTATGTGAGAGCTGTACCCTTTGTGAAATCAGTTTCGGCAGAAGCTGTAACAGTCTTGAGTTCACCGCTTTCGTTCACGTTAAGAACGTGGTTAGCGCCACGGGCATCTGTGATGATAGCATATACGCCCTCTGTTACAGGGTTCTGTGTGTACTCGCCACCAGCCATAGCCTCGAGTGTGGCAGCCAATGTCTTGGCAGCAGCCTCGGCACCTGCATAGTCGTTGTTCTCAACTACAGCCTGAACAGCTGCAAGGTCGGTAGCAAATGTACCAAGGTCGGCATACTCACCGGGGTTGTTACCTGCGATGAAACCAAGGCCTTCGGCAACGGTTGCAAGTGAAGTAGCCCAATAGTAGTAGGGATTGTCAAGAGAGAGCTTGTAAATCTTCCACTCACCCTCACCACTTGTCTTGTTGAAGTGGAGGTAATCACCTGCTGAACCTGAAGCAAGGAGTTTGGGGTTCTCAAGGAGAAGCTCTACATTCTCTGCCTGCTCGCCATAGTTAGCGGGGTTAACACCGGGCTGATAGTCGATACATACGCGAGCAGCAAGACCGTAACCTGCACCCCAGTCCATAAGAACCTTGTAAGGACAAGTAACGCCTACTGAATCAACGATGATTTCAATCTCGCTCTCCTCATCAACATACTCGAACTCTGCGCCCTGAGGCTCGGGGTTCTCAACATCGGTGTAGAGAACGAGAGTGTTATGGCCTGCAAAGTCGGCGTTGGTTGAAGGAACAATGTGGATGTTACCGGCCTCGTTAGAGTATGAAGTCAAGCCACCACCTGCTGTCCAGTACTTAGACTCACCAATGCTCATAATCTTGAATGTACCATCGGCGTTCTTTGTGAAGAAGTAAGCACAATCCTCGCGAACAACGCTCTTGTGGAAAGTAGTCTCACCTGCATACCACATAGGCTCGATGGGCTCGGCTACAACGTCGGTATTGGGGTTTGTGTTAATGATACCCTGGATTGCATATACACCCCAGTCGGTGATATCCTCGGCAGATGTAACCTGCTTGCCAATGCGGGCATTGTATGTGTTAGGACGGGCTGCAATGGGATCGTACTCCTCGCCATAAACACCTACGCAGATGTCGGCGGGGTTGAAAGACTTGTTACCCTTACGTGAGTGGAAAGCGAACTTGATGCCGTCCATAGGCTGGGGCAATGTGATATCGAAGTAGATATACTCGTTAGAATCCCAACCATTTGCATCGCTCCAAGGAGAGTGATAGAAATCACCAATCTCGCTTGTAAGGTTGCCGCTTGCATCGAATGTACCATCGAACAAACCGTTGAGAGAGCCCTCGTTAGGCTCGATAGCGTTGGTGACAACGTTTTCGCCAGTCATAGCTACGCGGTTGCCGTCGGCATCCATAATAATGAGCTCACCAAGAACAACAGCTCTATCCTGTGAACCAACAACACCACCGTTGAAGTTCATAGAACGAGCAAATGTAATACGGAAGCCATTGATAGGCTCCTGGAAACGGATAGAAGGAGATGTCCAAGTACGTGTATCAAAGCTGCTTATTGTACCGGGGAGACCATCTTTCTCACCATAGAAGAGAGGAAGCTGTACGAAAGAAATCTTGCCGCCCTCGAAAGTATCGAATGCCTGCTCAAGTGAAGCAAGACCATTGATAAAGTCGTTGTAGTACGAGGGGAGAGGACCATTGTTCTCAACATTGGCAATAGCACCTTCTGTCATCCAAGCGTCAAGTATGGCAGCTACAGTGTTATTCCAAGAACCATATGTATAGCAGCCGTTTACGGGATAAGCATCCTCGCAGAAGAGACCTGCAGCGTCAAGCTCATCATAGTATGCATATGCATCGTACATTTTCTGGTATGCTACAGTGTAGAGGTACCATATCTGGTTGGTCTGCAATTCTGCAATAAGGGCTGCAGCCTCGGCCGCTGTTGTTGCACCACCGGCAATGATAGCCTCGGCTTTCTCAACATTAGCCATCATATCGGCGTGTGTTGTAGCATCGGGGAAGTCAACCTCACTACCCTGAGCACCGCCAAAGAGTTCGCTAAGATACTTGGTAGTGGCAACGGGCTCACGGAGTGAGTTAACAATCATATGAGCAGCTTTCTCATACTCTGCAGAGTAGAACTTGAACTTGAAGCAGCAGGGATAGCCATAACCTGCCACATAGTCCTCTGCCTCGTTCTGTGCTTTGAAAAGCTCGTTAACGCTGAAGATACCGTGACCGTTGGTGGGAGGAGCTGCAAGATATGCGCCCTCACCGTCGGGTGTGGTGAACGACATTGTGAATGTGCCATCGCCGTTATCAACGATAGTGAGCTTTGCAGCCTGAGCTGTGGTAGTGGCACCTGCACCGTTTATCACGAAATGACAGTCGGCATTCTGGTTAAGAGCGCTGGTGAGGTTGTTGAGGCCGAAATAGCGACCTGTCTCGGGCCAGAAGAGGTAATATGTCTCTCCATCACCTGTGGGAACAACCTGCATAGCCATACCTGCATTGTAGTTCTGGATAGAATCGCTAAAAACCAATGCATTGGGGGCTGTGTAGAAACGGTCACCCAACCAACCTGTAACATCCTTGTTCCAGTCGCCCTTGAAGGTTTCAGCCTCCATAGATACATAACTTGCAGCAAGCAACTCATCCAAAGATGCTATCTGGCTGCCAAGAGCATAGGTAGATGTGGGAATAGCGGGAATCTCAACAGCCTCGCCGTCAACACCCTTCTCGGTGAGAACTACGAGTGTGGGGGCGTTCTTGGGGTTACCCTGGCGGTTGGCCCACTCAAGGCTGAAAGCAGAAACAGGCTCATCGAATGTAAACTCGATGTAGTGGTGTGCACCGGTGGGGTTACCGCCACTCCAGTTTGTGTGCATATAGCCATTGTACAAACCGTCGTTAAGTGCAGGCCAACCTGTTGACTCGTTAATAAAAGAGTTACCGGCTGCCACGTAGTTGAGAGCATTACCCTCAGCGTCGCGGATTACGAACTCAGCAATAGCTGTACAGGGGTGGCCGTCGGGTTTCTCCATATTGCTTGTCTCGATTACTGTAAAACGCAAACCGTTGATGGGAGCGTCGGGAGTAATCAAGCCGGTTTTTGCAACCACACAGTTAATTGCCTTATCGGTAACACCGGGAAGGCCATCTACTGTTGAAAGAACCTTTGACCACTGTGCATTAACTGTTGCGATTGAAGCAACTATTAACGCAAGAGTTAGAAATAGATTTTTTCTCATAACGTAAAATTTAGTTAATAAAATAAAGTTAAATAAATTTCTCTCTAAAAGTACCGCCCTTCACAGGGAGGCGATTGGCTGTGTTTTTGCAACCCTGCCACGGCTTTGCAACGCACAACTTTTTGAGTGTCAAAATGTTGCGCAAATAGCAAGAGCGCACACCGCTTGCACCATACACTTTCAATCACGCAAATATGCGCAGAATTCCCGAAACCACCAAAAAAATTACTGAAAAATAGGAAATATAGGTAAAAAAGTTTTCAACTGCGTGTTTGCAAACAATTGGCAAAACAAGGAGGAGTTTTTGAATATCGTTGCCGCAGGGAGACATTGAGTGCGGTTGCTTGCGCCGCAGGCAATCGCTCACCTGTTTTTTTTGGGGGTGCTTGCTATATAGTTTTCGGTGCTGATTATCTGGCATTATCTCAATTAAATTATATTTTTTATGTACTTTCTATGCCGATAGAAAGTACCAAAGAACTCTGCGCATATGGTCGCTTTCTTAACGGAAAACGTAGCTGATGTTTTTGGGGTGTCCGGAACTCGCTTGGCGGCGCAAAATGGCAAGCCATTTT
>JAFVSR010000102.1 GCA_017503645.1 Bacteroidaceae bacterium | reverse complement strand
TGCTTCACGCGACCTATAGCCGCAAAACTCGTCGATAACAAACACAGTAATGTCATTGACTCGCTTTTCTAAAAGCTCGTCGATAACAAAACTTTGTTTTGTCATTCCGATACGTAGTGAGGAATCTATACAAAGAAAATTATATATTCGGTACACATTGGTGATGATGGCATTGCAGTGATTGCGTTTTAAGTAGGAAAAATAAATAAAAACTTAATATATGAATATTTCTTATAATTGGCTCAAAGAGTATGTCGCTTGCGACCTTACTCCCGAAGAAGTTTCAGCAGCCCTCACCTCCATAGGCTTGGAGACCGACGGCGTTGAAGAGGTACAGACAATTAAAGGCGGCCTCGAGGGCTTGGTTATCGGTGAGGTGCTCACCTGTGTAGGCCACCCCGACAGCGACCACCTTCACATAACAACCGTGAACTTGGGCGATGGCGTGCCCACACAAATCGTTTGCGGTGCCCCCAACGTGGCAGCCGGGCAAAAGGTTGTTGTGGCAACCATAGGCACCAAGCTCTACAGTGGCGACGAGTGCTTCACTATTAAAAAAGGCAAGATACGCGGCGTGGAGTCGTTTGGTATGATATGTGCCGAGGACGAAATAGGCGTGGGTACAAGCCACGATGGTATCATTGTTCTGCCCGCCGATACCGTTCCAGGAACACCCGCCAAGGAGTACTACAACATAAAGAGCGACTATCTTATTGGTGTTGATATCACCCCTAACCGTGCCGATGCCTGTTCACACTACGGCGTGGCACGCGACCTCTATGCCTACCTCACACAAAACTGTGGCGGCAGCACCATAACACGCCCCTCGTGCGATGCATTCAAGGTAGATGACAATTCACTGCCCATTGATATTGTGATAGAGAACCCCGAGGCTTGTATGCGTTACGCCGGTGTAAGCATAAAGGGCGTAACAGTGAAGGAGAGCCCCGATTGGTTGAAGAACAAGCTGCAGATAATAGGTCTGCGCCCCATAAACAACATTGTGGATATAACAAACTACATACTGCACGCATACGGCCAGCCTATGCACTGCTTCGATGCCGACAAGATTAAAGGCGGCAAGGTGGTGGTGCGCACATTCCCCGAGGGCACTCCATTTGTTACTCTCGACGGTGTAGAGCGCAAGTTGTCGGAGCGCGACCTTATGATTTGCAACGCCGAGGAGCCTATGTGTATTGCCGGTGTGTTCGGCGGCCTCGATTCTGGAACAACAGAGGAGACCAAGAACGTGTTCCTTGAGAGCGCATATTTCCACCCCACTTGGATTCGCAAGACAGCACGCCGCCACGGCTTGCAGACCGATGCATCGTTCCGCTACGAGCGCGGTACCGATCCCAATAATGTAATCTATGCATTGAAGCAGGCTGCCATTCTTATTAAGGAACTTGCAGGCGGCACCATATCAATGGATATTAAGGATGTATATCCCGCCCCCGTGGAGGATTTCAAGGTGGAGCTTGAATATAATTATGTAAACAACCTCATTGGTGCCGACATTGCTCCCGCCACCGTAAAGAGCATTGTTACATCGCTTGAGATGAAGATTGCCGGCGAGACCGAAAACGGCCTTTCGTTGCAGGTACCCCCTTATCGCGTAGATGTTCAGCGCCCCTGCGATGTGGTAGAGGATATCTTGCGCATATATGGTTATAACAATGTGGCTATTGACACCACCTTGCACTCGTCAATCATCACCAAGGGTGCCGAGGATAGGTCGCACAAACTGCAAAATCTTGTATCGGAACAGTTGGTGGGCTATGGCTTCAACGAAATAATGAACAACTCGCTTACATCGGCTTCGTACTACGACGGCCTTGAAACATACAAGAGCGAGAACCTCGTGCGCCTTATGAACCCCCTGAGCGCCGACCTCAACGTGCTGCGCCAGACTCTCCTTTTCGGCGGTTTGGAAAGCATACAGCGCAATGTGAGCCGCAAATTCACCGACCTCAGCTTCTTTGAATTCGGTAACAGCTACCGTTTCGATGCCGACAAACGTACCGAGGAGAAAATCCTGAGCCCCTACAGCGAGAGCTATCACCTATGCTTGTGGCAGACGGGTAACAACGTTGCTGCATCGTGGGTGGAGCAGGGTCGCCCCCTCTCGGTTTACGACCTTAAATCGCACGTTGAGCATATATTCGACCGCCTTGGCCTTAAACCCGCAATGCGCGTTATAAGCACCTTCAGTGACGATGTGTTTGCCGCAGGCTTGCAGGTGCAGGCCGCCAACAATAAAAAGGTGGTGGCGCAGCTCGGTATTTTGCGCAAGAAGATAACAAAGCGCTTCGATATCGACAGCGAGGTGTTCTATGCCGACATCAACTGGACCGAACTTATGAAGGCCGTGAAAAATGTGAAAATCGGTTATTCCGAGATAAGCAAGTACCCCGCAGTTAAGCGCGACCTTGCTCTGCTGGTGGATAAGTCGGTTACATTTGCACAGATAGAGCAGGTGGCACGCGAAACAGAGAAGAAACTGCTGAAGGCTGTATCATTGTTCGATGTTTACGAGGGTAAGAACCTTGAGGAGGGCAAGAAGAGCTATGCTGTCAGCTTTATATTACAGGACGATAACCAAACACTCAACGACAAGGTAATCGACAAGACAATGTCCCGCCTTATGGAGAATTTCCAGAAACGTCTGGGTGCAATACAGCGATAACAAAACACAGTAATGTCATTGGCTCGCTTTGCTTTTCGTGCACCGCAGGGCATCACATTCAGCGATGCTGCCTGCGACGTTCACTGCAAAACTCGCCGATAACAAAATGTAATTTTGTCATTTCGAACGAATGTGAGAAATCTCAATAACGTAAGAGATACTTCGCTACCGCTCAGTATGACAAACAATAGGTAAAAAATAAATATTTAATTAAATACTAAAAACATACTATGGGAAGAGCTTTTGAATATCGTAAAGCTGCGAAACTGAAAAGATGGGGTAATATGGCGCGTACATTTACCCGTGTAGGTAAACAAATTGCCATTGCCGTTAAGGCCGGTGGTCCTGATCCCGACACCAACTCACACCTTAGAGCCATCATCGCCAATGCAAAGCGCGAGAATATGCCCAAGGACAACATTGAGCGTGCTATCAAGAATGCACTTGGCAAGGACCAGAAGGACTACAAGGAGGTTACATATGAGGGATACGGCCCCTTTGGTATCGCCATTTTTGTAGATGCCGCAACCGACAACACCACCCGCACTGTAGCCAACGTGCGTGCCGTGTTCAATAAGTTCGGCGGTACACTGGGTACATCGGGCAGCCTCGACTTTATGTTCACACAAAAATGTGTGTTCACATTCACAAAGAAAGACGGCCTTGATATGGACGACCTCATACTGGAACTCATCGACTTTGGTGTGGAGGACGAGTTCGACGAGGAGGAGAACGAGATAACAATCTATGGCGACCCCAAATCCTTCGGTGCCATTCAGAAATTTCTTGAGGAGAAAGGCTTTGAGATAACAGGTAGCGAGTTTACCCGTATTCCCAACGACCAAAAAGAGGTAACCGAGGAGCAGCGTGCAACCATCGACAAGATTGTTGAGCGCCTCGAGGAGGACGACGATGTTCAGAACGTCTATACCAATATGATGCCCTTAGAATAATTTTGCATCGCAAAATTATCGACAAGCATATAAAGCAATAGTCGCGCGTAGCACCGACGTAGTTGGTGCCACGCGGTTTGCGAAGGCGAGTTTTGTCAATAATAATAAGCAAAATTATTTACAAATTCCCGTGTATAGCCGCGGCTATACACGGGAATTTGTAAATCTGTTAAGGTACAAACCCCGGAGGGCCGGAACTAACGCCACCGCCACCTCCACCACCCATCGGCGGTCTTATCCCACCAATCGGTGGGCGTGGGCGCATCGGAGGTCCCATTGGCGGCCCCATTGGTGGGCGTGCGCCTATCATAGGCGGTGGCGGTGCCATCATCGAAGGGTGGGGCGCAAACCAGAACCCCACGTTGCCGCTCCACACATACCCTGGTGTGCCTTCGAACACTCCCGCGTTGTTGTATGGATATATCGTACCCTCCATCGTCATATAGTTGCCGCTGAAGTTGGGATTCACCTGTGCGGTGGCGTTGTTGCTGTTGGCATTAAGGGTTATATATACCGTGGCCGAAATGTCTGCACCCTGGATGCCGTAGCTGTAGTATATGTTTCCGTCTTTGTCGCGGCTCATTTCGCTACCCGTGATGGAACCCTCGAGTGTTATGCCGCCAAGCCCGTTGGGCGAGTTTATGTTGCTGTTGTCGAATGCGGTTTGAACCACTCCTGTTCCTTCGTTTATGGATACGAAATTTGTGCTGGGCGTTACATACTCGGTGTATCCGTTGTTGAACGTGATGCTCGATGCCTCCAATGCCCACGAACCGCTTCGCAAAGCCTCGATAGCCTGCATAAAATCTATGGAGTCGCGTTGCTCCTCGCGTGCCCTCTCTTCGGCTTTTTTCTTCAACCTCGCAGCACGCCAAGCGGCTTCACGCTCCTTCCTTGTCATCTTCTTGTCGTTTTGTGCGTTGCTCACCGAGCAGACGCACATCGCAATCATTGCTAAAAATAATAACAGCTTTTTCATAACTCAGTTGTTTGCTTGTTCTATTGCTAAAACAATATTGCCCGCCTTGCTGTGCTGTAAAAACATTTAAATTTTTATAATTCGCGTTCCCGTGCTTTTTAATTCTTCTAAAAGCAATGCAAAAAAGTAGAATTATCTGAATTTTCTTGCTTTAGATTCTTTGTTTATATAAATTTGCTTATCTTTACAAATAAAACATCGTATAAGGGTGAAAAAGGTAATGCTCATATCTCTTTCGTTTGCGCTGTTGCTTCTTTTATGTTTGCAGGGGTGCAAAGGAAATTCTGCTGTCGATGGCGGGTTGCGTGCTCCGGCCGGTGTGGCTGTGGGGCAGGTGGCGATAGATGCAATGGACCTTGCCAACCCTTTTGTCATATATGATGGTGCAAAAGACATCTATTATATGACAGGCGATGGCGGATACCTGTGGCGCAGCAGTGATATGCGTGTGTGGGAAGGCCCGTACGATGTGTTGCGCCCGTCGCAGGCGTCGTGGGTGGGAACAGGGGCTGTTGTCACCTCGCCCGAGATTCACAAGCATAAAGGCCGCTACTACTATATGGCTACATTCACCCGCCCCGATATTGTGATAGATACCGTTGCGGGCAAGCCTGTTTATCGCACCGCTTGCGAAATATTTGCAAGCGACAGCATAACAGGCCCCTATAAACAACTTACAGCCGAAACACCGCTGCTTGCACCCGAATATATGGCTGTTCACCCCACCTTTTGCGAGGACGAGCTGAATGTGGGATACCTTATATATAATTATGCCGCGGAGCAGTCGGGCAATGCCACTGTGCAGATAATACGTTTGGGTAAAAAACTCGATGTACAGGTGGGCGAGCCATACATTATGTTCCGCGCATCGCAGAACGGTTGGTCGTCGGCTGTGGCCGAGAATGGAGAAAAGAGTTATTCGCCCGTGATGCAGGCACCATTTATGTTCGACACGCGCGGTGGTGAGCTTGGAATCCTCTTTGACACCACCATAGACGGCGCATCGGCAATAGGGGTGGCATATACCGAAAAAGACCACGGCCTTAACGGCCCGTGGCACATAGAGCCGCAGCCCTTGCTCACAGGCAATGTGGGTGGCCCTATGCTTTTCAAGGACTACGATGGCACGCTTGTTATGGCGTTGCACAAAGATACAGTTGTGGGTGGCGTTAAAAAGAGCATTCCGCAATTTATGAAGATGGATTCACAGTTTGACAAACTAAAAGTTAAAGGACACTATAAATTTTAAGTATTATGCGTTTAATTATTGAACCTAACTATCAGCAACTATCTTGCTGGGCTGCATCTTATGTAGCACGTAAAATCAATGAGTTCCAACCTACAGCGGAGAAACCCTTTGTTCTTGGTCTTCCCACCGGTGGTACACCCCTTGGCACATACCGCGAGCTTATCAACCTTTACAACAAGGGCTTGGTTAGCTTCAAGAATGTGGTAACATTCAATATGGACGAGTATGTAGGCCTTCCCGAGGAGCACCCCGAGAGCTACCACTCATTTATGTGGAACAACTTCTTCAGTCACGTAGATGTGAAGAAGGAGAATGTGAACATCCTCAATGGTAACGCCGAGAATCTTGTGGCAGAGTGTGCACGCTACGAGGAGAAGATTAAGTCTTACGGTGGTATCGATTTGTTCCTCGGTGGTATTGGTCCCGACGGCCACATCGCCTTCAACGAGCCCGGTTCTTCACTTGCATCACGTACTCGTATCAAGACTCTTACAACCGACACCATCATTGCCAACTCTCGTTTCTTCGATAACGACATCAACAAGGTTCCCAAAACTGCAGTTACAGTGGGTGTTGGTACTGTTATGGATGCAAAAGAGGTTCTTATCCTCGTAAATGGCCACAATAAGGCTCAGGCTCTCTATCACGCTGTTGAGGGTAACATCACACAGATGTGGACTATCAGCGTATTGCAGATGCACCCCCGCGGCATTATCGTTTGCGACGATGCTGCTACAGCAGAGCTCAAGGTTGGCACAGTGAACTATTTCAAAGATATCGAGCGCGACAACCTCGACCCCGCTTCGAACCTTAAATAAGTTCACATAATAATATGTCATCAAAGAGGGCGACTAAATATTGATGTGACCCCCAAAAGTTGGACGGTTTAACATTATTAAGAGGCGCTCTTAGATTGG